>CAYZRT010000019.1:13721-14823 GCA_964480875.1 uncultured Smithella sp. | reverse complement strand
GCCGATACGGCTCCCGACATCGACAGGAACGCCGCCAACGTGATGGCGCCGACTATGGCGGCCGGGCCGCTCCCGTGTGACGTCTTCTCGTCAACGAGAATCCACCTTCCCTTGACTTTCGACCAGATGCGCTGATATACCTTGTTCATACTACAACTCCCTTATGGTTGCCGGGTTTTTTAAATCACCCTTCTTGAATTTACAGCCTTCTTCTATTGTATAATGTTTTTTGTTTCTTCTTTTTCCAAACCTTCGGACTTTTCCTTGATCGCCGCCTTGCGATCGATTAAAATACCGAAGTTACGCAGCGACATCAGATGCGCCTGAATCATGGCCAGCTGGCCGCTGCGATACAGTTTGACGATTTCATCGTCGGGTAGTTGGGATATTTTCTGCTCGTCCACCACCAGCATGCCTTTGAGCGGATAACTGCGTCCGTCCTTCATCGTGGCCTGCGCGTCAATCTGCCTGAGCATCTTCGATTCCAGAAGCCGGGCGCACAACAATCCCGTCTTTTTCATCTGGACATAATAATCCTGCAGAAAGGACTGGATTTCCTGCATTTTGGCGGTCGGTTCGCCCCCTTCAAAAAGGGGAACGCCGCCTTTCAGATTAAAGCCGTCAAAGGCCTCGTCGTAACAGATGATCATTTTGCCGTCAGCCGCGTCGGTGGTGATAAAAGGGTAACGCCTGATGTACGCCGGAATGTAATGACCGGTCCAGACGCCTTCCTCATTGACAAAAAGGTTTTCTTCCTTTTCCAGACCTAAAAGAGCCACCGGAAGAATTCTTTTATCCACGGTGGCTATAAAAATAATCGGAAATTGACGGCCGGCATCAAAAAATTCCACACCGGCCAAAAGGACAAATTGAGTGGAGGCGGCAAATTTAAAGCCGCTGGGGCTTGGGCTGATGGTCATCCCGGCCTGCGTCTCCTTGTTGAGAGGAACAGGGTTTTTATAAAACATCGGCAAATTCTGTGATTCCATTCTCCACCTTGCTGTGGTTTCGAAACAACGTTGTTTAAAAAATCAGTCTATTAGCCCCACATTTATCCCGCTCGGCTTCGCCTCGGGGATAATTTCCAATCCCGATAATTCGG
>CAYZRT010000019.1:0-13711 GCA_964480875.1 uncultured Smithella sp. | reverse complement strand
TGCTTTTGAAGTTTAAGACTCATTACGACCATCAAATTTCAGTGCACCTATAGTGACCTTTAGGTTATTCGCTTCTGAAATTTGGGTCTCATTAAAAATATAACGCGGCCTGCACCCAGAAACGATATTTGTCGTCCCTGCCGTCGGCATTGTCGTCGTCCATGTCTCTGCCGGGATTGTGGTCTATGACATGCGCCCAACAGCCCTTGATGCTGAGCAGCTGTTTGTAAGCATAGAAAATACCCGCTCCGTAGCCCTGCAGCCAGTACCGGTTTTTTTCGGTGGCGGTATTGATGGAATTCGTCCACGGATCGTGATGCAGCCGGATATGACCGGCATCATAAAAACCATTGAACTGAAGCATTCCCCAATGGGTGGGAATGGGCAATTCGTATCGCAGGTCAACATTAAAGAGATGCCCTTCATCGCCGGGAGCTTCACCCACCGGATAGGCACGAACACCGTTGGGACCGCCCAGAATGAATTTTTCGCTGGAGTCGAGGTTGTCCAACGACAACTGACCGGCATAGGAAATATTAACGGCGGCCCGATTGAACAAACGCTGTAAACGCGCCACGCCAAAATTAAAATGCGTGTAGTTTCCTTCTACGCCGGTGATGTCGATGTCGGCGGTTTGTTCATCCATGTCCCCGAAGGTGACGCCGGCGTTGAATGTGGTGTAACCGCCGCCCAGAAGGGTATCGTATTCGTCGCCCTGGAAATTCAAAATGCCGCTGTTGAGCACACGGTCACGGATTTCTACATCCAGGGCTTCGTCAATCAGTTTTTTGTATTCATAAAAGAGGCTGGCCGATACATTCAATTTTCGGCTGCGCAGGATGGGATAGCTCACGCCCGCATTTAACGCAGTGCTCCAACCATCCATGTCCAGTTCGGACAAATTTTCTTTCAAGTCATAGGCCATACCGGTGTAAGACATGTGCCCTTTGACGCCGCCGGGAATAAGCGGGAAATCATAAGCAACTCTTCCCTGAATAATTCCCTCTGCCCCGGTCGCCATGCCGGTCAACTGGTCTCCGTAACTTAAGGGGTCATTGACGCTCAACATCACGTTACCCCGCCAGTCGCCGGTGTAGTGGTTGCCGTAATTATCGCCCCAGAGGGCGCCGGAAAAAAGCGGACCCTCGTTTACATTAATCTGAACGGCCGTGCTGCCGGAGGTCGCTCCGGGCGCCAGCGAAGCATGAGCGTTAATACCGGGAAGATCATTCATCAGGAGGACGGCTCGCTCCAATTTCCTCTCGCTGAGCGGCTGTCCGGGGGTTACGGCCTTTTGACCGATATAGCTGAGAAATCCTTCGTTGATTCTGGCGCCGGAGGATCGCTTAATCAACACGCTGCCGTCACTGGTTCCCTGAATGATGGCGATCTCGATGATGCCGGAGGTCACGTCCTGTTTGGGAAGATAAGCACGGGCGAGAAACCAGCCCTTGTCCTTCAGGTAAAGGGTAACCTTGGTCACCTGTTCCTGCAATTCGTTGAAGCTGAGATTTTTGCCGATGGCGCCGGATACCAATGCCTGGAGATCACTTTCCTGCACTAGTCCTTCATACCCTGTAAATTTGAAACTTTTTACGTTTACGCTTACGCCCGTATCAGCCATCGGAGTTCGTTGTTTTTCAGCTTCCGGCTGAGGAGCCTTGGAAGGCAGCTGCCGCTGAGGCTGCTGTTCACGCATCAGTTGTCCGGCATCCGGCGGCGCGGCCCACACGACTGAAATGGTCAACAGCGTCATTATTGCGGTTAGAAAAAATACTTTCTGAACAATCTCTCTCATTTGCTGCACCCCCTAATTATGCTGGTGTATCTGGACCTTGTTGCTTCAATTGCACTGATCAATTTATCTTCACTGAAACCAAATTTTCTTCTGTGCCCCGCTATATTATAAAGAGCGCTCCCGGATAAAGACCGACATCGGGATTTGACACTCTTATTGAAATCCGCAAAATCGTCTTTTTAGCTGTGAAAATATATTGATGAATCCTTGTAAAAGAACCCGTATAATTTTTATTGAACTTTACTAAAACATCAAGCCTGATTTTGCAAGAAATTTTTAGAAGATTTTACATAAAAAACATGCCGGAAATTTTATCGGAATTCAGTATTAGATTATGATGTCCAAGCCCTGATCTGTCGGTTGAATTCTTTGATTGATGCATTATTTAAAATACCTGAACAAGCAATAATTGCTTGCCCATTTTATTGTTTATTGATTATAATAAGTTATACCTATGTGAAAGGAGCTTCATGCGTAAAATTACCATGGTTCTTTTAATGATTTTTGCCCTTTTTCCCTCCGGGGCGATGAGTGAGACAGCGGATGATTGGTTGTTGAAGGCCAAAGATTTATCGGACGGACAAAAATATACCGATCCGCTAAAGGCTGTCGAATATCTAAACAACGCCCTTAAACTTCATCCCCGTAATACCGAAGCCTATTACAACAGAGGCGTTGCTTACGACAACCTTGGTCAGTATAAGCAGGCCATGAAAGATTATAGTCAGGCCATCGCACTAAAACCCGATTATGCCGATGCTTTTTATAACAGGGGAACCATTCACAACGCAATTGGTCAGTATCAACGGGCGATTGAAGATTTTAGCGAAACCATTCGCCTGAAGCCCGACGATGCGGAAGCTTTTTTAGGTCGTGGTTTCGCCTACGATAAACTCGGTCAATCCCCCCAGGCCATTGTGAATTACAGCCAGGCGATTAAACTGAAACCGGATTATGCCAAAGCTTTCCACAATAGAGGAATTGTCTTTTTTTCGCAGAACAATAATAAATATGGCTGTTATGACGCGCAAAAGTCCTGCCTGCTGGGAAACTGTAAATTATTAAAAACGGCTAAAGAAAAGGGAATTTGCCGTTGAATGACTGGTTAACCGCTCACTTCGCTTTTTAAAATTTTCATATAAAAAGTAGTTACCTGTTTTGCTTATTTTGTCATGACACATGAATAATAGTTGGTGTCTTAGAAATTAACAAATATTAATTAATATTAAGCCATATTAATCCATATTAATGCACATTAAAAAAAATTCTTGACATTTATTTAAAATTAGTTCCTTATAACAACCAAGTGAGGTGTCGCTTTATCTATGACAGGTAATATAAAGAAAAATCAGGTAAAAAAAATTCGAGAGACAATCCCTTTGAGCATATCCGAATTGGCCAGAAAAGCGGGGCTGACGCCCCAAACAATCTCCAAGATGGAAAAAGGATTATCTACGAGAAAAAATTCAGAGCTAAAAGTAGCTAAAGCGTTACAAAAATCATATGAAGAAGTATTCCCTTGATTAAGGCGTATTAATTTTTAGCTCACTTGTTCTGACAAAGTTAAGAGCGAGTTTCAATGAAGATTGTTGGCAGATTGTTAATTTTGTTCTTGTTGTTCATGTCTCTTTTGATAACGTTTGGTAACCGGGGGGTTGTTGACAACTATTTAATGACTAAAAAGCTTGACAAGTTAAAAGAGCAGAATAGAGGAATAACAACGGAAAATAACGAATTAAAAAATAAAATTATTTTGCTGCGCAACAACATCAATTATATAGAGATGATAGCCCGGAATGAATTGGGAATGGTTCAAAAAGGAGATGTCGTTTACCGCTGGGCCAAATAACAACGTCAAATTTATGGTGCTTTCATGCTGGATTTAAAAGAAATGTTTTCGGGGAAAAAGAAGCTTGTCGGCCTGGATATCGGTTCAAGTTCCATAAAATTAGCCGAGGTCATCAGCAACCCCAAAGGACATTATCTTAATCGCTTCTGTGAAGTTCCTATTCCCAAAGGTGTCATTATTGACGGCATTTTAGCGGATGCCAGCGGTTTGGCTTCAAAAATCAAGGAAATATTCAAAATTGCCAAATGCGGCAACAAAGGAATTGTAACATCTCTGGCGGGAAATTCCGTTATTATCAAAAAAGTCACACTGGAACAAATGAATGAAGCCGAATTGCGCGATTTGATCCGTGATGAAGCAGGCAAGTATCTGCCTTTTGATAATATGGATGATGTGAATTATGATTTTCAAATCCTGGGTGAAAATAATTACAATCCCAATCAGATGGATATTATCATTGTCGCCGCTAAAAAAGAAATCGTCAACAGCTTCCTGGAGGCGGCAAGCGCCGCCGGTCAAAATGTCGAAATTATAGATGTCGCTCCATTTGTCCTGGAAACATTGTATGGCACAAACTATGAATTTGATAACGAGGAAACGGTTGTATTGATTAACATCGGAGCCAGTACGACAGGCATTAATGTCGTAAAAGGCGGGGTATCCGTCTTTACCAGAGATTTTGCTCTGGCCGGCAATTCCATCACGGAAGCCCTTCAGGAAAAATATAAAGTAACCTTTGAAGAGGCGGAAAAATTAAAGGTGGAAGGAATGCCCAACGGCACGGAAGGAGAAAACACGGATTTAAAAAACACCATCCTTGAATTGGCCCAGCCGATCTGCATGGAAATTGAAAGATCGATCGATTATTTCCGTTCAACCTTTGGCGGAGAAGATATCAAGCAAATATTACTTGCCGGAGGATCGGCCAGAATTTACAATTTGACAAAACATTTATCGGAAATGCTCAATGTCAAAACTGAATTGATAGATCCTTTTTTAAAAATTAATTATAACAAAAGACATATTGACGTAAAAAATCTGGAAAACATTAAACCGGTGGCCGCGACGGCAATAGGTCTGGGCTTGAGGAAAATAGGCGACAAATGATTAAAATTAATCTTTTACCCTATCGTGAAAAGGCAAAAAAAGACACTTTCTATAGGCAGATATTTATTGTTGCCGGTTTATTTATTTTTTTCATTCTTGCGCTTGTTTGGATCACAATAATGTTACAATCTTCAATCAGCGATCTGGAAGCTAAAATAAATCAAGCGGAAGCCACAAAAGTCGCTCTGGATAAAAAAATAGGCGACGTGGAAAAATTCAAGAAACTCAAAAGAGAACTGGAACAAAAATTGGGAGTCATTGCCACTCTGGAAGAAAATCGGCTGACGCCCTTAAAAACACTTGATGACCTGGCGCTGCTTGTCCCTGGCAAAGATATCTGGCTTGTTAAAATAAATCAGAGGGGCAGTAATATCACAATTGAAGGAATCGGCAGGGATAATATTGTTGTCGCCAACTTTATGAAGAGCATTGAACAATTTGCCCCCATAAAATCGGTAGAACTGAAATCTTCACAAAAGACCGAGATTTCCGGAATCACTTTGCAACAGTTTACTTTTTCCTGTCTTTTAAAAAAGGGATTTTGATATATGGCCATAGATATTGATATTAACACTATTAAAAAAATGCCGCTTAAAATCAAAGCCGTGGTTGTATTGGTGGCGTTTCTATTAATCGGTTATTTTTACTATTATCTCTTTTTGTCTTCAGCGCTGGAAAAAAAGAGCTCGCTGAACGTAAAACTTTCGGAAATACAAACAAAAATCAAAGAACAAGAAAAGATTGCCAGTCAGCTCGAAAAATATATGGCTGATGTGAAAGGTTTGCAAGAAAACTATAAAATGGCTTTACAAAAGCTTCCCGACCAGCGGGAAATACCCAATCTTTTCCATTCCGTAGCTTCAGTGGGCAAGGAAACCGGCATAGAATTTTTATTATTTCAACCCAAGGCAGCTGTGCCCAAAGGAATGGACGCTTCAGCATCTGCTGAACCGAAGACGGCGGCGTTACTGAAACCGTCGGACCAAAGAGGCCAAAAACCTCCAGCCGCTGCTAAAGGCAAAAAAGGCGCCGCAGCTCCGGCACCGGAACCTTTCTATGAGGAAATACCTGTAGCGGTATCTGTGGTTGGCAGTTTTCAGAATATCTTGTATTTCTTCGACAAGGTAGCTAAATTGCCGAGAATTATTAATATTTCTGATGTCACCATGAGTAAAGACTCGAAATCGGCACCACAATCGATTTCGTCAACTTTTACAATTAAGACTTACATGTTCATTGAGAAAAAAGAAAAAACAACTGAAACAGCCCCTGCAATAAAAAGTGAAAAGAAAAAATGAAAAAAATAAAATTCATTTGTTTTAACACATTGATTATTATTCTTGTCTCGGCATTTTTTTCCTTCGCTGCTGAAACAAAAAATATTTCGAAAACCGCGTCCCCGGAGAAAGCGGTTTCGGAGGCAGCAACGGCACCGGCTCAAAGTCAGGCGAAACCAGTTTCATCTGATGTTTCAACGTCGCTTAAGCCATCGCCTGCCGCTGCAAATGTCACACCGGAATCAACAGCAAGTTCGGTTGTGGCGCCAGCGGCCGTTTCGGCGCCGTCACCACCGGGTCAGGCGAGCTCTTATAGCTATCATCCTGCTGGAAAACCGGATCCATTCAAGTCTTTTATCGTTATTGTTGATAAGAAGACACCAAAAGCAACCGCGGCTGCAGGAAAAAAAGAGAAGCCTCTTTCCATCTTCCCATTACAAAGAGCTGAAACAGATAAGTACAAAGTGGTTGGAATCGTCGGCAATGAGAATAAAAGAATGGCTATTGTAGAAGATGCCTCAAAAAAACATTACCCTTTGTTAGTCGGAACACGCATCGGATTGCATAATGGCAAGGTATCAGAAATACTGACTGACCGTGTCATTGTGGAAGAATATGATGATGATAATAATAAGGAAAAAAGAGTAATTCTAAAACTGCGTAAAAATTAAAATGAGGTAAAATCATGAAAAAATATTTCTCCAAAATATTTATTGCATTAATCATTATTGCATGGACTTTTACATATATCATGGGAAACTCCTTTGCCGCGCCGGACGAAGATAATCCAACGGCCGCGAATGAATCCGTAAGCACAGGGATGCTGAAAAATATTATGATGGCAAAGCTGGCCGGTAAAGAAAGAATTCATCTGATCATCTCCAAACAGCCGGAACAACCTATTGACGTTAAAAGCAAAGACAATGGAAGTTATCTCATCAAACTGGAAGATTTTGAGGTTGCCGAAAGTCTCTGCCGTCCGCTGGGAGAGGGAGAATTGAACAACATTATCAGCGTTGTTCCATCGCAACAAGTCATTGACGGAAAAAAATGGGTTTATTTAACCATCTATCCTCACGAGATCGTTCCTTATTCGATAAGACAAGAAGGAGAAAATGTTCTCATTGATTTCAATGTTGCCAGCATTGAAGCAAGAAATGCCAATGTTTCATCGTCCAGAAAACCGGTTGCAAAAGTAAGCACCGGGCAGGAGAAAGATGACGTTTCGGATCAAGTTGTCAAAAAAGCTCCTGCTAAAAAACAAACAGAAAGAATTGTGTCTCTGGATTTCCAGGACGCGGATATTAAGAGCGTTTTTCGTATCATGGCTGAATACGGTAATGTCAGTATCATCACCACGGATGAGGTAAAAGGCAACATAACGCTGTCCATGAAAAATGTCCCCTGGACAAAAGCCCTGGAAACGATATTGGACATTAATGGCCTGACCAAAAAAGAAGATGATAATGTCATCATCATTTCAAGCCTGGCCAGAAGTCAAAAAGACGAAGCGGCAAGGGAAGCACAGCAAGAGCGTGAAAAGAAAAGAAGAGCGGACAAGGGCTTATTAAAACAAGTATTAATCGAAGCGAAGATTGTCGAGGCGTCTGAAGAGTTTGTCAGGAATCTTGGCATTAAATGGGGTTTCGGCAGTCAGCAGAGAGTGTCAGGCAGCAGCCAATACGGCTTGGGCGTGGCAGGCGGCAGTCAAGCAACGGGAAGTTTGTATTCACAAACGTATCCGCCGCAAATCGGCGTTACAGGTTCCGGAGGAGATTTAGCGATGGCCGCTGTAAATTTTCCAATGGCCGCATCGTCACCGGCTATCGGTCTGGTCTTTGGTGGCGCGACAGGATTTCTTGAAACCCAACTGGCTGCGCTGGAAACGAACTCTACGGGTAAAATCATTTCTGCGCCAAAGGTTGTCACCATGGAAGGCATGAAGGCTCTTATCAAACAGGGAGACGAGGTCCCGTATATCACTCCGGCTTCCGGCACATCGCCGGCGACGGTTGCTTTTAAAGAAGCCTTGTTAAAATTGGAAGTTACGCCGAAATTAACAGATGATGGAAAAATTTCCATGGATATCAAGGCCAGTAATGATACGCCGGATTGGTCCAAAGCCGCCTTGAATCCGCAGGGCAATCCCCCGATCGTGAAGAGTGAAGTTGAGTCCAAGGTCGTTATTAATGACGGCGACACGGTTGTGATCGGTGGAATTTTAAGATCGCAGGATAGTAAGGCGGTCAGTGGATGGCCCTGGCTGCAAAAAATACCTGTTCTCGGCTGGTTATTTAAAACCTCTGATGTAACGAAAACAAAAAGACAGTTATTGATTTTTGTTACACCCAGAGTATTAAATAGTTACGACACCGGTGAGAGTCAGGAATATATGACCAATAAATAATCAAGTCATCAGCCGACGCTATATTTTTTATCGACACTTGATTCCCAGATTTCATCACGGTTTTTTATGAAGCGAACTGCAAACAGAGCTCTTTTCATATCTATCTTGCTCATCATGTTTTTTTTATTATCCTGCACCTACACGCCCTGGCATAGAGAGCAATCGGAAATTTTCTTGAATAAAGGTATTTCTTTTTTAAGCGCGGGACAATATACCAGCGCCTTAAAAGAACTTCTGGAAGCCGAAAAATATCATTCCGGCAATCCCAAAGTTCATTATTATTTAGGCATAGCCTATCATGGCAAAGGAATGATCAAAGAGGCCGTTGAAGAATTTGAAGAGGCCATATCGCTGGATGACAATTATTCCGAAGCCCATAATTATCTGGGCACTCTTTATTCGGAAAGAAAGCTCTGGGATAAAGCGATTCAAGAGTTTGAAAAGGCGCTCCGTAATCATTTATATGACACGCCGGCTATGGCCTTTTACAACATGGCATGGGCTTATTACTCCAAGAAAAACTATCAAATGGCTCTGGTAAAATATCATGAAGCGCTTAAAGTTGAACCCGTTACCGTCTTGCGTCCGCTCATAGAAAAAAACATCGGTCTGATTTATTACGATCAGAGTTATTTCTCTGAAGCCATAAAACACTTTAAAAAATCAGTCGAGTTGGATTCTTCGCTGGTCGACGCCTATTATTTATTAGGACAAAGTTATTTAAAGAATAGAGATGATGGGAATGCCCGCGGGGCATTTCAAAATGTCATTCAGTTATCACCGGATTCCTCCTTGGGTCTTAAGGCCAAAAATTACCTGCAATCATTGAAATAATGTAGCAACATTATTAAACTTTTCAATTCTTGACACGCTATATCGGCTATGTTACGTAGCGCAAAATCATATCATTCATGCAACGGATTACGGAAATGGGAAACAACAATTTTGATGAAAATCGCATTGATTTTATTCGTGAAGCAAGTGTGCTTTTACAGAGTAATAATCTGATTGAGGCGACCCATCTTGCCGCAGAACGATTAAAAGATTATCCTGCAGATGTCGATGCTATGGGAGTTTACTGTGAAGCGTTGATTAAGCTGGGCAGAATTGAAGAAATGCGCAAGTCACTGAACGCCGTAGCGGACATCATTTCCGGTTTTAATACGATTTATGAGCGTGCCGGCGATATCTGCCGCGATTATGGTTTTGATCATGAAGCCGCTGTCTGTTACGAAAAATTCATTTCTCTGCGTCCGGACACTGAAAGATCAAGGGACATTATTTCTAAAATGGCTTCTTTGGAACAGGAGGACAAACCCTCTACCGCAATGGCTTCGGCGGATCCTATGATCCCTGAACAAGATTTTTATACGCTGACCATGGCTCAATTGTTTATCAGGCAGGGGCATGGTGAAGATGCGGAAAAAATTCTTGAAACCATCATAAAAAGTGAACCGGATAACACGCAGGCAATGGCCTTGCTGGAAAATTTAAGGAAATCTCAAATCGCGCAGGCAACCGGGAAATCCCTTTCTTTAAAAAACGATCATGTGGTTCAAATACTTTCTTCCTGGCTAAAAAATATTGAAAGGTTGAAAATGAATGCCGCAGGACATTAAATTTCTCTCCGACAGAATATCCCTCCTTCAGAAAACATTTGCTGCCCGTGAAATTGACAGCCTGATTTTTTTCAATATGAGCAACATTCGTTATCTTTGCGGCTTTACAGGATCTGAAGGCGTTCTTATCGTAGGCTCCGGTCAAACAGTTTTACTGGTTGATGGTCGTTATACATCCCAGGCAGGACGGGAAACAAAAAAAATTGTAATCAAAGAGTGTACGGATAAAATAACGGGAATCGTTCAGGAGATAAAAGCATCGAAATCAAAACGCATGGGATTTGAAGCGGAGTCAATCACTTTGAGCCTGTATAATCAATTGACGAATCATATTAAGAAAGAAAATTGGGTTGCATTAGACAGTGAATTGAGAATGCTGAGAGCATGTAAGGACCATACGGAAATTCAGTTGATGAAAAAGGCTGCTCACATTTCCTCATCGGCAATCCAGGCTGTCATAAACCGCGTCAAGCCGGGATGGAGGGAAAAGGACCTTGCCTTGCAGTTGGAGATAGAAGCCAGGCATCATGGCGCTGATGGCGTATCCTTTGAGACCATCGTGGCCGCAGGAGATCATTCCTCTCTCCCGCACGCGCGACCCACCGACAGAAAAATAAAACCGGAAGATTTTGTTGTTATCGATTTCGGCATCCGGTATCAAGGCTACTGTTCCGACGAAACATGCACGATTGCTTTCGGAAAATTGACAGATAAGCAAAAAAATGCTTATCAAGTCGTTAAGGACGCCCATGACCGCGCGCTGGAAGCAATCAAAGCGGATATTCCCGCCGCAGAGATAGACCACTGCGCACGGAAGGCTTTCGGAAGAAAATTAGACCGGTATTTTACCCACGGAACAGGACACGGCGTTGGTCTGGACGTTCATGAAGCCCCGCGTCTGTCGTCACTTTCCGGCGATATTTTAAAACCGGGGATGGTATTCACCATCGAACCCGGATTATACATTCCCGGTCTCTGGGGAGTGAGAATAGAAAACACCATATTACTTAAAAAAAACAGTTGCGAAAAGCTTACAAAAATGAATAAAGAGCTTACCATTATAGAATAAAGAAAGGATTGTTCTATCATGAAGGATTTCCCGGAAGATATCATTTATAGTTGCGAGCATATATGGGTAAAGGTTGACGGAAATATGGCCACCATCGGCATAACGGATTACGCTCAGGAAAGGCTGGGCGATATTCTTTCCGTCGAGTTCATTGAAAACGACACCTATGTGGAGCGCGACGAAACATTTGGCTCCATCGAATCCGTCAAAGAAGTGGTGGATTTGATTTCCCCGGTTAGCGGTACGGTTGTGGTTATTAATGAGGACATCCTGGAAGACGTCAGTATCATCAACAGAGACCCCTACGATACGGGATGGCTGGTTGTCATCGAAATGGATAATCTTGAGCAGCTGGAAGATCTTCTTGCAGCTTCCAACTACCATGACTTAATTGCGCAGGAAGAAGGCGAATGATCCTTTTTTATGACCTGGAGACTGCTTAATTTTCAAAATTATAATATTTTTGAAAACATGGCCATAGACGAGGCTATTTTCCAAGAGACCATAAAAAATAATCAACAGCCTACCATAAGATTCTATGCGTCAACGCCGGCGGCGGTCTCCATCGGTTACTTCCAGGACGCCCATAAAGAATTGAATATCGAAAAATGCCGATGGGGAAAAATCGACATCGCCAGAAGAATAACCGGTGGCAAGGCTGTTTTCCATTTTAATGAAATTACATACTCGATCACAGCGGGCGAAGACGAAAAAATATTCCCCGCCGACATCATGGGCACATATAAAAAAATCAGCCAATGCATTGCCCGGGGCTTAAACGATATCGGAATAAGGTCAGACCTTGCGGCTGATGGCCGCAGAGGCATTAAAAAAGGATTAAATCCCTGCTGTTTTTCATCTTCTTCGAGACATGAACTGCTGGTAAACGGCCGCAAAATTTGCGGCAGCGCTCAGGTGAGAAAGAGAGGCGGTTTTTTACAGCACGGATTGTTGCTCATGTCTTTCAATCCGGAAAGCACGGCGGCTTTCCGGATGCCGGAAGGAGAACCGGGACGGATGGAGGAATTGAAGCACTCGGTGACGTCCATTCAAGAGGAACTCGGTTTTTCAATCGATGAGAGGGAAATTTGTTCGAGTATTCAAAAAGGCTTCATGGACGAACTGGGAATAGATTTGCAGGAAGATGGTTTAACGCCCTCGGAAGAGAACCTTAAAGAACAATTACTAAAAAAATATGGTGATGATCACTGGAATCTAGAACGCAAAAAATATTTTGTGGCGGCTTGAGCATGACAATGAAAATCAGGGATTTAGTGGAAAAGAACATTTTTGAACAAAGCGGATACGTTACGCCGGAACTGGCAGGCGAAATCAAGATGGACGCCAACGAAAATCCTTTCACAATGAGCGAACCGCTGAAAAGGATTTTGCAGGAAAGAATACGGGGAATCGATTTCAACCGGTATCCGGAGGCGGGCGCTATTGAATTGCGCGAAAAATTCGCCAGGTATTTCGGTGTGACAAAAAACATGATGATGCTGGGCAACGGTTCCGACGAACTGATACAGATTCTTTGCATGACCATGAAGGGAAAAATTAATGGTGTGCTGGTGCCTGTTCCCACTTTTTCCATGTATAAAATTATCGCAGTGAATACCGGCAACAGGGTTGTAGAAGTTCCGCTGGATAAAAATTTTGATTTAGATGTTAAGGCCATGACAGGCAAAATGCGGAAGAATTTCCCGGCTCTTATTTTTCTTAGTTCACCCAATAGTCCCACCGGCAATCTTTTCAGTCCATCTAAAATGGAAGCCCTGATCAGAAAAACTCCCGGAATCGTGGTTATTGATGAAGCCTACGCCAGATTTTCCGGCCAAAGTCAGATGGCGCTGCTGAAAAAGTATAAAAATCTTATTTTTCTCAACACACTTTCCAAATTAGGAATGGCTTCTATTAGAGTCGGTTTTTTAATCGGGAATCCTGATATCATAGCGCAACTGGACAAGGTAAGACTGCCTTATAATATCAACTCCTTATCTCAGATGGCCTCCCGCTTTTTCCTCGATTACCATAAGGAATTTTCTAAACAAATCAAAGAGATAGTTCAAAGACGCAATGAGCTTTACCGCGGTCTGAAGGCAATAAAATGGATTACGGTGTATCCCTCACAAGCGAATTTTATTTTTTTTAGTTGCGCTTTTGATTCGAATCGCATATACAACAAACTCGTTGCAGAAGGTATCGTGGTAAAAAATCTTAATGTTCCACCGCTGATGCCCAATTGTATGAGAATTACGGCAGGAAATAAAAAAGAAAATGGTGCCTTACTGAAAGCGTTAAAAAAAATTACTCCAGAATAAGGAGCGTGATTTAAAATTAATTGAACATGAAGGGTGGATTACGGCAGAAAAAATTTGCTTTGCCGTACTGCCCTTTTTTTTTAATGACACTCGCTGAGAACGAGCGTAGCGAAGTTCGAAGCGTTAGTGGAATTATCCCAGGAGCGCAGCGACGTGGGATGTGAGTCCAAGCTTAAGAAGCGACGTGGGATTCGAGATTTATAAAAATAATTTCATAATTTAAGTAAAACTACCAACAATAATTATTAACAAGGGGGATTTAAT
>CAYZRT010000018.1:0-32743 GCA_964480875.1 uncultured Smithella sp. | reverse complement strand
CTGCAAAGCAATAGGTGCAAAAGTTGCCGTCAGCGATCCCTTCGATCTGGAAGCGACCAGCAAAATACTGACTTCTTTTATGATCGAGCGCGGCTCGCTGAAAGTGCTGATCATGAGGCAGATTTGCGCCCTGAGCCCCGAAAAGAAGGGCAAGAAGCAATATCAGATGAAAATCAACGAGGAATTGTGTCTCGGTGATAACTGCGGCTGCAACCGTTTATGCACGCGGATTTTCCGCTGTCCGGCGCTGACGTGGGACAGGACAAAAAAGAAAGCGGTGATTGACGAAGTCATCTGCGCGGGCTGCGGCGTCTGCTATTCCATCTGCCCGCAAAAAGCGATAATCAGAACGGAGGTTATAGAATCGTGAAAAAAATAGTCTTAATAATAATTGCAATGTTTTTCTGTTTTACGGGATTTGCGAGCATGAAAAATAAAGATTATATCAACTACATCAGTTTTTCTCCTGATGGCAAGAAAATTCTCTTTGATCGCCAGAAAGGTGACGGGCCTTACATGATTAATGTTTATGATCTGGTAACAGGTGAATTGACGGCCTACGAATCGCCGACCGGCGAGAAATGGTCTATGGCAAATTATTCATTCGATGGGAAACAGATCGTCTTTTCTATTATTCCTACCACGAATGGTTCCTTGAATCTGGAGAATATGCAGTTAGCAATCATGAGTCCTGACGGAAAAAATATCAAACGAATAACAAACACAGCTGGTCCGAAGATATATCCTTCATTTTCACACGCTGGCGATAAGGTGATTTTCTCGAAAGGAGGTACGATTAGAAAAGAAGGTAAAACACCAGCAACTGATTTCGATGTCTATGAGGTGGATATAAAAACAGGCAAGGAGACACAGTTGACACGGTTTAAATTTTTTCAAATGTCTCCGCCATTGTACTTCCCGGACGATAAGACTTTCATCTTTTCCGCCGATAATCCAAGCTTGGAAATGGGAGAAATGAGAAAAGAACTCCGTTCCAGGTATAAAGAAAATATAATCTATGCACTGCGAGGCGGAGAAAAAGATATTAAGCCCTATTTCGAGTTTCGTACCTATTCGAATAATCCGCTGCTGAGCGCTGACGGCAAACACCTCTTTTTTCATAGTCGTGGCAATCCAGAAACGAAGGGAATGGGAGAACAGTATTATCTTTATTCCTCAGATGGAAAGCATCGTCACATCACTAGCATTAAGACATCAACAGCATGGTCCAGTGCTGTTTCGTTCGACGGCGAAATATTAGCGATTGTCTATAATGCACCTGAACGTGAGATCCGTAGAATTGTAATTTATAAGGTCAGGGACGATACTAGCAAAAATATAACTTTGCCCGATCAACCGTCGCGGATTATCAATGCGCAATAACCCGGCATGCTAAACGGTGTCATAACAACAAAGAGTGTCATTCCGCGGAGTACCCTTCAGGGTAAATCCCGATTTATCGGGTGAGGAATCTTAAATTTATTGTAAATAAAGACTTCTCCCTTTGGTCGAAGTGACATAGGCTTTTTCGCGGAGTATGATCCCGCGAATGCGGGATTTCGAAATGACAGAAAAGTTACAAAGTTTTTTGTACTAGGCAAGATGTAGCATTAACATAAGGTAAATGAATGAGTGCGAATTTGTGCAAAGACCCGACAAATATAATCATCACTGGCGTTGGCGGGCAGGGGAATGTCATGGCCTCCAGAGTGCTGGCCGGAATGCTGGTGAACGCGGGATTTGTTGTCACCATTGGCGAAACTTTTGGCATGTCCCAGCGCGGCGGTTCGGTGATGAGCCATCTGCGCGTATCTTCAAAATCGGTTTTAAGTCCGCAGATTCCGCAGGGCAGGGCGGACATTGTGATTGCGCTAGAGCCGGTGGAAGCGCTAAGGGTACTCACCAAATACGGTAATCCCGGTGTGGCGGTGCTTACCAATTCGCGCATGGTTTATCCCATGGGTGTCATTACCGGCGAATTTAATTATCCGACTCTGGATGAAGTCAAAGCAATGTTCGAAAAAGTCTCCGCAAAAAGCTGGATAATCGATGCCACATCCGTGGCGGTGGAATTGGGAAATCCCGTCTTGAGCAATATTGTCATGATCGGAGCGCTGGCGGGAACGTCTCTACTCCCGATTGACCGCCCGGCCTTTGAAAAGGAAATTGCCAAAAGCATTCCCGCCGGTAAACGCGAAGTCAATCTGAAAGCCTTCGACGCCGGCGTACAAATGATTTAAACTCAATTATAATTATAAATAAATCGTAATTTATATAATCGTTCAAACGGCCTTGCATAATGGAAAAGAAAAATAAGAAAAAAGTCACCAAAATAAATAAAAATACTAAAACGCAACATCAAGCCAATCTGGTCAGCCGGTCAGACGATAGTTTTGTACAGAGCGATGAACGCTATAAATCCCTTTTTAACCGTTCGCTTGATCTGATTTATCTCCATGATTTGGAAGGTCACTTTCTGGATGCCAACGATGCCGCTTTGAATCGGCTTGGCTATACAAAGGAAGAAATCAGTTCCCTTAATTTTGCCTCGTTTTTGAGCGACGATCAACTTCCTCTCGCCCTGAAATCGATGGAGAATATTCTGGCCGGTACCCAAAAGACATTGACCGAATACCGGTTACGGCACAAGGACGGTTCCGATGTGTATGTGGAGACCCGTGGAACCGTTGTCATGTCCAACGGGAAGCCTGTGGCTATTCAGGCCATTGCCCGGGATGTTACCGAGCGCAAAAAGGCGGAGGAGGCGCTGAAGGAAGCTGAATTAAAATTAAGAACGATATTTGATTCCGCATCGGATGGAATACTTGTCGCGCAGCGTGATAACAAAAAATTTTCGACCGCGAATAAAAAAATATGCCGGATGTTAGGCTATACAGAAAAGGAACTTCTGAAATTGAACGTATATGATATTCATCCGAAAAAATCATTGCCTCATGTCATCGATCAATTTGAAAAACAAATCAAAGAAGAAATATCGATCGCGAAAGATATTCCTGTTTTGAAAAAAGACGGAACGATGTTTTTCGCGGACGTGAGCTCTTCGCCGATTACCATAAACGGGAAAGAATGCCTTTTGGGAATGTTCAGGGATATTACCGAACGCAAGCGTAATGAAGAAGCTCTGAAGGAAAGAGAAGAGGAGTTGTCTGCGAAATCCCGGAATCTGGAGGAAATGAATGCGGCATTGAAAGTTCTTCTCAAGCAAAGAGAAGAAGACCGGATACAAATTGAAGAAAATGTATTGATCAATGTAAAAATGTCCATCTTCCCTTATGTTGAAAAACTGAAAAAAGGTTCGTTAACAAAACATCAGAAAAATTGTTTGAAAATGATCGAAGAACAAATGAAAGAAATCGTCGCGCCTTTTCTGCGCACCATATCCCAATCTTCGTATGATCTTACGCCGCAGGAACTGCGGGTGGCGGATCTGGTGAAAAACGGAAATACGACCAAAGAAATTGCCGGCCTGCTCAGAATTTCGATGAAAACCGTCGATTACCACAGAGATAATCTTCGCAGAAAATTAGGAATAAAAAATAATAAAACCAATCTCAGGTCTTTTCTGTTGAAGTTTTCATAATACCTGGTATCCCCCCGTATTTTCCCCTGCTTTGTCCGGTATTGTTTTCTATAGGATTAGATATTATAAAACGACTCTTGAAAAAATCCTGTAATAAAAAGCACTTAATATTTCAACCCGGGAAAATACCAGTAAACAGAAAAGGAGGAGATCATGGATAACAAGAAAGTGATGAAACAGATGATTGAGATGCACAAAACGTCCTTAAAAAACGGTTTTTCAACAATGACGCTGCTTCAAAATCAGGCGGAAAAATTGATGAAAACGCTTGTCGATCATACCCCTGGAATAAGCGATGAGGGTAAAAAGGTTATTGACCAGTGGAACGATGCGTATAAGAAAGGATTTGAAGATGTAAAGAAAGCTGTCGAGGAAGGTTATGATAAAATCGAGGAATTTTTAAACAACAACGCAATGACAATGTTTCAGGAACAGACCGAAAAAATGTTCGATGCTTTTTTAAATCAGAAAACATGGATGCCTGTTGATTTGAAAAGGACCATGGAAGAATTGAATGCCGTATATACGAAGGGGTGTGATGAATTCAAGAAAAACTTGGATGAGAACATCAAGCGGATGGAAAGCTTCTATGCTCCTGTGGAAAAAACGCAGACGAAAGATAAGAAGTAAAGCTTCAAATATCCCGTGGAATCCAGAGAATCCTGGATAACGTATCACAATTTTGACTACAAGAAGGCAAAGGCAACAACTGCTTTGCCTTTTTATATTAATTTCAGCGAAAAACAAAACACATTTTTTTAAAAGTTTCCATCTTGATAATACGAATTCGGAAAAAATATAACCCATGCCGTTTGTGACGTTTCTCTTTTTTAATCTGCAATCCTGAATCCATCTGACTCCCCGGTATCATGAATCAATGTTTTAAAGATGTAAATATCTGAAAAAAGTATTCTGCTCAGCAATTTGCAATAAAACTGAGACGACTGGCTGACGGCATCGAAACCGGCAATCCATTCCGCATACAGATTGCCGGAGAACGAATAACCATACCACCGGATGCCGTTATTAACATTGGACATGAACGCGGCGCTTCGGAAGAAGAAGTGGAATTTCAGATTCAATGGAAGTTTAACGGATAACTTTTTGTAATGCCGCAATGATTTGGATAATTAAAATTTCTTACATCAACAAATAACAGTCTCTGAATGCGAGAAAGATCGCGATAATCTGCGGGAAATGCGCTGAGAGCATCTTTGTAAAAAAAAATTTGACAGATCAGGAAATTAATATAATTAAATTATTCCCATTGTATATCAAAGACCGTTGCGCTGGCGCCTTCCCAAAGTTTCTCTCTGAAATCTATTTTGGCGTTTTTCCCTCCGGCCAGCTCAATCAGGGAATCAAAATGTCCCATCAATTGATAGCAAAAGGGTAAATTGCCCGGGTCGGACGGGTCATCATCATATCTGTATGATACGTACGCGTGCTTAGAATCTATTTTAGTGAGTTCAAGCGGCGTAACAGTAAAAAGATGCCCATATAAATTTACAAAAGAAACAAGGGCATTCATGGGGTTTTTATCGGATACGATGTGTTTGTAGGTGGTTTCAAATAACTCTTTGCCTCTCATTTTCCCTCTCAAGCGAACGATATCCGTGTTTCCAGCGGCAAGCAATTGAAACACAGCCCGGCCACATCTTTTATATGTCTCAACCGGATACCATGCGGAAGGCATAATCATTGTATTGATAATTTTCCAGTCGTCAGGTTGCAGATATTTATTCCAATCCTGATCTTTGTTGCCTCTAATCATGCGAACCTGGTCCACCATCATAGTGCCTTTGACTTTTTGATCAAACATACGTCCTCTCTAATAGGTCATTATTGTTAAATGATGATTTACAATAAAATCCTTGTTCCTTAATAAGCTCAAAGTTATGTTCATTTGGAATAAATAATATGATAATCTTCTCATGAAAGCAAATATTATTTAGGGGGAGATATGCTGAAAACGGGTGCAACTTTTTAAGATAAGAAGTCACAAGCTTCAGGTTCTATAAAGTAAAAACAATAAAAAGGTTTGACAATTTCTCATAATGACCAAAGGACAAATGTTTGTTTTTTTATGGAAAGATTACCTTGACATATAAACGCTAGTATTTATAAACTCAATAAAAATATTTGCGTATTATATTGTAGTTTAATCCATGGTGTGAATATCTTTATGAAAGAACAGCGAAAAGCAGAACGGTTGAAAGAATTTAACGAGATTACCATCACCATTATGTCTCAGGCGGAAAATTTACCCAAAGTGAAAAAAATGTTTAATTATATTGAAAATATTTCCGTATCCGGTGCTAAAATGCGGGGGAATATTGTTTTACCGGTCGATACGCTCCTCAAAGTGGATTTTAACTTAAAAAGTCTGAAAAAAAATATAACCGCCATTGGGAAAATAAAATGGATAAAAATTATCATTGAAGATAAGTATTATGAAACGGGAGTGGAATTCGTCGACACCCCTGGAGAAGCGATTGAAAAACTTGGTGATTATATCACATGGAAAAAAAAGGCCATGGACCTATAAAATTTGTTCTGCCGCTGTAAAGTCCAACAATGTTTAACTAACTATAAAAAAGATAACGGTAATTATAATTTTTACCAGACATCTCAAATCGATATCATCAAACCAATAAAACTTGACTAATATTGAAATCATGAAAAAAGGCGAAAAACTAAACAAGCGGAAATCTAAAATGAATACGGAAAAGCGTCAGAAGACGAAAAATAATTCAGATTTCCATGATAAGTATTTGCGCGCTTTTGTAGAAAGCTCTTCCGATATAATCATTATTCTGAGCCTGGAAGGAGTAATGACCTATGTAAATCCGGCAATAGAGAAAGCGTTGGGTTTCACGCCAGAAGAGATGACCGGCGCTAAAGGATTTGAGTGTGTGCATCCGGATGACATGAAATTTCTCAAAGATTCATTTGTTGTTTTGGCTGCCGATAAAAAATCTCCTCCTATATATGGAGAAATGCGCCTTCGCCATAAGAATGGCAGTTGGCGGATATTTGAAGCCGTGGTCAGCAATCTGGTTAAAAAAGATGTTATTGAAGCCATAATGATTAATTATCGTGACATTTCCGAACGCAAAAAGGCGGAAGAAGATCTTCGTAAGAGCGACGAAAGATACCGTACCATTCTTGAAGATATTCAGGATGGTTACTTTGAGGTTGACCTTGCCGGCAATTTTACATTCTTCAATGAGACTCTTTGCCGGGTCAGTGGTTACTCCAGAGATGAATTAACGGGCATGAATAACCGGCAGTACACCGACGAAGAAGAGTTGAAGACAGTTTATCAGGCGTATCACAACGTTTATTTGACAGGGGAACCTCATAAGGACTTAGTCTGGAAGATCAGAACAAAAGACGGCGGTATAAGATATATTGAAGGTTCCATATCGCTCTTAAAAAATTCATCAGGTAACCCGACGGGCTTCAGAGGTATTGCACGCGATATCACCGAGCGCATAGAAGCTTTGGAAGCCTTGAAAAAAAGTGAAGCCTTGTACCGTCTTCTTGCGGATAATATATCAGAACATGTCTGGATCATGGATTTAAACTTAAAACTTGTTTACATCAGCCCGTCCGTGGAGAAAATATACGGATACACGTTGGATGAGGTGAAAAAACTGAGCTTTAAGAAACTTTTCACGGCAGAATCCCAGCAAAAAATATTGGGAATGTTTTCAACCGAGTTGCCCAATGCGGTGATCAATGCACCTCCGGTTTCCGGTACGCGTCGTGTATTGGAATTGCAGGCCAGACATAAGGACGGTCATCTGTTGTGGATTGAAAACCGTTTAAGTTTTATCCGTGATGAAAACGGGAAACCCATATCCATCCTGGGGGAGACCAGGGATATTACCGAGCGTAAGCTGGCGGAGGAAAAATTAAGAGACGAACAACAGCTTTTTCGAGCTCTTGCGGATCAATCTTCGGATATCATTATTCTCATTAACAAAGAAGGGGCTGTCACCTATGAAAATAAGGCATCAAATATTTTAGGGCTAAAAACAGAAGAGAGAATTGGCGCCAGTGCTTTTGAATTGGTTCATCCAGATGATTTAAAATTGGTTAAGGATTCATTCAATATATTGTTTAGTGACACCAACGCTCCCGTTCAGAAAGCTGAACTGCGCCTTCGAAGTATAGATGGAACTTGGCGTACTTTTGAAGCCATAGGAAGTAATCTGGTTCATGATCATATCATTGAATCAGCGATCGTTAATCTCCGTGACATTACAGAGCGCAAAGAAGCGGAAAATTTGCTCAAGGAAAGTGAAGAAAGGTACCGTCTCCTGGCAGATCACATGAAGGATCAGGTGTGGCTGATGGATATGAATATGAACATTACCTACGTTAGTCCCTCCGTGGAGAGAATAACAGGATATGCTTCGGAAGAAATAAAAAAATTACCATGGGAAAAACTTCTTACACCGGAATCCTTAAAGAAAGCCGTAGATTTTACGTCTGTGGAAATGCCCAGGGCTCTTAAAGCCCCGTCAAATTATTTATTATATAGAACGCTCGAATTAGAATTCGTTCTTAAAAATGGCCAAACATTATGGGGAGAATGTGAGTTTAGCCTTATCAGAGACGAGAATGGAAGAGCTTTGTCAATTTTGGGCGAAGCAAGAAATATTACCGAACGTAAACTGGCAGAAGAAAAACTTCAGCATACGCTGGCCAGCCTCAAAAAAGCGGTCGAGACGACGATACAGGTTCTGGTGTCCGCATTGGAAGCAAGAGATCCCTACACGGCCGGACATCAGTCCCGGTCGGCAAATCTCGCTTGCGCAATTGCCCAAGAGATGGGATTGCCTCAAGATAAAATCGAAGGAATAAATATGGCGGGCATCATCCATGATATCGGGAAATTATCAATACCGGCGGAGATATTATCCAAGCCGACTAAATTAACAAATCTTGAATTTTCAATGATTAAAGTTCATCCTCAGAGTGGATACGAAATGTTAAAGGATGTGGAATCTCCCTGGCCATTGGCGCAAATTGTTCATCAGCACCATGAAAGAATGAACGGAAGTGGATATCCTCAAAAGCTAAAAGGGAATGAAATTCTTATGGAGGCACGCATTTTAGCCGTGGCAGACGTCGTTGAAGCCATGGCGTCTCACCGTCCCTATCGGGCATCATTGGGTATTGACGCGGCCATTGATGAGATCGAAAAAAACAAAGGAATTCTTTATGATGGTGCCGTGGTGGATGCCTGTCTGAGATTATTTCGAGAAAAAAATTATCAACTGACGTGAGAAAGATATTATTAACCAAAAGTTCATAACCTCAATGTGGACCACTGCCAATAGGTCAATCCCCGTGCTGTAAACGAATCTCGGTCTATGTTATTTCTGTATCTGCCAGCCGTCAATTTACAATGGTTGCTACTTGTAAAGAAGAGTTTGATTCTAAAATGATCATATCAAGAAGAACGTTCAAACTTTCATTCACGAAAGGCGCGTGCTGTTCTTTGGCTTTCAGCTTAAGCTCTGTGCGCGTTTCGTTCTTGTTAACACCGCCATTCTTCTTCATTTCTTTACGCAGGTCGGCGAGACGGACAATGCCATTCTTTCTTGCGGCTTCTATGTTATCTTTGGTAATTTCATTAAACTGAACGTTCTTTGCAACCCGAGTTTTTGATTTTGTTGCCAGATCTGTCAACAATGACCTGTTTACGGATTTCCAGGCAGGCTTGGTATCGCCATACAGGCCGAGGAAAGGTGTTATCACCTGAGCCGGAAGCGGATATTCCAGTTCTGTCTCACCGACATTTTTGTGAATGAAAAACATGGGTAGTTGCACATCAGCTTCGACACCTATTTTCTGTGTGGATTTTCCGCTGGGCAGAAAATACAAAGCTTTAGTGACTTTAATAGCGCCCAAGTCGCGGGAGAGTGGGGTCAATTCCTGTACAGATCCCTTGCCAAAAGTATGATCCGATCCAACAATGACCGCACGATGATAATCCTTAAGAGCTCCCGCCACAATTTCACTCGCCGATGCGCTAATACGGCTTGTCAAGACGACGAGAGGACCCGTATATAAGGGAGCTTTCGCTGGAAATGTGACCACCTTGGGCCTGTTATCCTTGGATAACGAAAGAGACGGACCGTTAGCGTAAATCGTGATCATGTCTTTACCATCCTTGGTTGCCACGATTCCGCCATGGCCGAGAAATAGACCCGCAATCCGAACCGCTTCATCCACCAATCCTCCCATATTATGCGACAGATCCAATACGATTCCATCAACACGCTGCCGATGAGCATTTTCAAGTAGTCTTCTCACGTCTTTATAAGATGACTTCTTTTCTTCATTATCGCCGTAAAAGGAAGGAAGATCGATGATGCCCAGTCGGTAAATCCTTCCGCCCAGATTTCGTGTTTCGTAGGTTATCTTGGCTTCCTGATCCTTCATGTAGATCTTGTCTCGTTTAATCGTTATATCAAATCGATGAATCCTGTCCTCCTGCCGAAGTATTGTCAGCGTTACCTGCGTGCCTTTCTTTCCGCGGATCATCTTGACAACGTCGCGAAGATCCATATCGATCACATTAACGGGTTTCTCATTTTTTTGAGCAACCGCTATAATTTTATCCTTGGGCTTTAACAAACCGGAGCGTTCTGCCCCTCCGCCGGGAATCAATTCTTCAATGACGGTGAAGCCATTGTCGCTTCTGAGTAAAGCCCCGATGCCCTCGAGAGACAGCTTCATATGAATCCGAATGTCTTCGAAGTCCTCCGGTGATAAATAACTCGTGTGAGGATCAAGAGCATTGGCGAAGGCTTCCGCTAAGTTGGCAATGAGCTTTTCAGGATTACGCTCGATGGTTCGCGTCGTCTGCAGTTCATAACGATGCATTTGCTGTTTCTTTGCTTCCGCTAAATTTATTCCTGACAATAAATCATTTTGGATTTGAAATTGTATAAATTTCATTAATAGCATATGCTTTTCTTGCTGGGTCTTGACATGAGAACGTTTTTTGACATTGATTTGCAGTTCCATCGTCTCATCAAGCCGGAAGTCCGGACCAAGAATTTTTTTGACGATGGCTTCGTTCTCACGTGTCCTTGCAACCAGCACGTCGTAAACTTTTTTGAGTGAAGCACAGTCGCCGGCTTGCATACGTGCAAAGACATCCTGCAGAACCGGCATTAGCGTTTTCAAGTCCGACTCATAAAACAACGTTTTGGAAGGATCCAACATCTTGATCATTTGTTCGATCGTATTGTTTTTAATTTCTCCGGTTATATTCTTCATCGCGTAGTGGTTGGACAGGAAACTTCCAATAAGAACCGGCATGCGGTTGCATTTAATGTTTTCAGCCGTTGATATGGAGACGGATAACGACAGAATCAGCGGTATCATCCATATAAATTTCAGGAAAAGAGACTTGCGCTGAAAAGCAAAGAACACTTTCTTTTTATATGCATTATTTTCAGAAACCGACCCGGAGCTGATAGTGCTTTTGTTATTCAGTGTATTCATTCTATAGAGTCCTCAGGCCGTAATAAAGAAGCGGCGGTTCATAAATTCACTTCATATTATGAATTTTGAGAGTGTGACATTAGAACGGCTTAGTGGATATGTCAAGCAGGAAGGTAGATAATATTCGTCAAACATTTGTTTCTTAAACGCTGTTTAGTTATTCTGAACGAAAATGTAATTCATTATGCTATAATATCAAAAAAAATCTGAATCATAAATCACGTACAGGCATCAGAAAATATTTCCAAAAAAGCTAGCGATGGTTGCATCGTTGCGTGTGTGCTGCATCAGGAAGTGCATAGGTTCATGAAGACGTGGAATGAATAATGAATGATAAAATAGATATTGACTAACTTACAGGATTGACACTTTCAAATTCAAAGGGTATAGAAAATCGAGTAATTTGAAATCGATCTGCGCCGGTTTGAAAAGTATATATTCCCATGGTTTCAAATTGTTTATCATTTTTTCTTTTATTCAAAATTATAATAAATAAGCGTGATCGATTTGCTAAAAAATAATTCAAGGCGAGGGTATTTATATGACTAGAACTGAGTTGCCGTGGTTAAAAGAATACAGTGTCTTCGGAATACCTGAATCATTCAAACCCTATCCTGATGAACCCGCATACGATATGCTGTACAAGGCGGCCAGGAAGTACAAGAAACAAGGCCTTATTCAGATGGATTACATGATGACGTATCCGGAGGTTAAGGATCATGTTGATCGTCTGGCTACGGCATTGTGTAACATGGGATTGAAGAAAGGCGACAGAGTTGCTACTCTTCTGCCGACTTCCATCCAGTTTGTCATCGCGGATTATGCAATTTCCAGAGCAGGTCTGGTGCACATACCAAGCAGTTCTCTGGAACCGGCTGATCATCTTCAGCACAAGTTCAAACAAGGCTCACCTGACGCATTGATTTGTCTTGATGACTATCTGGATGTTGTCCGGGAATTACTCAAAAAAATTCAAATCGAATACATAATCATTACCAGATTAGCCGATTATTCTCTAAAAAAACCAAAAAGCTACGAGCTGTTGGATATAAAAAATGCTCACTGGATGAGTGAACTTATCGACAAAACAGCACCCAATCCGCCTGACGTAAAATTTGATGTGGAAAAAGACATGGAATTGATTCTTTTCACGGGCGGCACAACAGGGTTACCCAAAGGTTGTATGCTGACACATCGCAATATCTACGCGAACACCATCCAAAACTCCAATGCAATGGGCGGGCAACAAAAACTGATGGAAGGCGTTCTTACCGTATTGATGGGGACGCCCTTATTTCATTCATACGGTCATTGCGCCATGCATAGCATGACCTATATGGGTTTCAATCAGATTCTCATTCCCGATGCCCGGGATACCGCGGGTATGATTGAAATGATAAGAAAACATCGTCCTTTCTTGCAGTTGGGGGTTCCGACACAATTTCTTAAATTAACACAAACGGAATTAAAAGATATCAATATCCTGGGACTTTCCGGTTCGGCGCCTCTGCCCAAGACTGTTCAGGACGAATTTGAAAAAAAGGGTGGAGGAGGCGGTATCATGGAAGGATACGGTCTTTCGGAAATGTCGCCGGTTACACATCTTAATGCATCATTTATGCTCCGTATCTTCGGCGGTCGATTTGTTGTCAGTATAAACAGCAAGTTTCTTAAGATACCGGGCGTTGTGCCGCTTACCAATGCTTTCCTGAGAATGGTCGGCAGCAAAACCGTCGGTTATTTCATGAGCAAGGGCATAGGCATTTTATCCAAGATGACAGCGTCCTATACCAGTAAAAAATCCAAGACCAGTGTGGAAAAGAGGGGAACCATCGGCATTCCCATGCCCGATACCGAAATAAAAATTGTCGATGTCGATACAGGCAGGGATTTGACGTGGGATGAAGTCATCGGCGGTAAGACAGGTGAAATGTGTCTGCGCGGTCCGCAGCGTATGCTGGGCTATTGGCCTGAGCCCGGCAGTGGTCTGGATGAAGAAGGATATGTTCGGTCGGGCGATGTGGTCAAGGTTGATGAAAACGGTTATTTCTATATCGTTGATCGAACCAAGGATATGATTATTGTTTCAGGGTTCAAGGTCTATTCCAGAGAGATTGATGACATTCTGCATCATTGTCCCGGCGTGGGAAGAGCTGCAACCATCGGTATGCCCGATCCGGAAAGGCAAGGTAGTGAGCGTGTTTGCGTATTCGTCGAACCACAGAGCGGATGCGAAAAGGATGTGACAGAAGAAAAGGTTATTAATTATCTGAGAAACATGGTGGCAAAATATGCCGTACCCAAGACTGTCCGGATAGTTGATGCCATACCTCTAACCGAAGTGCAGAAAATTGATAAGAAAAAGCTGCGCGAAATGGTTGGCGATACTCGCTGATAAGCATTAACGGATATCCGAACAGGGATGTAAAATTTGAATAGGTGGCGATGGATGAAGACGAAAAACTTTAACGTTTTGATTATCGGTTCAGGTCCAGCGGGTATTTTTGCCGCAATCCGGCTGGAAAAAATGGGAATGGATAACATTGCGGTTATCGACCGCAATCCATATCCTGCCGGAGGACTGCTCAATGACGGTAAACTGAATTTCGATTACCGTGTCGGATTTGATCTCCACGAGCTGCAAATTAACCGCGCGACCGCTGAGGACATGATGCGGGAGATCAAACGGATTTTTACCGGATTTCCGCGCTGCCGGCAGGTCACATTTTTAGACAATAACAAACAGCTTCTGGCGCTCGCGGATATGGCCACCGAGCATGACGCGCAATTCATCGCGCCGGAGCAATGGCACTGGGGCACCGATAACGGCAAGTCCCTGGTCGACTATCTGCGCGGATATCTGAAAAAAACAGTTTTTCTTTTGAATACTGAAGTCGTGACTGTGGAAAAAATAAGTGACAATAATTTCCGTTTGGACTGCCTGAGCAATAAAAAAAGAATAAACTACAACGCACGGGTTGTTCTTGCCTCACCGGGACGAAGCGGTGCGTACTGGTTTCGCGACATCGCGAGAAAGATGAACATCCAGAATAATTTCGGCCCGATTGATGTGGGAATTCGTCTGGAGCTTAACAGAAAATTTTACGATATCATTACCGATATTGTTTACGATCCCAAGTTTATCTTTAAAACCGGTCGTCACGGCGATAAAGTCAGAACCTTCTGCACGAATCCCGGCGGGCGGGTGCGCATGGAAAATTACGGCGATTTTAAATTGATTAACGGCGATGCCCTCTTCGGTAAAAAAACAAAAAACACGAATTTTGCCCTCATTAATACCGTTGCCCTGACCAAACCTTTTTCCGATACGACTGAATTCGGACAAAGTATTGCCAAACAATTTTTTCTGCTGGGCGGCGGAAAACCGATTGTCCAGCGGATAGGCGATTTCCGTGAAGGGAGAAGAAGTTCTCTGGCGTCATTCAACAGCACGACCCGTCATTTTGAAGTCTGCAAAGCAACCTGTAATACGACCCCCGGCGATATTACGCTGGCCATGCCCGCGCGCATTATGGACAATCTGTGGGAATCGCTCAAATCGCTGGACAAAATAATACCCGGCATTCTTCATCCTTCAACGTTGATGTACGCGCCGGAGATAAAATTTTTCGATACGCATTTCCCGACAGACCGCTATCTGGAAACGAACATTAAAGGCGTCTTTGTCGCCGGTGATGGAACCGGCAAGAGCCGCGGCATCGTGGGAGCGGCAATATCCGGTATCATTGCCGCGCAGGGGATATTCGGCAAGTTGGGCAAATCTTATAATTGCTTTGGATAATAGAAATGAAGGATCTTAAAGGTAAGAAAGTATTCATTACCGGCGCTGCAAGTGGAATCGGTCGAGCAACCGCCATGGCCATGGCGAAATTGGGATGTCGTTTGTTCTTAACAGATATTAACGGAGAGGGTCTTCGAAAAACGGTTGAAGTGATTTCCGCATCGGGGGGCACCGTTTGTGTGGCACGTGACTTTAACGTCGGTGATTATCAATCCATGGAGGCGTTTGCCAAAGAAGTTCATGAAGAATTTGGCTCTCTGGATATTATGGTCAATGTTGCGGGCATAGCGCTTTTTTCCCAGATTGAAGATATGAGTCACGGTGATTGGGAAAAGGTAATCAAAGTCAATCTCTGGGGAGTGATTCACGGTCTGGAATGTTTTGTGCCGGAGATGATTCATTCCGGACGCGGAGGGCATATCGTTACTATTTCATCAACAGCCGGCCTCATCGGTCTGCCCTGGCATACCGTTTACGCAGCGACCAAGCACGCACTGGTGGGTATGTCCGAATGTCTTCGCTATGATTTGAGAAAGCACAAAATCGACGTCAGTGTCGTTTGTCCCGGAGCTGTTAATACAGGGTTGGTAAAGAGCGTGGAAATCCATGCCGATAAAGAAGTGACGGATAAGACGCGTTCCTATTTTCTTAAAAGAGCCATTACGCCGGAAAAAGTTGCCGGCCTAATAATCAGAACAATACACAAACGTAAATTTATGGTCATCACTTCCATGGACATAAAATTGCTCTATTTTTTAAAAAAACACTGCTTCCCAATTTATCATTTTATCATGCTGACTTTAGGCCGCATTCTGGATAAATCATTTAAGAAGACTGTTTGAAAAATGACCGAAAGCGCCATAAAAAAATTCTTTTTGCCGGAGATTAACGGCCGCTACCTGTTGCGAGTTGCCGTCGTTGCTATATCTGCTTTTATTATTTTTAAGTACGTTTTCATTCCTTTTCGCGTTCAGGGCGAAAGCATGGCGCCCACTTATGTCACCGGTTCATTCAATTTTTGCTTTGCCCTGCGCTATCTATTTTCCGAACCTGCGTTGCCGGATGTTGTCATGGTGCGAATGGCCGGGCAAAAGATTATGCTGTTAAAGCGCGTTGTGGCAACCGAAGGCCAGAGCGTGGAATTCAAGGAGGGTCGTCTTTATATAGACGGTAAAAAAGTTAATGAACCTTATGTATCGGGCGAAAGTGACTGGAATATTTCACCCGCAACCGTCAAACCTGGATATGTGTATGTTGTGGGAGACAACCGTAGCATGCCTGCCCGCGCTCATACCTTCGGCCAGACGCCTGTAACACGAATTGTAGGAGCGCCATTATGGTGATAAAAAAATATTGGACTGTTGGATTATTGATTGTCGCAGCTGTCGCGGTAGCTTTGATTTATTTTGTTGATTGGGAGGCCAGGGCGGTGAAAAAGCAGTTGCGTTCCATCGCCAGAGAAATGACCTGGGCGCCTGCTGACAGCGAACTAACGATGGCTGTTCGTATCAAAAATGTGCAGGAAAGAATATCCGAGATCTGTCAGGTCGAAATACAGAGCTATGGCGTTTCTCAGCAAATGGATAAGAAAGATATTCCGGCCTATATGATGATGGCGAAAAACTACTACAAACATCTTTCCGTTGAACTTGAAGATTTGAAGGTTGAATCTATCCAGCTTCCGCAGGCACATGCAATCGCCACGGCATATATAAAAGCAACAGGCGCTGATGGTCAAAGAAACGACGAAGTACTGGTCGTAGAATTCGATCTGCAAAAAAACGAAAAAACATGGCAGGTGACAAAGGCTAAAGAAATTCAAGTCCTGGAAAAATAGTGAATCCCAAATTTCAGAAGCGTAGCGCCTGGAAATGTGTAAGTCGCATAATCCCACGAGCGGAGCGCCACGGGACTCGGAGGTTAAGTGACGCTATTCCAGTGTAGTGTTACAGTAATATCTTTACAGCATGTCATTTCGGGTGCCAGCGAGAAATCTTAATGATCATCAGTAAATACAAGATATCTCCCCAGCGAAGCTGGACGATAGCCGCTGGTCGATATGACAGGGTTTCATTGAGACACTTCACTAGGAGCATATCCACGCAGGATAATAACACTTGCTGATTTTTTCTTACTTGTCTTGTTATCTTACTTCCGACGACTCATGACCCATGCTCTTGCGGTATCAATATCACTGAAACTTTTCGATTCATAAGATCCCCATACTTTTTCAAACGTGTGAAACGTTTTCCCCAGGATGTTGTGCGACGTTTTCCGGGGAATGATGGCGATTCTGAGTCTCGGGTTTTTACTGGATGCAACAGCAACCTGCATCGCAATATTTTCGATTTGCGCAATTGAAATATTGATGTCTTCTGCTTGTGAAAAGTCCCATATCTGATAAAGCAGCCGAGGAAATGATTCATCAGAATTGATCTGTTGCTGAAGTTTATCGACTTCGTCTGCCTCGACAATTCCGGATAACGAAACAACAATACCGAGGCCGTCCGATTCTTTGCTTATTTCATGAGACATGATGATATTCTCCTTTGTTGAAATAGCCGTTTGAACAATGCTTATTTGTTCTTATTCATAACACAAACGCAAAAAAATTGCCGTATATTTTGATGGGGATATTTGAAAAAGTTGTCATGTGTAATCCCTGCAAGAACGATAAACAGCGCAACAAATATTATTCGGAACAAATCCTGTCCCGGCCGTCTTTCTTTGCCTGATACATAAGCTGGTCCACCCGATGAACGAACGCTTTCATATCTTCTTTCAGTTGATACTGTGAAACACCGATGCTCATCGTTATAAAAATTTTCCTTTCAGGAACAGGAGTGAAGGCCTCTTTTCCGAATTCATTTTGGATTCTTTGCGCTGTGACCATTCCCTCGTCTCTTGTTGTCACAGGCAGGATGATTGTAAATTCCTCGCCGCCATAGCGATAAGCGGAATCGGAATCGCGCAGGCATCGTTTTACCACCTGTCCGAGTCTGGATAGCACATAATCACCATAAACGTGGCCGTAGGTGTCGTTAAAATCCTTGAATTTATCAAGATCCAGCAACAGAAGTGTCAAGGGTTGTCCGTAACGATTTGCTCTTTCCATTTCTTTTTCCAGCTGAATATAGAAATGCCTGGAGTTGTAAACCTGTGTCAGGTCGTCGGTGATGCTTAACTCCAAATATTTCTGTTCACTTTTCTGCAGCGCCTCTTCCGCCTGTCTGCGTTCGGTGATGTCTCTGATAACACCGACAGAATATTTTTTGCCTCCCATGGTGATCTCTGCGCCGCTTATATCCGCATAAAACATCGTTTTATCTTTTTTTAGCAAGGGGATATTTTTGGCGATTGATAATTCTTGTTTGTTTAATTTTTCATATTTGTTCAATACGAATTTAAGCGATTCTCGGGGATGGAGATCAGATACTTTCAGTTTAAGAAATTCATCTTGCGTATAGCCCAGCATATTACAGATCTTTTCATTGGCGGCAACGAAATTTCCTGTTTTAATATCCAGCATGGCAATCCCGTCCGATGCGGAGTCAAATATGGTTCTGAATTTCAATTCGGTTTCTTTAACGATGGAAAGGGACCTGGCCACCTTGCTTTTTAGCCTTGTAATATACCCGCCGACGAATGAAAACCACGGGAGAACAAGAGCCAGAATGATTACATTCAATATATCGATTTTATTAATGACCGCTTCCGGCCTGGTTTTGTAAAGCAGGATGATGACCACTGCGTAGTTAAAAACGGCGAACACGGATAGATAAAGAAATTGCCATAAATTCAGTTTGAAAAGGCCGAAAACAAATACAACCAGATAGAGAATAAGCACCGTTCCTCTGGCCGCGTCGGCATAATACAATATCACCATGGTCCAGAAGGTTGCAATGACCATCTGAGGAAGTGTCAGACTCGGATCTTTGAACCGTTTGTTAAATCCGGATCTGATTGCGCTATAGATTAAAATATTGCTGATAAGAATGCCTGAAAAACAACCCAGCATCACATAGATCGATACCGGTGTAATGCCCAGAAGAAACGTGAGAAGCGCTATGAAGCCCCATACGGAGTATGATGCAAAGGCCATGAGAAATCGTTTTATTCTTACAGCCTGTGCGCGATCATCTTTAGGAAAGATATCAAACATGAATAAGCTTCTTTACAGATAATGTTGCCAGTGTTTGTCTTTTATCACATCTCGGATTAGAGTTCAAAGTGAATTCCGCACACGGCGCCTGTGTAAAACCAATTTTACCTGTCCATGATTTTATGATACGAAGGCGTGTAAATCATCGGTTATTTTTGATATCCTGTCGCTGTGTTGAGCATTCATGAATAAGAAATATACTTATCTCATCATTATCTTTCTTACCATTGCCTGTCTGGCGGCCTTCGGCCGGATCGCCGGCAATGAATTCATCAATTTCGATGACAACATCTACATAACCGAAAACAACCACATCAGATCAGGCCTGAATGCGGAAAGTATAAAATGGGCATTCAGTTCCTTTGTTTCCAAGAACTGGCATCCGCTCACCTGGCTTTCCCTCATGCTGGATTACAGCCTGTTCGGAACCCATTCCGGCGGTTATCATCTGATGAGCCTGCTTTTGCATATCGGCAGTGTTATCTTTCTGTTTCTTTTTTTGAACAAGACCACACAATCACCCTGGCGTTCGGCATTCGCCGCTGCTTTATTCGCCCTGCACCCGCTGAGAGTAGAATCCGTGGCCTGGGCGGCAGAACGCAAAGATGTCTTGAGCATGTTCTTCGGCATGGCGTCCTTGTATGCCTACGCTTTTTATGCCGAAAGCCTCAAACTATCCCGTTATCTTATCTGTCTGATATTATTTGCCCTGAGCCTGCTTTCCAAATCCATGCTCGTGACCCTGCCGTTTATCTTTTTACTGCTGGATTACTGGCCGCTGGGGCGCTGGCAGGAAGCGCTTAAAACGATTAAAGGCAAGGCAATCCTTCCCGGCAGGCTTTTGATGGAAAAAATCCCTTTCTTGGTCCTGACCCTTGCCTCCGGCATCATCACCGTATGGGCGCAATACGAAGCGGATTACCCTCATCTGAGCTTCCCCTCGCGTCTTGCCAATGCCGTCATCTCCTATGTTGCCTATTTGAAAAAATTTCTTTTGCCCATAGATTTAGCCGTCTTTTATCCTTTTCAATCCTCATTTCCCCTGTGGCAAATCCTGGGTTCCGGTCTTATCCTGCTGGGCGTCACAGTATTGGTTATTTACTTCAAGGGAAGAAGACCTTTTTTATTCGTAGGCTGGTTCTGGTATCTGGGCGCTTTGGTTCCTGTAAGCGGTCTGATACAGGTCAATGCGCCGATGGCCGACCGTTATACCTATCTGCCGTCCATCGGCATTGCCATCATGCTTGTCTGGGGGATGCCTTTAATACTCCCCGGTGACGAAATCCGCAAAAAGATTTTAATCCCGGCGGCGATGATGATCCTCCTTGTTCTTTCCGCGCTGACCTACAAACAGTGCGGCTACTGGAAAGACAGCATTACATTGTTTAGTCACGCATTGCGGGTGACAAAAAAAAATATCCTGGCGCAGATCAATCTTGCCTCTGCGCTTCACAAAAATGGGAAAAGTGACGAAGCTATTGATAGTTATAACACAGCCATTAGACTGAATCCGAATTATGCCGAGTCGTATTATGGAAGGGGAAATGTTTACGCTGATTCTGGACAACATCAGAAAGCAATGGAGGATCTTAATAACGCTATAAGACTCAAGCACGATTATGCCGATGCTTACAATAATAGAGGAACTGTCTATCATGAACTTGGCCGTTATCAGGAAGCCATCGAAGATTATAATAAAGCTATCCGGTTGAAACCCGGTTACATAATTTATTACAATCGTGGAAACAGTTATATTAAAACGGGTCGTATTCCGGAAGCGATAGAGGATTTCAACCAGACGATACGGCTTAAACGTGATTTTATCGAAGCCTATAACAACAGGGGATTTGCTTATTTTAATCAGGGCAATAACAAGGATGGTTGCCATGACGCGCAAAAAGCCTGTGCCCTTGGAAACTGCCAACTGTTAGAGGCAACTAAAAATAAAAAGATATGTAGTGAGACCCGCTGAGAGCGAACGCAATGAATAACCTAAAGGTCACCATAGGCTCGAAGCGATGGTCGAACTATCCCCGAAGCGAAGCGCAGCGGGATCAAGAGACCCGCTGAGAGCGAACGCAATGAATAACCTAAAGGTCACTATAGGCTCGAAGCGATGGTCGTTATGAGACTTGCTAAGAACGAGCTGGCGATGTTCGAAGCACAAGTCGAATTATCCAATCCCGATGATTCGGGATTGGAAACTATCCCCGAAGCGAAACGGAATTAAAAAGTATTATGTTTCATCGTTACTACTCTTTTCCAGATATTTTGCGCCTTGTTTCATCATGAACAAGATGTTATTAAAACAAAAAAACAGGTCATGACGGCTATGATGTAGACCAGTAATTGCAGAAATGGGCATTATAAAAGTAAAAAAAATTAAATCACACAATAATAATTATGAAGAAGAAACGCATTTACTTCCTGTTATTCCGGAAGGTGATCGAATTCCCAAGATAATACATCAAACTTTTCCCGATCGAAAATACCTTCCTCAAGAGTTAAGAGAAAATATCGAAAAGATTAAAGCCGGAAACCATGGCTGGGAGTATCGTCTATATGACGATCAAGACATCATCACGTTTATTCAAGAAAACTATGGGAAGAAAATCTTATCTTATTATCTGCGAATTAATCCTGATTATGGTGCGGCAAGATCCGATCTCTTCAGATATTTGTGCCTATACCGGTATGGAGGCGTATATATAGACATCAAGAGTACCCTTGACAAGCCTTTGGATAAAGTGATTCATCCGGACGATCGTTTTCTGTTGTCGCAATGGAATAACAAAGCCGATGAACAATTTGAAGGGTGGGGAATGTCTCCAGTCCTCAATCATGTCACCGGCGGTGAATTCCAGCAATGGCACATTGTCGCAATAAAGGGACATCCTTTTCTTCGGGCTGTTATTAAAAGCGTTTTGCGCAATATCGCAGCATACGATCCCTTCCGGCACGGCGTAGGATTCCAGACACTATGGTCGATTACAGGGCCGATAGCTTACACCTTGGCAATTGTCCCGATACTTAATTTGCATTCACATCGGTTTCTGGACATCACATCCGAAGCAGGTTTCCAATATAGCATATACCCGAAGGAGCAGGGGAAATCCCATCATCAGCTTTTCAAACACCATTATACAAGCATATATAAGCCGCTTGTAAAAATAAACTTTTTTAAAAAAGTTCTCTGGGAAGCTGTTTATTTTGCCAGAAATTTGCACCCTTTATTCAGAAAACAATAACGGATTACGAGGAACTGTCCTTCATCGGGAGCAGTCTTGCGATTCTCTTTTCAATCGGCGGATGTGTCCTGATGAGAACATCCTTCTGTTTGATCTGTTAACGCTCGTGAGCAATGACGCCTTCCACTTCATCATAATAAAATGATATGCAATGTATTCAGTTTGTTTTTTTATCTGCCATGGTTTCCTGAAGCAGAAGCAACACAGCCTCATATATTTTCGGGTCTTTACCGGCTTTGGGTCCTGCTATATTGAGAATCTTAATTTCTTTTTCTTTCAGCCAGAAAGAAAACTTTCCTGCCGCCTCCGGCAGGGATAATTCGTTCAGGTCGATGTGAATCCAGTGTTTTTTGTGCTGGATGGCAAATTCCCTGGTCAATGCCGATCCACCGGTGAGAAATCCATGGGAAACGATTGCGGTTCCATCGGAATCGAGAACATTTTGTAATGTTCTTTTGGAATAATCGCCTGTCGGCATTTCCAGAAGGTGATATTTTAAGGGAAGTGTGCCGTCTTCCGTTTTTCTGCCTTTGGGAACCCAGCCGCCATAAGAAATGTCATGATCAATGGCGAAGTCAAGCGCCGCCCTGTCTGCTCCGGTCTGTCCGCCGGATATGATTTTCTCTAACTTTGTCATAAACCTCTTTCAGCTTTTTTCACTAATGTAGGGCGGTTTTATTATATGTCAAATCGGAGTTGAACTCTTTATTCAGACCGAGGATTCATTTTAAAAGAGAATAAATAATAAAAGAGCAGAAACATTTCCGTCTCTACTCTTTATCAAAGTCTGTTGAGATTGCATTCGTTAAAATAATTTTATTGCGGTTATAATCGTAACATCATCCGGCAAAGAATTAACTTTTAAATCGCATCACTTGGCGGAACCCCTTTGACGTAATATGTCATTACATCGTCCTCTACGGGAACCTTATTATAGGTGTAGGATTCCTGAGCATATTCCATTTCGGCTGATCTCTCATTAAAGTCCCTCACAGGTGGAACACCGTTTGAAATTTTCATGATTTTCTCCTTTTTTTATAATTTTTAGTAATATACAAACAAACCTTATATTTTTCAACATAAAAAGGGGAGGCCGATTTTTATTGTTCCCGGTTGAAAGATTATACGAATTGAGCAAACCCATTGATTATTTTATATTAGCTGCTTGCAAATTACAGATTTTTATGGTTAGCGCAGGACATGCGAAAAACCGAAACCATTGATCAATCAAAAAAGTCCAATGATAACGCAGTCAAACACGACCCGGTTGCGGTCACTTCATTAATGTCTAATCCGCGGGCAGGGTTGGCTGTTTCCCGGCCGTTACAGTTTGTTATCCGTCTGGCGTTTGGTCTGGTTGATTTTTTTAAAATGTGGCGTTTCCCCCGAAAGACCGACGGCTGTTTCGAGAATATGACGCTCATCGATAAATTGCACTGGCTCTACAAGTCGGGTAACCCGATCCGTCGTGCCGAAAAAGGGTCATCGCTTGAGGCGTTTTTCGGCAAACAGGCCGATACGAAAATTTTGCTGCCTGAAGACTTTGAAAAAACAGATCAGATTCGACTGGCTGCCGTTGGCGACCTGATGCAAAATGATCTGCTGCCGAATTCGGCGCAATCTTTGTACAAAGAAATTGATTCCGAATTGTTTTCAGCCGATATCTCTTTTGCCAATCTGGAAGCCCCGTTGACGACCCAATCACAGCGGAAATTGTTATTCGTCCGCAGCGAAACACCATCCACATATATATCGGCCGAACAATTCCATGTTCTAAAAGGATACAAGGACATGAAATATACGGTTCTCTCGACCGCCGGCAACCATGCCTGGGACTACGGCGAAGAAGGGGTGCTGAGCACGCTGGATGCTCTGGCCCGGGAAGGAATTGCGTCCGTGGGAACCAATCGGAAAAAGGAAGATAAAAATAAGGCGACGATCGTTGAGTCCAGGGGAGTGAAGATAGGATTTATCGGATTGACCTTCGGCCTCAATGGGAAAAAAATCAGTCCGGAACAGGAGTATCATGTAAACCGGATTCATCTTAATGATGTTTCCGCGGAAACAGATCTGTCTCTGCCCATTCGTCAGATCAATTACTGCCGTGAGCAGCAGTGTGATTTCATCGTTGGTTCACTCCACTGGGGACTCGAATTTGAATTCTTTCCAGCAGAACGGCAACTGACCGTTGCTCACCAACTGGCCGAAGCAGGACTGGATCTCATTATTTCGCATCATCCGCATGTTGTCCAGCCGGTCGAGTTTTATAACACCCGACGTGATTCAGGGCGGACGGTAGTCATTACGTATTCATTAGGCAATATGGTAAGCCCTTTTTATGATGATCCACTGATTCTTAGCTTTCTGCTGCAGATTACCCTGGCCACGGGAAAAAGGAAAGGACAGAAGATAACCTATATTGATGCTTGCCGCGTCATTCCCGTGTGTCAAAGAGCGGTCATGGTCGGGGGTAACCCCGCTGTACAGTTGGAAAAAGTAAGCGACGTGGCTCCCTTTCATCTGCCGTTTGAATTTAAAAACCTTTCTTCTTCGGCGGGTGATTAACCTTTCATCAAAAAATCGGCAGAAGTATTTCAAGATTAATTTTTATAGAACCGGGATGTCTGTGACGATGACCTTCCTGATGTGAAACATCCATGTCCACAAGCTTGGATTTTAAATGTGAAATTTTAAGCGCAGGGCGGCAGGATAAAATAAAAATTTGCTCCCTTATCGGAAAGGGTATTGCACTGGATATTAAACTTTTCATCGTTTACTGCTCTCCCTTTCAATTCAATAGAAAGGGAGAACAGTTTTTTTAAAATACTATCTTTGGTGATTTTAAAACTTATTTAAAATATGATGATCGGATTCATCCAATGGTATCACCTTGCGGGGATTCGGTTGAAGTCCAGACATGGCCTTGTCGCCTTTTTGTCCTGTTCTTATATTTTGCATCATTTGTTCAGATTGACCCTCAATCGGCAACGCTTTTGTAAAAGTGCCGGAACCGGTGAGCTTGAAACCAGCCACCATGCTGCGCATTTCTTCCGACTGCGAAGACATCTCTTCGGCAGCGCTTGCCGATTCCTCCGCATTGGCTGCGTTTTGCTGTGTCAAGAGATTCATCTGCTCTACCGCCTTGTTTACCTGAGTGATTCCCTGATCCTGCTGCTCAGACGCTGCCGCTATCTCGGCCACGACCTGACTTACCTTGTTGATACGCTCGGTAATCTCCTGGAAGTTTTTCAAAACTTCAGCATTAATCGTCACTCCGTTCTCCGAGTTCTTCACTGCTTCTTCAATCAGATTGGCCGTGTTCTTGGCCGCCTCCGCGCTACGCATTGCCAGGTTCCTGACTTCCTCGGCTACGACCGCGAATCCCTTGCCCGCGTCACCGGCCCGGGCTGCCTCCACGGCGGCATTCAAGGCGAGCAGGTTGGTCTGAAACGCTATCTCATCGATGGTCTTTACAATCCTGGCTGTGGCATCAGATGATGTTTTGATCTGGTTGATTGCCGAGGACATCCGGCTCATGCTTTCCACGCCCTTTTGAGCGCTATCCCGGGCTGCCACCGCAACGCCATTTGCTTCTCTGGCGTTCATAACGTTTTGTTTGGTCATGGATGACATTTCCTGCAAGCTGCTCGATACTTCTTCCAGAGAACTTGCCTGCTCACTGGCTCCTTGTGATAACGACTGGCCCCCCGTACTCACCTGAACGCTTGCCGAGGCCACCTGATCCGCACCAATCGCTACCTGCTTCAGAGCCTTGTCCAGGTTGTCCACTGCCATATTCAACGATTCCTTAATCTTGGCAAAATCGCCCTTGTAATCACCTGTCATCCGGACTGACATATCCTTGGCAGACAGATTCTCCAACGCTTTAGACGCCTCGTTGATTGGACTCGTTACTTCATCCAATGTACGATTCACGCCTTGAATAATGTTCTGATAAGCGCCTCTGAATGCATCTGCGTTACCACGCACGCCCAGTTTGCCTTCCATGGCTGACTGGGTAAGAAGATTCATTTCATTGACCATGTTGTTGATGGTCTCCGTCATTTTTTTCAAAGCCGGACCGATTTCATCTTTCTCGTCGATTATGGCTGGCTGAACATTGATATCGCCATCGGATATCTGCTGCATATTGAATACGACATTCTTCTGAAGATGATCGGCAAACTGATCCATGGCATTCGCCAATACTCCGATTTCGTCCTTCCGCTTAATACCCAAACGGTTGGAAAGGTGGCCTTTCCTCAGTTCCTGCATCATCACCACGCCCTTCTTCAGTGGCTGGGTGATGGATATACCCAAAAGAATTACTAAAACGATTATAAATCCTACGGATATAGCTGATAATATTATCATTGCACCCGATAAACCTCCGGAAGATTTCATATTTTCCCTAATCATTGCCTTATTCTTTGTGTTTATGTATTCATTTAGATTAAGAATCGCGTCTAAAGTTTTCTCTCCGGATTGAACTACGTAGCTTCCGGCGCCCAGCAGGCGGTCAACTTCATTATTTTTACCCTCCAATGCCATCGTCATGACTTCCTTGTATCCGCGCTGCATCTCCAACCAGGCGGCGTCGAATTCAGCAATGATCTTCTTTTCTTCAGCGTCGATATTTCTATCTTTATAAGCCTGTATAGACTCACTTATTGAACTCATGTTTTCGTTCAGGCTCCGGGTCATTTTCTGCCGGTCGGCCGACACATAAATATACCGGTGGATATCTCCCCGCATTTTTTCGAGACCGGCCTTTATATCTCCAATTTTCTGGATTTCAAATTCATATTTGCCATGCACCGAATCCATCTTATGCAATAATTCCATTCTTAGCTTTGCACCATACAGAATTACCCCTGTCGCCATTAAACAGATCAGTACAATGCTACCGACAAGTTTGTAACCAACTTTAATATTATTAATAAGCATGCTAAAACTCCTTATTATCTATTTTCCGTTTATTTTTTATATATGTTATATATACTTGCCTTTTTAAGTTTTAATTTTTTCCATTAGGCATTCACTTTTTATTTTGTGATTATGCTTTTCCCCTATTTTCAAAAATTCCTCAAACCTTCCTGGTCTTTTTCATCCAACGGTATCACCTTGCGGGGATCAGGATAAAGACCGGATATAACTTTGCCGCCTTTTTTTTCTGTGGATAAATCCGACAGCTTATGCCCGGATGGTCTGCCGGCCGGCAAAGCCTGATTAAAATCAAAGGTCCCGGTCAGATTGAATCCGGCCACCATACTCCGCATTTCTTCGGACTGCGAAGACATTTCCTCAGCAGCGCTGGCCGATTCCTCGGCATTGGCCGCACTCTGCTGAGTCATTGTATTCATTCGCTCCACCGCTTTGTTGACCTCACTGATTCCTTCGTCCTGTTGATCCGAGGCCATCGCTATTTCCGCCACGACTTGGCTTACCTTGTTGATCTTATCCGTAATTTCCTGGAAGTTTTTCAAAACTTCAGAATTGATATTCACGCCGTCATCCGAGTTTCTGACCGCTTGTTCTATCAGGTTGGCCGTATTCTTGGCTGCCTCAGCGCTCCGCATCGCCAGATTCCTCACTTCCTCAGCTACGACAGCGAAACCTTTACCTGCCTCTCCGGCGCGGGCGGCCTCCACGGCGGCATTGAGTGCCAGAAGGTTGGTCTGAAATGCTATCTCGTCTATCGTTTTGACTATCTTGGCCGTGGCATCAGAGGAGGATTTAATACGATTGATAGCTGAAGACATCCGATTCATGCTCTCCACTCCTCTGTCGGCACTGTTGCGAGCTTCTTCAGCTATGCCATTGGCTTCTCTCGCACTCAGTGCATTTTGTCGTGTCATGGAAGACATTTGCTGTAAACTGCTGGAAATCTCTTCCAGAGAGCTTGCCTGATCACTTGCGCCATGGGATAATGCTTGTCCGCCGTTGCTTACTTGTACGCTTGCCGATGCCACCTGATCGGCGCCGATGGCCACCTGCTGTAAAGCCTTGTCCAGATTCTCCACAGCCATATTAAGGAATTCTTTGATTTTGGCATGATCGCCACTGTAATCGCCCCTGACGCGCGCTGTCATATCTTTGTCGGCTATCTTTTCCAACACATTCGCGGCTTCATTGATCGGACCCAACACAGCATCGAGCGTTTTATTGACTCCATTAACAAGGTATCTAAAGACACCTTTTAAATTTTCTTTATTGCCGCGAACGTTTAATTTACCTTCCATGGCCGACTTTGTTAATACTGTCATTTCATTACCCAGTACATTCATGTGTTCAATCATTTTTTTGAAAGCCGGCCCGATTTCATCCTTGTCGTCAATGACTGTGGTATTGATATCGATATCGCCGTCAGCTATCTTTTGAATATTGGATACGATGTTTTGCTGAAGATAATCGGCAAATTGATCGATGGTATTAGCCACTTCTCCGATCTCGTCCCTGCTTTTAATACCCAGTCTGTGGGAAACACGTCCCCTGCCCAGTTGCTGCACTCCCTGAACTATTTTCTTCAACGGACGCAGCGACCAGGAAACGATTATGAAAATTGTGCCCATGATACAGAAAATAAGTGCGATCATCGTAAATGTGATGAGCATGACTGAATTTTGGCTTAGGGAGTTAATCATCGCGACAACCTGATCTTTCGGAATTCCGGCATAGAGAATACCAATGACATCACCTTCCGTACTGAGCAAAGGTTCGTAGATGGTAAGATATGGTTTATTGAGAATGTTGGCCTCTCCGATATAGGTACGGCCATTGATACAACTTTGGTAAGCCTTGCTATCGGTGCCCAGATTGGTCCCATCAGCGCGACTGCCGTCAGCTTTTTTAACCGTGGTCACCATCCTTATGAAGTCATTGCCGCTGCGGACGAAGATCGTTGCCGTGCTGGAAAATTGTTCGGATATCTTGTCCACCACCTCATAACGATTAATAATTGGCGTTCCTATCTGGTCTACCAACATACCGTCTTTAAGTCTCAGTATGCCGTATTCTCTTTCTATTTGATCTTGGAAAGCTTTAATTTCCGAAGAAAGTTTCTGTTCCAATACATGGTCGGCCACGATCATGGCTGCCTTTTTCAATTGGTTATTGGTAATCAAGAGCACAGCCAAAGTCAAGATGACGATTGGAATCAAGCAGAATAGAATAATCTTCAACCAAATACGCATTTTGTTTTTTCCCCTGCCATGTTATTTTAGTTTTCTCTTGTTCAATTTTGTATTGAGGCTTTTAATTCTCCGTACCTGTGGCCTTTTTCATATTAATGATGTCAGTCGTGTTTATCACTTTTTCAATGTCCAGAAGCAGACGTACCCGGCCTCCGGTCTTGCCTACACCCAAAAGGTATTCAGGGTTCACGTCCGCTCCAAAGGACGGAGTATCTTCAATGTCCTCGGAACTAATGTTCACGACTTCCGAAACCTTATCCACAAGGACACCCATCATCAAGCTGGATGTTTTGATGACAATAATGCAGGTCTCGTCGGTTATCTCAGTTTCTTCCATGCCGAACTTGATTTTTAAATCCATGATAGGATGAATCTTGCCGCGCAGGTTGATTACTCCCCTGATATATCTGGATGTCAGCGGCACGGGCGTTATCGGCATCCGTCCGATGATTTCCTGCACCTTGAGGATTTCTACGCCGTATTCCTCGCTGGCAAGGAAAAATGTGAGATATTTACCGGCCCGGGAATCAACACTGGCGGACTGATTCCCTTTAACTGCTGTTGCGTTACTCATGATTCTTCCTCCTCATATGGCCTTGTTTGTTATGTTGCTGTATTCACTTGTTGCCGGGCTATGTTGACTATCCCCGAAGCATCCAGGATTAAACCGACCGTGCCATCGCCCATGATGGCTCCGCCGGCCACTCCCGGAACCTCATTAAATCCCTTGCCCAACAATTTGGTCACAACCTGTGTCTGACTCAAAAGATCATCCACAAAGAGAGCGCATCGTTGTTGTCCCTCGCCAATGACGACCAGCAAACCGGTCGTCATTTCGGTTAACGCATCGGGTATATCGAATAAACGGTGCAGTCGAACAACCGGAACAAATTCATCACGGAATGAAAGCATCTCCGCTCTCTGGTTTACCGTATGAATATCGGACGGCAGAGGTCTGACTGCTTTTTGAATATTAGCCGTCGGCAGAATATATCGTTGAGATCCTACCTTAACAATCATTCCGTCTGTAATCGCCATGGTCAGAGGCATTCTCATGATGAAAGTACATCCCTGACCTTCCGACGTTCGAACCTCTATTCGGCCACGCAAATCCTCCACGGCCTGTCGAACCACATCCATTCCGACTCCCCGGCCGGAAATTTCCGTTACCTTTTCGGCCGTTGAGAAGCCCGGCAGAAATATCATCTGCCAAACCTCCTGATCGGTCATTCTTTCTGCGGAATCAATCACCCCACGTTCTATCGCCTTATTCACGATGGTCTGGCGATTCATTCCCCGGCCGTCGTCCCAGACGGTCAACATGATGCTTCCTTCCGCATGAGCGGCTGTTAACTGAATATGTCCGTTTTCAGATTTGCCGGCCCGACGCCGTTCTTCGGGTGTTTCAATGCCGTGGTCAACGGCATTGCGAATCAGATGGATCAGAGGATCGGCTACCATGTCAACCATGTTGCGGTCTATCTCGATATCGTCACCTTCTGTAACACAGGTAACGGCCTTACCGTTCTTTTGCGCAAGATCGCGCGCCAGCCTAACCATTTTCTGAAAAGTGCCCTTCAGCGGAACCATTCGCAAAAACATGCTGAGATCATGAAGTTCGCGAACCAGTTTCCCCGCTTGAGATATTTTTTTATTCAGTTCGTGATATTTCCCGCTTACAACCAGCTCATCCTGTCCCACCATGGTTTGGGCGATAACCATTTCACCCACGGTATCCAACAATTTATCCAATCTGTCTATTTTGACCCTGACCGTTGATTCCGCCACCGACTCAGAAACTTTCGGTGAAGAAACCGTCTTTTCTGACGACACGTCAACGTCTTTTTTTTCAGTTTTATTCGTGGATACCTGCGCTTCCACCGGTTCCGATGAAATCGCATCGGCTTCTACTTCTTGGGCGCCGGCCTTGATCTCTTTCGCGTCAGAAATGAAGTTTTTCAATGATTCTAATAATTCGTCGTGTCCCCAAGGCAGCTCAATTTGCTTCCCCGGACCGGATGATTTCATTCGTTCAAGAATTGTTTTAATCATGTCCAGCGATTTAAGGGCCAGGTTGGCATGGCCCGTCGTAAAAACATCCGCTCCATCTCTCACTTTCGCCAGCATGGATTCAACCTGGTGCGCAAGATCCTTCACGCAGTCAAGATTAAGAAACGCGGAGGTTCCTTTGATCGTGTGAAATCCTCTGAATATTGTATTGAGCAATTCCTGGTTGTTCGGATTTTGCTCCCATTCCAGAATGGCTGATTCGGCCATTGCGGCCCATTCCATGTTTTCTATAATAAACTCATTGAGCAAATCCGAATCAAAATCATTCGACAAAGTTATTTGTGGGGATTCTTTCTTTTCTTTAGTTTCATCCTGCCGCTGCTTAGGTCTCATATCAGATACATCGGGTTCGCCAGTCCCCATGGCTTTTTCTAATAATTCTCCCAGTCGAGCGATACCGGCTTGCCGCAATTCGAGACTCTGGCCGAACAATGCATCGACTTCGGAACAAGCTTCACTTAGTACTTTTTTAAGATGCCCTTTAGCCTGCTTTTTACTGATTTCAAGGTTTTTTTTGAATTCTTCCAGTTGGGCAAGATTTTCCGGATTGAGTTCAATCAATGATATTGCCAGGTGATTTAAGTTCATTTTTTAAATAATAATCCTATCAAACGTTAAAAGTTAAGAATTTTCGTGACACGAAGAGAGTATTCCCATGAATCACAGGTATAAACCCCAGGGCAATCCCGATTGCTATCGGGACTGGACCCTAATTCCGCAGCAAGCTGCGGGGTATTATACCCTCTGCTGCGCAGGATTGTTCAACTTACCCATTCCGCTACGCCTATAGTGACCTTTAGGTTATGCGCTTTCGGAATGGGAGTTTCACAATAAACAACTATTATGTACAAGATTAAGTTTTTTTTCATGTTTTGTCAATATTATAGTTATATTAAACACAACACGTTCATACGATAAATCATTAATTTTAAGACTGATAAAATGATTTTAATGATTTTATGGTGATAAAGCTCACATTGCGAGTTCATCAAATGTCAACACAAATAAATGTTAAAATTTTTATATAAGAAATACTATTGAAAAAACCGCATAAATCTGTTTATACAATGACCAATGCGTGACATGACATATTTATAATGTACTTTAGAGAAAGCGACATCGCATTTTTTACAA
>CAYZRT010000017.1:0-36342 GCA_964480875.1 uncultured Smithella sp. | reverse complement strand
ATAAGCAATTAATTCGTGTGGATGATATTGAGGCCGCTGCAATAATGCTATTCAGAATAAGTGATGAGATTATCCACCGGATCATGATTAATAAAGACGAGATCGAGGAAGATCGGCTGCTAAAAGAGCTTGAAGACATGATTTGCAGCTATCTTTTTATCACCGTCAGTTGAAACTCATTGAAAAGCTAAATTTTATTCAGGACATTTCAGTTCGCTACGCTTCTGAGGTTTGGGTCTCCCTAGTGTCGCGTCTATCATGTAATGTCATTTCGACCGCAGGGAGAAATCTAAGATTTCTCAGTCGTGCATACTCCTTCGAAATGACATAGCAGCATTGACATGACACTTGCCCCGATTCTCTTCGTTCTCGGGACAAGAGAAACTAAACATTTCAGTCGCAGATGACCTTCACGTTATGCAATACTTTTCTGAATAAAAGGAATCTCTAATCCCGCGTCGCTTCGCTCCTGGGATAATTCGACTTACGCTTCAAACCTATAGTGACCCCATGGTGCCCTTCAGGGTATTTAGGTTATTCACTTTGTTCGTTTTCCCACGGCTCTATGCGCCTGGGATAGTTCGTCCAACAAATTTCAGTGCGCTACGCTTCTGAAACTTAGGACTCACTATCAGCGAGTCTCATTAGCCCCGCGTCGCTTTGCTCCTGGGATAATCCGACTTACGCTTCAAACTTCACTTAGTTCGTTTTCAGCGAGTCTCATTAATGGTGGCCGTGCTTGGCTTTGGATTTCATTTCCTTGTATTCTGCGCGCAGGGTGATGTGATCCATCTCTTCCATATCTTCCGCTCTCTTTACCCAGTCTTCAAACTGAATATCAACGCCGAAAATTCCTATCATTTCATCTTTTTCATTAACTATAGGCGCCGAAGCGGTGAAGCAAAGAATACCTGTCATCTTGGAGATGAAGAAATCTGAAACATAAACTTTTCCTGTCTGGAACGGTTTGATAAACCATTCACGGTCGGATTGATCGGTGCCGACGCCATAGTTTTCATACTTGGCACGATCGGCAATATTGGTGATATTTTTCGTCGTTTTCCGGCCGTTCATATCCACGACGTAGGCGAATTGTATGGATGGATGTTCATCAACAATGCTTTGCATCAGAGGTTCCTGATCTTCCGGATTCATGCTCTTCATCAGCGGATTTTCAATAATCTGATTGACCGCGGCAACAGCGGCTTTCTCGGCAATGAACTTGATCTTTTCCAATTCCGACATAAAATGTTCGGGCAGATGCTGACGGACTTTCTTTTCCATTTCTTCAGGAGAAATGGCTGTTATTCTGCCACCTTCATATTGATCCATAATCCATTTATGAATTTTGGAAATTCCCGGATGTCTTTTATCAACGAGTTTATTGCCTTCAAGATTAAACCGCTGGTTAATCCAGAATGCGATGCCGGCATTGCCTGATTTGTCGGTAATTGTTGTAGTAATCGGTCGTTTTAAAATCTTTCTGGTATCGAAGACGTTGTAGATTTCCTCGCATTTAATCAGGCCGTCAGCATGCACACCAGCGCTGGTGACATTGAATCCCGAACCTACGAAAGGATAATTATGAGGAATCTTCACGCCGATTTCCTTTTCAAAATATTCGGCAATATCGGTAATCACTGTTGTGTCAATGCCACTGTTCCCACGTAACGCAATGTATTCAAAAATAAGTCCTTCGATAGGCGGATTTCCTGTTCTTTCACCTAATCCCAAGAGGGTAGAGTTAGCCGCACTGCATCCGTAAAGCCAGGCGGTTGTGGCATTAATCATGGCCTTATGAAAATCGTTGTGACCGTGCCATTCCAGCAAATGACCGGGCACCCCGGCGTCTTGAGTGAAAGCGTGAACAATTTTCTCAACGCTGCGGGGAAGGGCAGCGCCAGGATATGTGATGCCATAGCCCATCGTGTCGCAAAGTCTTATTTTAACATTAATGCCGCTTTCTTCTCTGAGCTTCATGAGTTCTTGCGCAAAGGGAATGCAGAATCCATAAATATCGGCACGGGTAATATCTTCAAAATGGCAGCGGGGGATGATGCCCATATCCAAAACAGACTTGACAATTCCCAGATATCCATCCAAAGCTTGGCTTCTTTTTTTGTTCAGTTTAAGAAAAATGTGATAATCGGAAACAGAGGTAAGGAGACCGGTTTCCTTTAAGCCCATTGCCTTAACCAGAGGGACATCTTCTTTAGCCGCTCTGATCCAGCCTGTAATTTCCGGATAACGCAAATCAAGTTCCAAACATTTCTCCACGGCATCCTTGTCTTTTTTGCTGTAGAGAAAAAATTCCGTCTGCCGGATAACTCCATTGGGCCCTCCCAGTTTGCTGAGCAGCTGGAATATAGAAACGATTTGTTCTGGCGTATAAGGAGGCCTTGATTGTTGTCCATCACGAAAAGTGGTGTCGGTAATAAAAATCTCTTTGGCCGGCTTCATGGGGACGGTCTCATTGTTAAAAACAATTTTGCTCACTTCAGAGTAGGGAAAAATGTCTTTATATAGATTGGGTTTATCCAGTTCCTTTAATTTAAATTTTCTGGCAACCGGTTTTTTATCTTTTTTAATCTTTGCCATCACCTGTCTCCGATACAACTTTAGTTAAACTATTTTTAAAGATAATTCCATCAATTGTTCGATGCTGACCTTGGAGGGGGCATCAGTCATCAAACAGGCGGCTTTCTGCGTTTTCGGGAACGCAATGACATCCCGTATGGATTCCGCTTTCGTCATAATCATGGTCAGCCGGTCCAGACCGAAAGCAAGTCCTCCATGAGGGGGAGCGCCATATTCCAGTGCATCCAGCAGGAAGCCGAATTTCAACCGGGCTTCCTCGTCGCTGAGTTTCAGTGCGCTGAAGACTTGAGACTGAACATCTTTGTGATGGATACGAATACTTCCTCCGCCGATTTCCGAACCGTTCAGAACAAGATCATAGGCTCTGGCGCGGACTTTTCCCGGATCGGTGGTCATGAGTGACAGATCTTCCAGAAACGGCGATGTGAACGGGTGATGTGTGGAAACAAAACGCTTTTCCGATTCCGAGTATTCCATGAGTGGAAATTCCGTGATCCAGGTGAAGGCCAGTTTCTCGGGATCAATCAGATTAAGTTTTTTACCGAGATAAAGACGTAAATTGCCCAGAGAGTCGGAAACCACCTTAGGCGTATCGGCGACAAAGAAAATGATATCACCTTCCTTGGCGTTCAAGGTCTTGCTTATACCTTCAACTTCTTCGGGTTTGAGGAATTTATAAATTGGCGATGTCCAGTCCGTGGAATTGACTTTGGCCCAGGCCAAACCTTTCGCTCCGTAAATCATCACGATATCTTTCAACCCGTCCAAATCTTTACGGGAAAGAACTGAAGCCTGTTCGGCTTTAATTGCTTTGATGACACCGCCGGCAGCAGCAACTTCCGCGAAAAGCTTAAATCCGGAATCTTTGACAATGTTCGTAATATTCAAAATTTCCATGCCAAAACGTGTGTCAGGATTATCTTTGCCATAACGACTGATGGCGTCGGCATAAGTCAGTCGGGGCAAGGGAAGAGTAAGTTCTTTGCCGAGGCAGGCTTTAAAAATCGCCTCCATCAAGCCTTCCATCATACTCATAATGTCTTCTTCGGTAATAAAAGACATTTCTACGTCGATCTGGGTAAATTCCGGCTGACGATCGGCGCGTAAATCTTCGTCACGGAAACATTTAACGATTTGATAATAACGATCGAAGCCGGAAACCATTAAAAGCTGTTTGAAGATCTGGGGCGATTGCGGCAGGGCGTAAAACATCCCATTGTAGATTCGGCTGGGAACAAGGTAATCGCGCGCTCCTTCGGGCGTGCTTTTGCCCAGAAAAGGCGTTTCCACTTCAATGAAACCGTTTTCCTCAAAATAACGTCGTGTTGCCGAGGCGAGCTTGCTTCGTAAAAAGAGATTTTTCTGAATCGCCGGACGGCGCAAATCCAAATAACGGTATTTAAGACGGACGTTTTCCGATATGTCTTCATCATCGAAAGAGAAGGGCGGTGTTTTCGATTCATTCATGATTTCCAATTCGGAGACGATGACTTCGATTTCTCCGGTTTTTAGCGCCGGATTATCCATACCTTCCGGTCTCCTGCGCACTTTTCCTTTAACGGCCAGAACGAATTCAGAGCGAATCTTATGTGCTTCTTTATGAGCTTTTTCGGCTTCAGGGTTAAAAACAACCTGCACAATGCCTTCGCGGTCTCGTAAATCGACAAAAATAACACCGCCATGGTCACGCCGTCGATGCACCCATCCCATTAGAATTATTTCCTGATCCAGAAGGGAAATATCAACATTTCCACAGTAATGCGTTCTTTTATCTTTCGTTAAAAATTCAGTCAAAAAATATTTACCTCTCTTTAATTTTTTCTTTTAATTCTTCCAGCAGGTTATCCAGCGGAATGTTCTGCTGTTCTTTCGTCTGCATGTTTCTTAAAAGTCCCTGTTTTTCTTCGATTTCCTTGTCTCCTAAAATAAGGGTGTAGGAACTATTTAATTTGTCCGCCCGCTTCAGTTGGCTCTTGAGGCTTTTATCCGAATAATCCATTTCCGTGACCACGCCGCTTTTCGCCAATAAATTGGTCAAAGTGAAAGCTTTATTTTGGGCCTGGGTACCCAGCGCGGCGATGAATAAATCGGTTTTAAATTTGTTGTCTTCTTTGACTGGTAAACAGGCCACAAGACGTTCGAAACCAATGGCAAATCCAATTCCGGGAACTTCCGGTCCTCCGAGATAACTGACCAGACCGTTATATCTGCCTCCGCCGGCGACTGCATTTTGAGATCCTAGATCATTTGTTTTTACTTCAAAAGCGGTCCTGGTGTAGTAATCCAGCCCGCGAACCATCCGCGCATTAATGATGAAGGGAGTGTTCAAGTCATTAAGAAATTCTTTAACCTGTTCGAAATGATCATTGCAGTTTGAACACAAAAAATCCAGAATGCTTGGCGCTTTGGCGATAGTCTCCGCGCATGTCTCCACTTTGCAGTCAAAAACTCGCAAAGGATTGGTATGGATGCGTCGTTGACAGTCAGGGCATAGATTTTTTTCGCTACCTTTTAAAAAGTTAATGACAGCATTCGAAAATGACGGACGGCATTCGGGGCAACCCAGAGAATTGATTTCGAGAGACAGGTCTTTTAATCCGGCGCTTGTTAAAAAGTGCATCAGCATGAAAATTATTTCTGCATCGGATTGCGGTTTTTCTTCGCCGAAAAGCTCAACGTCAATCTGATTGAACTGACGGAAACGGCCTTTTTGCGGCCTTTCACGACGGAACATCGGGCCAATCGTAAATAACTTTGTTATCGGTTCATTGGTGAACATATTGTGTTCGATATAAGCGCGGATAATCGAGGCGGTGGCTTCCGGACGTAAAGTTATATATTCATTATCCCGGTCGGCAAATGTATACATTTCCTTTTCAACGATATCGGTTGTCTCACCGATGCTCCTTTTGAAAAGTTCGGTTTTTTCTATAATCGGTACGCGTATTTCCCGGAAACCAAAAGATTTAAAAACATCGCGGGCAATAGTTTCAATCCTCCAGAAGGTGTTGGCGTCTTCCGGCAAAATGTCTTTAAAACCTCGAATTGCTGTAATTTTTTCCATAATTTATAACCATAATATAAAGTGATGTTGTTTAACATATTCAATTATTCTTGGCAATGGGAAAAAACTTAAAATAACAGCAATAAATTATAAATAAATTAAGAATTACAAGGAATTTATGGTTATCTGATCCTCATCAGGAGAGACATCGATGATTTTTTTCGCTTTATTTATTAACTTAAAACAAAATCTTTGTTTCTGAATATTCTTAAACAGGCATCAACGACATTTGTATCATAAGGAATGTCTCGACTTTTTGAAATATCATCCAGAGCATAATTAATACCCGGAGACGCCCTGTAAGGAAGATGAGAAGATATGGTTTCAAGCACGTCGGCTACAGCAAGTATTCGAGACTCCAGCAGGATATTTTCTCCGTTAAGCTTTTGAAGATAACCTGATCTCTTAACTCTTTCATGTAGAACGTATCCATCATGTCATTTTTCTCCAGATATTTTTCACACGGGCGGAATTTCATTCATAATCAGCCAATAAAACCCCAGTTGTTTTATCATGTCGGTAAATTCAGTAAAGGAAACCGGTTTACGTATATAGCTGTTGCACCCCAGTTTGTAACAACTTAGAAGGTCTGAAGGTTCTTTTGACGATGTCAGTATGACGACAGGAATCAATTTTGTTCTTTCATCTTTTCTGAGTTTTTTAAGGACTTCCATGCCGTCGATTCTCGGTAGTTTTAAATCGAGCAGAATCAAGATGGGCAAGGATTCTTTTTCTTTATTCGCGATTCCGTTTTTTCCGAAAAAATAATCCAATGCTTCCACACCATCGGACTTCACAACAATCTCATTCATGATGTTGTTTTTCTTAAAAGCTCGCAAAGTCAATTCAATGTCATCCGGATTGTCTTCGATGAGCAATATTTTTTTGTTCTTAAACATAAAATTATTCTCCATGATTATTATTCTTCAAGTGTGAAAAAGATAGTGGTTCCTTTGCCGACATTTGATTCCGCCCATATTCCGCCTCCGTGGCGGGCAATAATGCGCTTGACAATGGCCAGGCCGATTCCCGTGCCGGCGTATTCCTCTGCATTATGATAACGCTGAAAAGGCGTAAATAACTTACCGGCATACTTCATATCGAATCCGGCTCCATTATCACGAATAAAATATACCTTCCTGCCATCTTTTATTGTCAGTCCGAATTCGATTTCAGTATTATCATTTTTCCCCGTGAATTTCCATGAATTGCTGAGCAGGTTTTCAAAGACAATGCGCATCAATCTTGGATCGGCTGAATCTTGCAAATCGCAGGCAATTTTAATATCGGCACGACGTTCCGGTGCGGACTTCTGCAATTCATCTGTAATGGATTTGACGATATGGGAAAGATTCACCGGCACCGTATCCATGTCGCTACGCGATATTCTGGACAACTTCAGCATATCTTCAATGAGTTCGCTCATGGTTTCTGTGGCTCGTTTTATTCTTCCCAGATAGCCTTTTGCTTCTGCATCCATTTGATTTTCGTAGTCTTCCAGAAGAGCCTGACCAAAACCATGAATCGACCTGAGAGGTGCGCGCAGGTCGTGGGAAACTGAATACGAAAAAGCTTCCAATTCGGCTGTACGTTCCTTTACGCGTTGTTCCAGTGTTTCGTTGAGACGGATAATTTCTTCTTCCGCTTTTTTGCGCTCGGTTATATCGACACCAATGCCCAGCAGGTGATCCTTACCGGCAATGGCAATTTTAACTCCGGTAAAAAACATAAAAATAGTATTTCCATTTTTAGCTATGAGATGTCCTTCGGCAGTGCCATATCCCGTTGCCATAACTTCTGAAATTCCTTTTTGGATATTTGAAGTATCTGGACCTCCAAACCAATCCAATATATATTTACCTTTTATTTCATCGCTGGAATAACCGGTTAGCACCTCATGCTGCTTATTCCAGCGCACCAGGTGGCCGGTATCATCATAGAGATAAAGAATGCCGGGAACGGTTTCAAGAATGGCTTCGTTCAGTAACTGAATCCGTTCTAATTCTTCCTGGACTTTTTTGCGCTCGGTGATATCAATGCTATTGACGACCATTCCAATATTTTTACCGTCAGATCCAAAGATCGGGCGGCCGGTTGAACGAAGCCAGATATAATTGCCATCTTTCCGCCGGTAACGTTGCTCGACCTCCTTTTCTGATTCTGTACGAACGCCTTCCATATAGGTATCGATTATCCGGTCACGGTCTTCAGGATGAACGAAGTCAAATGCATTTTTATTGTTAAGTTCTTCAGGATCATATCCCAGTATCATAGTTATGGAAGGACTATTATATCGGAAAATACCTTGAGCATCCATCTCACTTACGAAACCGCTCATATTTTCAGTGATACGTCTGAATCTTTTCTCGCTCTCCCGTATTTTTTCTTCCATAAGCTTGCGCTCCGTGATATCGCGCAAATTGGCAATGACCATCTCAATAACATTATTTATTCTTAAGGGGCCACCGACAACTTCAAAAGTGCGCCAGGTGCCATCGGCGTGACGAATGCGTGCTTCCGCCTTCTCGAGAGGGAGTTTTTCACCTTTCAATAATGTTTGAAACAGATCGATGAAAAAAGGCAGATCATCAGGATGAATATTTTCGAATGCATTTTGACCTTTCCTGTCTTGAAAATTGTATCCGAGTATTTTTCCCGCGGCGGGATTTTCATAAAATATTTTTCCTTCACGATTGATAAGAATAATAACGTCGGAAGACTGTTCCGTGATGATCCGGAAACGTTCTTCTTGTGCGCGCAGAGCTTCTTCCGCTTTTTTACGTTCGGCGATGTTGATGCCCATGCCGATCACGTATGATTTTCCCTCGTAGTTCAATATATTACCCGACAATAAATAGGGAGTGGTGGAGCCGTTTTTCGAAACAACTGTCATTTCCAATGAGACTTTGCCTTTGGTAAAAACATTTTCCATCGCTCCTGTGAGTCCATCGTGTTCTGATTTCGGGACTAAATCAAAAGGCGTCATATGAATAAGTTCTTCGTCGGAATAACCGGCAGCCATGGAAAACTCTTTGTTCCATCGGAAGAAATGGGCTTGTTCATAATCGAACATGTAGAACGGTGCCGGCAGAGTGTCTAAAACCGTATGGCTGAAATTATATTCTTTAAGAGCAGCCTCTTCTGCAATCTTGCGATCAGTAATGTTCAGGATAATGCCATCGAAGACCACCCGATCTTCAAGACGCGTCGGGATGGACATTCCCTGAATCCAGATCATCTTTCCCGTTTTCGTGGTGACACGGCCTTCAAAATTCCAAAGTGATACAGTCTCAACAGACTTTTTTATGGATGTAATAAATCTTTCCTTGTCCTCTTCAAAAATTCGGGCATAAAAATCCGGGAATACAGCATCAAGATTCTCCACTTCCGATTTGGACATGATCTCCGCAAATTCATTCATGGGGTCACTGATATAACTTACTCCGAATTCGCCGGTATCTTTTGCGTAGAATTGATAAATAACACCCGGCAGATTTTGACTGATGCCTCTCAAGCGCTCTTCGTTTTCTTGTAATGCTTTTTCGGCATTTCTTAATTCGGTCATGTCCATGATCTGTGTCAGGACACAGGATTGCCCTGAAAGATTGATTATGGAGGCTGAGGCAAGTCCCCAATGAACCATGCCTTGTTTGTCATAAACCCGTAATTCGTAATCGGTCGTTTTCCCTGTTTTATATAATTCTTTTATAAAAGCCCTTGCTTCTGACAAATCTACCCATAGATTGATATCCTGTGTTGTACGGCCGATAATTTCTTCGCTTTTGTATCCGAGATTAATCAGGTAAGCATCGTTAGCGTCAATATAACGACCTTCTTTGAGCGTGGTGATGCACATGGGCGTGGGACTATATTTGAAAGACAAGGAAAACTTTTCTTCGGATGCGCGAAGATTTTCCTCTGCAAGCTTGCGTTCGGTAATATTCCGAATATTGCACTGAATCACCTTGATGTGATCCACTTCGTAAATATTACTGACGAATTCCACATTAATAAGCTGCCCATCAATTTTTTCCAGAGGTAAATCATCATAACGAATGTATTCCTCATGCTGCAGTTCCAGGAATTTTTCTCTATTGGGTAAAATATCCTTAAATGGTCCCAGCTCCCACACATGTTTTCCTATAAAATGTTCCTGTGAATAACCCAGAAGATCAATTAGATATGGATTGACATCAATGATCATTCCTGTGGAGCTATCAAGGATTAGAATGCCATCTTTTGCAGACTCGAAAAGACGTCGATACCGAATTTCAGAAGCGCTCAATGTCTCCTTTGCTTTTTTGCGATCAGTAATGTCATGAATGATTGAGTGAAGAACAGACTTTCCATTCATGATAATGGTACTGGAATACACTTCAACATCTCTGATGGAGCCGTTAGCGAGGCGATGCTTGAATTCGACATGGAATCTTCTGGAATTTCGAGCTTTTTCCATTTCATTTTTTACTTGTTCAGGCGTCAGGGTATTAATGTCGGATATTTTCATTTGCTGCATTTTTTCGCGTGCCCATCCGTAATATTGGCACGCAGCATGATTTGCATCGATGATCCTTCCTGTGTCCGGATCGATGATTAATTTTATTGCAGCGTGGTTTTCAAAAAGTCTTCTGTAACTCTCGCGGCTTTCTTTCAGTTCTTCTTCGGCTTTTTTACGATCGGTGATATCTACATTAAATTCAGCAACCAGCCATTCGCCCTCCTTGTTTTGAAAAGGGATAGTATGCACTTCGATGACGCGGTTGCCTTCACGGGGGAGCACTTCTTCTGTGATGACGACCTGTTTGTTTTCCAACGACCGGGGAATACCGCAGCTTTCGCAGACACTTTTCCTGCCCATAAAGTATTCGTAACACTTTCTGCCAGTGGGATCGCCGTAGATAATTTTCCACGAATCGTCAGCGTAGCGCAGGTTGAAATCGGGATCAATGATGTCGATTCTGGTGTTTGTGACATCCAGAATATAATTGAGTTGCCGGCGTTCCTCGTCCAGCCTATCGTCAGCCTGCTTTTGTTCGGTGATGTCTTTGATAATATGAACAAATCCGGAAAGGTCTTTTGCATCATCCAGTAAAGGATAGACGACGATATTTAACCATTTATTCTTAATTTCAATTTCAATTTCTTCTTTTTTGAGAGAATCTTTTGATTTTATGATTGGACATTCCGGGATAGGTTTCTTTGTTCCATGAACAATTTGCCAGCAGTGCTTGCCCAGAAAATCTTTTTGAGATTTACCGAACATTTTACACATGGCCCGGTTGGAGCGAACAATGCGCTGATTGTTATCTAAAAGGCATATGGCATCGCTGACCGCGTCAAAAGTTTCCTGCCATTCAAGAAAAGCTTTTTTATAAGCCTCTTCGTTTTTTTTACGCTCGGTGGCGTCGACGGCAATGACGCTAAATCCGATGGGTTTTCCTTTGGAGTTTTTAAGCAGATATATTGACCCTTCAATGTAACGCTTTTCACCGTTTTTTCTTATGATATACCACCCCAGTCCGAGGAAGGGTTTGCCGGTTTTATAAACGGTGTCGTATGCCTGCATCACTTTTTTATCATCATTTTTATCTGTGAAAGGCCGGCTGTTCATACCAATTAATTTTTTCTTTGTAAAACCGGTGGCACGACAGACCATCTCGTTAACGAAGGTAAAATTGCCTTTTAAATCAACCTCGAAAATCCCCTCATGAATATTTTCAATGATATCTCTGTATTTATCAGAACGTTGTCTGATGGGTTGCTGAGACATACGCTTGACTGGAGAGGCATTGGCCGCATTTTTTTTAATAATTTTTTTAGATCTGGATGCCAATGATTGACTTAAAGGCCGTTTATTGTTTTCAGAGGCATTGAGAGGACTTTTCTTTTTCATAGCGCCAAAATCCTTATCTTTCGTTAAGGTGAATAATAATTTTATGTAAGCGCCATTGGTAATTGATCAATGAAAAATTGTTCAACTCTAAATGAGACGTGATGAAAAAGTTACGACAAATACTTAATTTACTTATGGTTGTATTATAATCTTATATTTTATGAAGTCAATGATTATTTGTTTTTTATAAATGTATCGACATGCAGGTTATTGCCGTCGGTTGTAAACATTATTGTCCCATGTTGATCGGTACTGAAAATTTCAGCGCCGGCCTTTTTGTATTTTTCTATCACGTCAGGATGAGGATGCTGGAAGACATTTGATTTTCCGGCGCTGGCCACCGCATAACGGCAGGACACGGCATGAATAAATTCAGGGCAACTGGATTGATTGGAGCCATGATGGGGAATTAACAAGACATCGCTTTTAAGGTTAACCCCCGAATGAACAAGTTTTTTTTCAATTTCAGACGATATATCTCCAGGGAATAGAAAGCTTACGTTGCCGTAAGTAATTTTTAGAACAAGCGAAGAATCATTTTCTGCATCGTAGGATACATTTCTGATATTTTTTAAATAGTAATCGGATGGCCATAAAACGCTTACATTTACGCCATTCATTATTTTTCCCGGGGATTTATCTGAAAGAAGAGACACTCGAATATGGTTCATTTTGATTGCTTTTTCCCAATCCGGGAAAACATCCGTATTCACTGATAAATTTGTTTTCCATATTTCCCGGACGTTAAAATTATTTAAAATATAAATCAATCCCAATAAGTGATCGGGGTGAGGATGACTGAGCGCGGCTATTTCAACTTTTTTGATTCCTTTTTTATACAGGAGAGGGGCGACAACGCCTTTGCCGACATCAAATGAGCTTTTCATGAAACCGCCCCCGTCAATCATCATGTTTTTCCCGCGGGGAAATTGAACGAGTGCGGAATTCCCCTGTCCGACATCAATCATTGTAACTCTCAGATCAGAAGACCATTTATCTTTGAAGATCTGATAAGTCATATCGGCGGCAAAAAACAGGAGGGCAATAATCAATAAATATTTTATTGCCATGAATCTGAATGCTGACCATTTGCGAGGTAAGCCGCTTTTCTTGTCAATCCATTGCATCATCATGAAAATCATGGAATAAAAAACGGCTATTTCAATGATATTAGGTTTCGTTATGGACAGAGATGAGAAGGGCAGCGCAGCCAGCTTGTTTATAATATTGATTGATATTTGTGTGAAAAATGATGCCAGTTGCACAAAAAAACCGGAAATAACCGTGGAGAAAGAGAAAAGAATGAAAAACATTGATAGTGAAAGCGTAAGCGTCCCCAGAAGCGGAACAGCAATAATATTTGCCAGGATTGTGACAAAGGATATACGATTAAAATAGTACATAATCAAAGGAAGCGTTCCCACGGTTGCCGCAAAAGACACAATCATAGTTAGATATACATAGCGTAGAATGCTTTGTATCCAATAAGGAAAAACAGAAATATTTTTCTGAGGTAATTTATTGAAGCGAGGTACGATGAAAATTATCGCCCAGACGGATATAAAAGATAGTTGGAAGGAGATATCAAACAAAGATTCAGGGAAAATAACCAATATAATTAAAGCGGCAAGAGTCAGCGTATTATAAAGATCATATTGCTTTCCTGATAATAAGGCGATGAGAAAAATAAATGCCATAAGCGTAGCTCTCATGACAGGAAGTCCCATTCCAGCAATGAAAGCGTAAAGCAATACAATGATAAAAGCTGATGCCGCCGCCAGTTTTATGATTTTGAATCTGAGCATGAGATATTCCGAGGATTTTAAAAGAAAAAAGATCATCAGGAAGAATGTCGCTCCCACCATTCCAATATGTAAACCGGATATGCAAAGAATATGAGATGTTCCCGTCTTACTGAAAGTATCCCGGATATCGGCGGGAATTTCATTTTTATTGCCCAGGGTCATGGCTTCGATGATTTCTTTTTCCGGGGAAAAGGAATTTTCCCGGATTATTTCTTTTAAGTAACGTCTAAATTCTTCCAGCTTTAATCGGATACGGTTGGCGGTATTTTTTCTCAGAAGAATAATTTCAGACCTTTCATGAATGAATCCTGACACGAAAATTCCCTGTAAGGCCATGAAATGTTCATAATCGAAACCTCCCGGATTATTGAAATTGCGGATTTTTTTTAAAGAACAGTGAAAGCGGATGAAGTCGCCATACTGGAAATTTATATTTGAGGGAATGGTCAGACGAATATTACCCGATATTGGCCTGTATGAAGCATCTTCCATAACGCGAAGGCATTTTACGATTAAAACATTCTTGTCTGTATAAAACAGAGGACTTTCTATGATAATGCCTTCTAATGTGACTTTGCCTTGATCTGTGTAACTTAGAATATTTTGATTATCTTTATGGGAATAATTTTGTTTTTGAATGGTGAAAAAGCCCAAGAGAAAGGCAAAACCGATGATAAAAACGAAGCAAGCGACAAACCATTTACGTCGTAAACTGATTAAAAGCAGTAGAAGGGTTAGACTCGCTGCTATCAATATTCCATTTGCCGGAAAAGAAAAATAACTACCGGCAACAATACCGGCTATTAACGATATTAAAATACAAATCAGAGGTCTTCGCAATTTTATCTTGCCTGAAATTTAATGGGAATTCCTTAAAACTATTAGCTAAAATTATTGAAATATTATAATATAAAAATTATCTTCTTATATGAAGAGGATTATGGATGTCTATAGCGCAAGACGATGTTTTATTAAAAGAAAAAAATAAGCGAAGAATATTCTTTTTAATTGTATCAAGAGTTATCATTATATCGCTTATTCTCGGTATTACTGTTTACATTGACATCAAAAAACAATTATTTGCCGTAGAAGACGTGATGGTTCACTCCTTTTATTTTATCACCGGCATCATTTATTTATTTTCTGCTATTTATGCGTTTCTTTATAAGTTAAAACTCGGTTACAGAAAAAATGTCTATTTACAAATTACAGTGGATCTCATCACCGTTACCTCTCTTATTTTCATGTTTGGCAACACGCAAATTGATTACTCTCTTTTTTACACGCTAATTATCATATATTCGGCGGTTTTTCTTGGACGCAAGGGCAGTATTTTTATCGCGTCGATTTCCAGTATATTATACGGATTTTTCCTGAATCTTGAAATTTATAATTTAATGCCGTCTTTTCCCATTATTAAATATGGACAAAATATTTATGAGGCGGATGCTCTTACGAATCTGATTGTGCGTATCATCTCGTTTTATTTCCTGGCTTTTCTGGCAAGCTTCATTGTTGAACAGGGAAAGAAGACCGAATCTTTATTAAAAGAAAAAGAATCCGAATTCAATCAGTTGGATTTGCTTTTTCGCAGTATCGTAGAATCTGTATACTCAGGCGTTATGACCGTTGATTTAAATAATATCATCAAAACGTTTAACACGGCAGCTGAAGAGATTACCGGTTTTTCCCGGGAAAAAGTTCAAGGCATGAATGTTCGCGACGTTCTGCCCGAATTTCTGCCTTTTTTGAAAGAAGAAACTTTTGAAGAACAAATGAAAACCAGGATTGAAATTTCGATACTGGGGAAAAAGAAGGAGAAAATCAATCTGGGGTTATCGGTTTCCCCTCTGAAAGGTAAAACAGAAAGACAAATTGGAAATATATTAATCTTTCAGGATATTACTCAAATAAAGCACATGGAAAAGGCGCTGGAAAAAAACAGAAACATGGCGTTAATCGGAGAAATGGCGGCCGGGTGGGCTCATGAGGTACGGAATCCTCTGGCGGCAATAACCGGCTCCATAGAGCTTTTAAAAGAGGGAGTTGAGCTCCACGGAAAAAATAAGCGACTGATGGAAATCGTTATGCGCGGCAAAGATCAATTGGAAAATTTTGTCCGAAATTTTCTTTTATTGGCTCGCTCGGTACCGGCTTCCAGAGAAATGGTCGATGTGAATGAAATATTTGAAGAGACATTGGAGAATATGAAATTAAGCAATAAATGGAATGAGAAAATTGAAATTAAAAAAGAGTTTTCAAAAAAATCAGCCGTCTTTGCCAATAAAGAACAACTTCGGCAGATTATCAATAATATTATTTTAAATGCGATACAGGCGATGGAAGAGGGCGGCGTGTTATACATGGGAACAAGATCCGTTCAAATGGAAAAAAATAAAAGATTCATTAAAATTAAAATATCGGATACGGGATGCGGAATCCCAGAAGAAGATTTGAATAAAATTTTTGAACCCTTTTTTACAAAAAAAGAAAAGGGGACCGGTTTAGGATTGGCGATTGTGAATAACCTTGTTGAAGGTCATAACGGGAAAATTGAAATACAAAGCAAGGAAGGTAAAGGTACCATATGCAGAATATGGCTTCCAGTAAAAAATGAAGAAAATCGATAAAGTAAACTTTGACCTTCAGTAAGGTTCAGCGGAGGAGATTATGGCAAAGATTTTGATTGTTGACGACAATCAGGAGATGCGGGAATTAATGGAAATCATGTTACAGGAAGACGGCTACGATGTCACAAGCATCGGAGAGCCCCTCAAGGCCATTGAGTTATTCCATAAAAAAAATTTTGATCTGGTGATTACTGATTTAAAAATGCCTAAGGTAAACGGCATAGAATTTTTAAAAATTATTAAAGATCAGAAACCGGAGACAATCGTTATTCTGATTACAGCTTATGCTTCAGGAGAAACAGCCATTAATGCGATGAAGGAAGGCGCCTATGATTATGTGGAAAAGGGAAAAAGCGTGGATGAACTCAAAAAAGTCGTTCGTTCCGCTTTAATGAAACAAGGATTAATTGACAATCATGTGCAAAATGAACAAGCCGATGGAGACAATGCCGCTTATAATTCTTTCTGCGGCATGATTGGAACCAACAGAGAAATGTTGAAAATATTTGCAACCATCAAAAAAGTATCCAATACACCGGCCAATATACTTATTCTCGGAGAAAGTGGAACGGGCAAGGAACTTGTTGCCCGGGCGATTCATGAAAATTCTTCCCGCTCAAAAATGCCTTTCATCGCGATTAACAGCGGCGGAATTCCGGAAAATCTTCTGGAAAGTGAATTGTTCGGATACATGAAAGGATCCTTTACCGGGGCGTATGCCGATAGACAGGGGTATTTTGAAATGGCTCGAGGCGGGACAATATTTCTTGATGAAATCGGCGAACTATCGTCAGCTTTACAGGTCAAACTTTTGAGAGTGGTCCAGGAAAAAACATTCAGGCGCATTGGTGGAGCGGAAGACATCAAAGTGGATGTACGTATTATTTCGGCGACGAATAAAAACCTTCAGGATAGAGTAAAAAAAGGGGAATTTCGCGAAGACCTTTATTACCGCTTGAATGTCATACCCATCGTCATTCCTCCGCTCAGGGAAAGAAGGGAGGATATCCCGCTGCTGATTGATAATTTTATCGAGAAATATTCAAAAATGTTTGGAAAAGAAATCAGAAACATTTCTTCGTATGCCGGAGAACTGTTAATGAATTATGATTTTCCGGGTAATGTTCGCGAATTACAAAATATCATTGAACGTGGCGTCGCCATGGAAAGTTCCAACATCATTCTACCGGAGAGTTTATCCTTTGGCGCCCCCAAATTTGATATTGATATTACGGACAACGGAATTGATTTAAATGCTGAAATAGACAAAATAGAAAAAATGCTCATCGAAAAGGCTTTGCAGAAAACTAAAGGGTCTAAAAAGAAAGCCTCGGAATTATTAAAAATTTCTTTTGATTCCTTGCGGCATCGCATCGATAAATTGGGCATTGAATAGACTTGAAAAATCAAGAAGAAGGATCCAGGGGAATAATGCTCAATCCCGGTATAATATTTCTTTTTTCTTGACATTTCAGTCGTATTTGCTTTATATCCGTGAAGCAACAGGTATCAGAAAAATGTTAAAAATTATTTATTTAAAAAAGGCAGGATTCTTTTATTTTTTTAGTTTTAGCAACAAGGTCTGCCTTATAGATTCGTGACCATTTAAAAGGGAAATGAACCGTGGGCAGATAAATCCCCACGGTTTTTTTTTGCCATCAGCAAGGTGGTTTTAATAAAAAATGATTAGAAGGGGAGGAAAGGTTGATATGAAAAGAAATGTTTTACTGGCGATTTTATCCGCTGTTTTTCTGATAGCGGGTGGGGGAAGTGCAGTGGCTAAAACAATTAAAGTAGGCGCTGCCATTAATTTGACCGGTCCGGCTTCAACCTGGGGCAAGTTTCATGAAAAAGGTCAACGCGACTATTTCCGTTACGTCAATGACGTCAAGGGCGGGGTTCACGGCAACAAGATTGAAATGATCACGGTGGATACGGCTTATAAAGTACCGGAAGCAATAGCTGCCGTGAAAAAATTTGTTCTACAGGATAAAGTCGATATGATTGCCACATGGAGCGCAGGCGAAGGACTGGCGGCCAAACCTATTATCCAGGAATACAAGGTTCCCACCATCAATTATTCCACCAGTTGGGAAATTCTGGAAAAACCAATTGATTATATGTATTTGCCTTTCGGCAGCTATAAGATGGATTGCCATGCCGTGCTGGAATACATTAAAGCCATTCACAAAGGCAAAAATGCGCCCAAAGTCGGTCTTTTGACATACAATAACGCCTATGGGCGTTCCATCCATGCGCCGAGTGAAGAATACGCCAAAAAGTTGGGGATTAATCTGGTGGCCAAGGAAGAATTTCCGCCGAAGACAGTTGATCTCAATACGGAACTTCTTCGCCTTCAGAAGGCGGGCGCAGAATACGTCTTCATTCAGATGCTTCCTTCCGCGATCATTACGGCTTTCAAGAGCGCTGACCGTATAAAATACAATCCGGTTTTTCTGGGAACCTGGACGTCAACCGACCCCGATTTTTTCAAGATGGGTAAAGGCTTGATTCGTGATCGCCTGATTATGCAATTCCCCGGCGGGTTGCCTTCAGACAAGGATTCCAAGGGTATCAAAGTGATGCAGGAATTATGGAGCAGATACAAAACCGTCAATTCTTTTGATGCCGCCTACTGGGAAGGCGTTGTGGTGGGCATGATTATGGAAAGAGCTTTTATCCGCGCTTATGAGAAGTCGAAAGACATTAATCCGGCAACCATCAATGCAGCGCTGGAATCATTCAAAAATGAAGATTTCGGCAAACTTGTACCGAATGTAACCTATACGAGAAACAACCATGAAGGTTCATTTACCGCGCGCATGGTGAACGTTAGTGAAGACGGAACATATATCCCGCTGACCAATTTTTACATCCCGGGCAAAGATAAGATCAAACTGGTTAAATAATAGCTGAAGTTTTTATGGGGGCGTTGCCGGAGTTTACAAAGACACTTCGGCAACGCCCCCGGGCAAAAAGGTTTCAAGGATATTTACAGAGGTTTTAATGAAGGCTTATCGCAGCCGGCCGTCGATCATGATCAACCGTCGGGAAGAAGATGAAAAAGCTGAACTGGAGATTCGAAATCTGCGTTTGAGTTTTGGAGGTGTCGTTGCCGTCAAGGATGTTGACCTTCAGGTTCACACGGGCGAACTCATGGCGATTATCGGCCCCAATGGAGCGGGGAAGACAAGCCTTCTCAATTGTATCACCGGTTTTTATCGCGCCCAGCAGGGCAAAATCATATTCAACGGAAAAGACATCACCAACTTACACACGCACGAGCTCGTCGGCGTGGGCATCGGCAGAACGTTCCAAAATATTGAACTTTTCCCGGGCATGACCGTTCTGGCCAACATGACCCTGGCGCGTCATATTCACTGTCAATACAGTGTCATAAAATCATTTCTTTTTTCCAAATCTGTCAAAGATGAAGAAATCCGTCACCGGCAGATTCTCGAAGAGATAATTGATTTTCTGGAAATGCAATCGATTCGTAAGAAAACCGTTGGATCTCTTCCATACGGCATGCAGAAGCGAGTCGAACTGGGAAGAGCTTTGGCTTTGGAACCGAAGCTTTTAGTCCTCGATGAGCCTTTTGCCGGAATGAACATGGAAGAAAAAGAAGATATGGTGCGTTTTCTTCTGGAGTTGAATCAGAGATGGGGACTCACCATGATTCTGGTGGAACATGACATGTCCATCGTCATGAGTATTGCGCAAAGGATCATGGTGTTGAATTTCGGCGAAAAACTTGGTGAAGGAAATGCTGAGGAAATCAGTGCAAACCCTGAAGTTATAAAAGCTTATCTTGGCGAAGCGGAAGCTTTATAAATGTCTTAAGGCGTTGTATTTTGAGTAAGGATGCACGACATAAAACGAAACACAACATGACACTTCCGCAAGTGTTAATGGAAAATGCCGCTTTATATGGTGATACAAAAACGGCTATCCGGGAAAAGGCCTACGGTATCTGGCAGAAATATACATGGGCGGATTATCTTCGCTATGTTCAGAAAACAGCCGCCGGATTTGCGTCGCTCAACCTTAAGCGTGGCGAAAATGTCTGTATGATTGTTCACAATCATCCGGAATGGCTCTTCTCTGAACTGGCCGCTCAAACGTTGGGCTCGACAACGCTGAATTTATTTACGTCCTCCATTGCCGATGAATTGGCCTTTTCCATTAAACGAATCAATTCACCTGTAGTAGTCGTCCAGGATCAGGAGCAGGTGGATAAGCTTCTGGAGGTCAAAGAAAAATTGCCCCAGACAAAAAAGATTGTCTATATCGATCCCACCGGGATGACATCCTACAAGGATGATTCCTGGCTGATGAGCTATGCCGAACTTCTGGAAGCCGGCGAAGAATTCATTAAAGAAAATCCGAATTACATTGAAGAAGAAATCAATAAGGGGCGTCCTCATGATATCGCCGTCATGATTCAGACGTCGGGAACTACCGGCGTTCCCAAGCTGGCCATGTTGTCGCACCATAATCAGACGACCATGGCCGGGCAGTGGCTGGAAGAGGAAAGAATCGAACCGGAAGAAAACTGGCTTTCGATGTCTCCACCGGCGTGGATTGTTGACCAGATGTGGGGCATGGGTGTGGCTCTCGGCAGCGCCATGTGCATGAATTTTCCGGAAACGGCGGAAACTGTCCTGGAAGATTTCCGGGATATCGGGCCTTCCATGATTATTACTTCATCGCGTTTCTGGGAAGATATGGCCTCGCGCATCCGGGTAAAAATATCCGATGCGAGTTGGGTTAAAAAGAAACTGTTTTATCTAGGTGAAAAAATCGGCAAATCGGTTGTGGAAAAACAGTCCCATAAGCAACCCGTGCCCTTATCACTGAATGCTCTATACAAGGCCATGTCTTATTTGGTTTATAGGCCGTTACTGGATCGTCTGGGGTGCGCGCGTTTCCGCAGCGCTTTTACCGGAGGCCATCCCATCAGTCCCGATGTCATTCATTTTTTCCGGGCGATTGGTTTAAATTTAAAACAATGCTATGGTCTGACGGAATCGTGCGGTATCTTTCAAATACAGCCTGATCATGAAGTCAAGCTTGAAACAGTCGGTAAACCCATGGCTTCAACGGAAGTGAAAATAGCTGAAGACCAGGAAGTGCTGGTTAAATCCGAAGCTAATTTTTCCGGATACTATAACGATTATCAGTCAACGCAAAACGCTTATGAAAACGGCTGGCTGAAAACCGGCGATGCCGGATACATAGACAACGACGGACATCTTCTTATCATCGGGCGCAAGGAAGATATTATTCGCAATAAAAGCGGTGAAGCGTTTTCTCCTGATTTTATCGAGACGCGTCTTAAATTCAGTCCGTACATAAAAGAAGCCGTCACGTTTGGTGAAGCGCGTCCCTATATTACGGCCATGATTAATATTGATCTGGGGAATGTCGGCAACTGGGCGGAGGACAGAATGATTCCTTACACGACGTATATGGATCTTTCCCAGCAGTCAGCCGTTGAGGAATTGATTTTGAATGAAGTACGACAGGTCAATGAGCAGCTTCCGGAAGTAATGAAGATTAAAAAATTCGTTCTGCTCTACAAACTTCTGGACGCGGATGATGAAGAACTAACCCGTACCGGTAAAGTGCGCCGCCGTTTTGTTTACGGCTTGTATCTGAAAATAATTGAGGCTATGTATAATAATCAGAAGAATGTAGAAGTTACCGGCAAGGTCAAGTATCGAGACGGAAGAATCGGCGAGATAGAAACAAAAATTAATGTTATCAATGTGAAGTAGTGTTGTTTTGCGTATGAATCTTTACAATGATGTCATTTCGAATCCCGATTCAAAGGAGGGCAGGGAACCCCGGCGTATGCCCGGGCGTGTCCGCTAATCGGGATGAGAAATCTTAATAAATTCGATATAAAGAAAAGATATCTCCCGTCGGTCGATATGACAAGTATTCTAACACAGAGATGACTGAGGAATTATAGATGGAATTTTTTCTGCAATTATTAGTTAACGGCGTTTGCATCGGATTGCTTTATGGCATTTCCGCAATGGGTTTTGTCATGATTTTTAAATCGTCGAGCGTATTAAATTTCGCCCATGGCGAATTGCTTGCGTTGGGTGCATTCTTTTTCCTGTCACTGGTAACCTGGGCGCAACTGCCGGTATATGTCGCTTTTATTCTAACCATGGTTGGCTGTTTTTTACTGGGATTCCTCATCGAGAGATTTTTCCTCCGTCCGCTCATCGGCGAAAAACTAATTTTTGTCATCATGCTGACGGTGGGACTGGCGGCGATGTTCAAAGGCTTTATCCTGCTTGTATGGGGCGGCAATTTACATACTTATCCGGAATTTCTTCCGCAAACTATGGCGATGCAGTTCGGTTCCATTTATGTCGCACCTGTTTATTCAGCCACGCTGATTATCAGCGTTCTCTTTCTGACGGCATTCGGCTTGTTTTTTAAAAAATCAGCACAGGGCATTTACATGCGTTCTGTTGCGGATAACCAAAAGGCGGCGCTGTCGCTGGGCGTGCATGTGCGCAGAGTGTTCGCGCTTTCCTGGGCTATCGCGGCGCTGGTTGCTGCCATGAGCGGTATTGTTCTGGGAATCATTAATGGCGTCAATGTCCATGATTTGAGTTCCATCGGTCTGAAAGTTTTCCCCGTGGTTATTCTGGGAGGACTCGATAGCATCGGTGGAGCGATTATCGGTGGGATTATTATCGGGCTTCTGGAGACCTTCACAGGCGGCTACCTCTCGCCGTCTTTGCGCGACGTTGTTCCTTATATCGTGCTGGTGTTTATTTTGATGGTCAAACCTTACGGATTGTTTGGCCTTGTGGAAATTGAAAGAGTGTAGGAAATTATTACAATGAAAAAATTATCTTTTCATCCCTGCGGCAATTACCGTGAAACCTACGCGCAGGAATTAAATATCTTTGAAACGGATTTCGGCCGTTTTTGGATGATTATATTTCTGGCGGTTCTTTTCTTTGTCGCTCCGTTTGTTCTGAGCCCTTACATGCTCTATATTGTTAATACAATCGGCATTGCGGCTATTGCCGCCATCGGATTGAATATTCTCATCGGTTACACAGGCCAGATTTCTCTCGGACATGGCGCATTTTTCGGTGTGGGCGCTTATGCCGCGGCTATTCTTGCAACAAGATGGGGCGTAGGTTTTTACATTGCAATTCCTGCGGCCGGAATCATTACCGCACTCGTCGGCATGGTATTTGGCATACCTTCCGGCAGATTAAAAGGTCTGTACTTAACAATTGCCACACTGGCCGGGCAGTTTATCATCGAGTATGTTTTGATTCAGTGGGAAAGCCTTACCAAAGGGACCATGGGTATTACGTTGCCGTCACCGGAAATATTAGGCTGGCAGATATCGGGTGACAGGATGTTCTTCTTTCTGATTTTTATTTCTCTGGTCTGCATGACTTGGTTCGCGGTCAATATTATTCGCAGTAAATACGGACGGGCCTTCATCGCCATTCGTGATAATGACCGAGCCGCGGAAGGAATGGGTATTCCGATTTTCAAATACAAACTTTTATCGTTCGGCATCAGTTCTTTTTACGCGGGATTTGCCGGGGCTTTATGGGCATATTACATGGTCAGCATTACGACCGAACCATTTAATCTGGGATTATCGGTTGAATATATCGCCATGGTCATTATCGGCGGGATGGGCAATATTCCCGGCGCGATTTTCGGCGCAACGTTTATTACGCTGCTTAATGAACTATTGAGATTTGTAACGGGCATATTAATGAATGTGCCTGCTATTGCCAGTTGGGGTTTGAATATGGCGCCGCTAAGAGAATTTGTTTTCGGCCTGGCAATTGTTTTATTTATCTTGATTGAACCAAAGGGACTCGCGGAAATCTGGCGCATCATTCGTTCAAGCTTTAGATTATGGCCGTTTTCGTATTAGCGAGGTTTTCTGTATAATATGTCATTTCGAGCGAAGCGAGAAATCTTGATATTTATAAAAAGATATCTCCCCAGCAGAGCTGGAGTCGATATGACAAAATATGAGCTGGGATAAAGAAATGGGCGACATACTCTTACAACTCAATAATATATCCGTTGTTTATTCGGACGTTATCCAGGTCTTAAAAGGCGTTTCCTTAAGTGTCGAGAAAGGCCATATCGTCTCACTTCTGGGCAGTAACGGAGCGGGAAAGACAACCACGTTAAAGGCCATTTCCGGTTTGCTTAAACCGGAAAACGGTGAAGTAACAGACGGAACTATTATCTATAATGGCGTCAATATTCAGAATCAGGCGCCGGAGTTCATCACCCGTCAGGGTATCATTCAGGTTCTGGAAGGTCGCCAGCCTTTTAAATATCTCACGATCGAAGAAAACCTGCGCGTAGGCACGGCTACCAGATTCGGGAAACCCTATAAACAGGATTTGGAAATGGTTTATAATTATTTCCCCGCGCTTGTGCAAAGAAGAAAAGCGCTGGCCGGATATTGCAGCGGCGGCGAATTGCAGATGCTGGTTATCGGCCGTGCCCTTATGGCTCATCCCCAGCTTTTATTACTGGACGAACCTTCGCTGGGACTGGCGCCGCTGGTTGTGCAGGAAATATTCCGCATCATAAAAAAAATAAACGAAGAACAGCAGGCAACAATTATTCTCGTGGAACAAAACGCGCGGATGGCGCTGCAGGTCGCCCATTACGGCTACGTTATGGAAAATGGCAAGATCATGATGGAAGGAAACTCGAAAGAATTGTCTGACAATCCGGATATCAAGGAGTTTTATCTGGGCGTGGGGGCATCGGGAATTGCCAAATCGTATAAAGACGTAAAATCATACAGAAGAAGAAAACGTTGGTTATAATAAATTTAAAATGCAGGAAATGATCTTAAATGGAGATAAACAATATGATGCCAATAATTCTTTTTATTGTTTTCATGATTTGGATATTTGTAATTGATTCCATAATAATTGGTCTTGTTTATGGCGTTTTTCGCTTGTATTATAAAAAAGACATTAATAGCAAATTAGAGTGCTTATTATTGATTATAATTTTTGCTTTAAATGGTCTTTATATATTGCCAATATCACTGTATTTTGACTTTTCATTTACCATAGGTAATGAAGCAATAGCGAATATTTTTAATTTAAAACCCAACATGCGTTTGCATGAATTTCTTTCTTTTGGTGTTTTCGATATAATAATATATGGAATACAAGCTATTATAGCCCAGTGGTTGGCCTATAAATTTGTAGTAAATAAATTCAGGAAAGAATAGCCCATAAAAATTTTAGTGTTTCTCTGGATGATTTTCAATTATTCGATAAAAAGGAATCGTGGGAGAAGAGGAAGAGAAAAAGCCAGCAGGATAAAATTTAATATCTGAGGAGTCTGGAAAATGAAGATTGACATGAGTCCGGAAGCTGTTACCAAACGATTAAGACTTGTTAATGAACTAAGAAAAGTGTGTCTTTCTCTGGCCAATTCCAGTGCGGGCAGGGAAATCATGAAAAAGAATTCAAAAAATAAAATCGTTCAGAGAACCGCACAGGCGCTTGGCCGAAAATAGTTCTTGCTCATACTAAATAATGTACGTTATAATGTACATAATTTAGTAATAATACGTGAGGTGTATAATGCAAAGGTTAAAGATTGATCAGGATATTAAACCGTTATCCGAGGTAAGGACAGGGATCGCCGGCTGTATCAAGCAGGTTCGGAATACAAAAAGGCCTGTCGTCATCACGCAAAACGGAAAAGGCGTTGCCGTCTTAATGGATGCTTCCGAATATGAAATTATGGAGGAAAAAATAGAGCTTTTAATCGATGTTCAGACATCGCTGAATCAAATCGCCAGCGGGAAGGGAATTGCGCATCGGGATGCAAAAAATAAAGTATTAAAAAGAGTTCATAAATGAAAATTGTCTGGTCGCCGTTGGCTGTTGAACGTGCTTCGGAAATTGCCGATTATATAGCGCAGGATAAAACGGCAGCGGCAGCAAAATGGATCAATGTCGTATTTTCAAAAGTCGAAAAATTGGCATTTTCGCCGGAGATAGGCAGGGTTGTCCCTGAAATAAAAAATGACCAATTCAGAGAATTGATTTACGGAAATTATCGCATCCTATATCGTATTGAGAAGAAACAAATATCAATTCTCACAATCAGACATGGCAGACAGATATTACCAATCGAAGATATTATGGCATAGATAGTTTAAGGAAAAGGAATAGGGATAGATGAATCAGTTATTCGATAAAAAAGAATCGTGGGGGAAGAGGAAGAGAAAAAGCCAGCAGGATAAAACTTTGGCTGAAATGGTAAAACTCGGTTACGAAAAGTCGGCGCTTCTAAAGAACATGCTTGATGATGCCGGTATCAATCCTACAGACATTAAATCGAGGGAAGATTTGGAGTGTCTGCCGGTTACATCACGGGAAAAATTAGTGGAGATAGAACAGCAGAATACTCCTTATGCCGGTTTGGAAAATCCTGACATTCATATTGACCGGATTTTTACCTCTCCGGGGCCAGTTTATGAACCGCACCTTTCCGAAACTGATTATTTATGGGCGAGAGCGTTTTTTGCCGCTGGCATCAGACCCAACGATGTTGCGCTGAACGCTTTTTCGTATCATCTTGTTGCAGCCGGTTTGACGTTTCATAACGGCCTGCGCAAGGTCGGCGCAACAGTCGTTCCCTCAGGCGCTTCTTCTTCCCAAGTTCAGGTGCAGTTAATCAAGGATTTAAAAGTCACCGCTTATGTGGGTACACCCAGTTTCTTGAAGGCTATTATTGAGAAATCAAAGGAGATGGGTTTCGATTTCAGAAAAGATTTTCTGGTAAAGAAAGCCTGCTTTGCAGCCGAGCCGCTTCTGCCGGATTTACGCCGGAGTTTCGAAAACGATTACGGCATTGATACATATCAAATGTATGGAGCAACGGAAGTGGGCGATGTGGCTTACGAATGCTCAGAGAAAAAAGGATGGCATATCTGCGAAGAAACGATCGTGGAAATTGTTGATCCGGCTACCGGTAAAAATATTCCTGAAGGAGAACTGGGAGAAGTTGTGGTAACCAGGCTTAACAACATTTTCTTTTTGCTGCGCTTCGGAACAGGCGATTTGTCGCGTCTGATTACGGAAGCTTGCCCTTGCGGACGGACTTCGTATCGTCTGGCAGGAATAGCGGGCAGGGTAGGGGATGCCGTGAAAGTCCGCGGATTGTTTGTTGCGCCCAGCCAGTTAAAAATGCTTCAGGCAAAATTCAATAATCTTCCGCTTCAAGCCGTTGTCAGCCGCACCGGTCATGACGATGTTCTGAAATTTCGCATTGAAAAAATCTCACCGGAAATCGGCAGCGCTTCCTGGGAGGAAATATTCAAAAAAGTATTCCGCGAAATCTGCACAGTGGGAATCAACACCTTGGAGTACATCAATACCGGTGAAATCAAACCGGATGAGAAGCTGATTGTCGATCAGCGTACATGGTCATTATAACAATTTGTAAAAGGGGAAAATGGAAGTAAAAATATTTGAAACAATCATGCTGCTTTGTTTTGGCTTCGCCTGGCCATTTTCAATTTACAGAACATGGAAAACAAAAACATCAGCAGGCAAAAGCATGTTTTTTCTTTGTATTATTTTATTGGGCTACATCTCTGGAATATTTTTCAAAATATACGGCAACTTCGATGAAGTCATCTATCTGTATATTTTAAATGCAATATTCGTTGCCGTGGATATGGTATTAACTTTAAAATATCGAGAAAAAAGCGAAGTTAATCAATTGATTAAATCATCACTTTAACTGTTCAGCTTTAAATCTGTCCGGTTTGTTGATCAGAAAAAACGGTCGTCTCTGCCATCTTTTTTTCCCCCAGCAGATACGCGTCGATTATGGAAAAAATCCAAAGCAGAAGCATGAATATTAAAATCAGCGATACATAAAATAAGTTCAGCCTTTGTAACGCGTCAATTGCCAGTTGAACAAGAGATCCAAAAGTTGAAATTCCTTTTCTCAGAGGCTCTATTTTCAAAATATTAATCGTTTCCTGAAGTATTGACCACATCATTGAAGATGCACCCGCTAGAATACCCAGGATTATCAACACGCCTTTCGTATATTTTTTAAGATATATTTGTCCCCATCCGGGGAAAAGAAGAGCATTAAATAAAGCCGCCTTTCTAGCCAAGTTCATTTTTATCGTCTCATGCAAAAATTCTTAAGATAAAATATTTACATCTTTAATTTTTAATTGAATATCCGGAGAGCCGTTCCAGTTATTGATCTGGGGTGTAAAAACAATATCAAAATTGGCGCCGGTAAGATCAGTTATATATTTAGCCATATTGAACCAGATGGAATCATATGAGGCGCCATTACTTTTAAGCCACATTTTCAGATGATTATTACCAACGATAAGCAAATTAGAAGCCTTTACATTACGGGCATAAAGCAAAGGTTCGGGGTTTTTACTGCCGAAGGGAGCCAGTATTTCCATTTGTTTCATCCACTCGGATGTTATATTTTCAATAGGACATTCTGTATCGATAGATATTTGAGAGGCTGTCTCAAAAGTTTCAGTGCCGCTGCCGGTTATTTCGTCCAGACGTTTTGCAAAGTCACAAATATTTTCTTCTTTGATGGAAATGCCGGCGGCGTGATAATGTCCTCCAAAGGAAAGTAAGAGATGCTCGCATTGCTGGATGCCTTTGTAAATATTGAAACCGGAAACACTTCGTCCTGAACCTTTGCCGACGCCATTATTCAAACTAATGACAAAAGACGGACGATTGAAAAGTTCCACCAGACGCGAAGCCACGATACCCACAACCCCTTGGTGCCATTTGTCGGAAGCAAAGACAAAAGAGTTTGTTTTTTCGATGGAGGCATTATCGCCGATACTTTCCAGAATATCTCTCAGGATTTTCTTTTCCATGAATTGCCGTTGGCGGTTGTAGGAATCAAGCTTTTCAGCCAATACCCGGGCTTCCGTAAAATCATCCGTGAGAAGTAACTTGACCGCATCCGTCGAAGAAGCAATTCGACCGGCGGCGTTTATTCGAGGGATTAAAGAAAAAGATGCTTTAAAAGAATCGATGGTCTGGTTATCAACACCGCTGACCTCTTTCAGCGCTTTAATTCCAGGACGTTTGCCTTCGGTGATCAGATCAAGACCGATTTTGGCAAAAATCCTGTTTTCATCGATAAGAGGAGCGATATCGCCGATGGTTCCTAAAGCAACGATATCCAGATATTCTTTCAAGTTTGGATAATGTTTGTTTTTCCAGAAGGATTCTTTATTCAGGGTGCCGCGTAAAGCGATAAGAAAGTTAAAAGCGATTCCGACACCGGCCAGTCCTTTAAAAGGGAAAGCACAGTCTGCCCGATTGGGATTAATGGCGGCAATCGCAGCGGGAAGTTCACCCGAAATTTCGTGATGATCCAGAATAATCGTATCAATTCCAAGGGATTTGGCGTATGCGATTTCTTCCACATCGGAGGTTCCACAATCCACCGTAATAATTAAACGACAGTCGTCCTCTTTGCATTTATCAATGAAAGGTATTTTTAATCCATAGCCTTCCTGAACTCTATCGGGAATATAATACTCTATGAGAGGCGTTATCTCTTTTATGAATTTGAATAATATTACAACGGACGTTATTCCATCGGCGTCGTAATCGCCATAAATAACGATTTTTTCTTTATCGTGAATTGCTTTGAGCAAACGGGCAACACCCTTTCTCATGTCTTTCATCAGAAACGGGCTATGCAAGTCATTTAAAGAAGGGTAAAGATACCGGCGCGCCGCTTCGATATCCCGAATGCCTCTATTGATGAGAATTTGCGAGATAATCGGATGGACTCCAAATTCTTTGCTGAATAAATCTTCAATGGTTTTATAATCGCCTGATGCCTCAATTTTCCATTTTGATATGGGCAACTGTCTTTTTTCTATCATCTTAATACTTTCGTGTTTTTATCTTTTAATATCATATCAACGTCATGGCCGGTGTCAAGTGTTTGCTATTTTTTCTCAAAAATTAAATTTTTGATTGATGATTCATGATTTTGCAACGCAATGGCAGCTTTCTTAAATTCAACAATCTTTTCCAACGATATTGTCTGTTCCTCATTTTTTGCCTCTAGAATAACCCGAAATACAGAATCTTTAAAACTGTATTTTTCACTTCTATAACGAAAAGGTTTTTCAAACGTATAGTTTGAGGGCAACCGCTTTATTTTAAAACAAGAGGGAAATTGATAAGAACGGCTTTCTATGGAATATAACGATTTTGCAATGCTTATGGGATATTTTCGATCATTGGCGGCTGTTATATCTCTGTATGAATCCAAGGGAAGAATGTTGGACAAAACCATTGTTTCTTCATCTAATACCTGAGCCAGATTTTTCACGATACCGGAAAGTTTGATTGTAAAAGGAGATCTTGTATCTGTAAAGCTGCTCAAAGCAAGTTCTTTGACTTCGATTCCACGATTCTCAAATATTTTTTTTCTTTGTTCCGGTGGCGAGTATTTAAAAGAGTACCTGATTGATTCTGCCGCTTTTCCGAAAAATTCATAAGTATAATTTATATCGGCGTTTCCTTCGTTGTTAATATTGTAATGGATGCTCAGGTGATAATAATCTTTTTTATCATCTAACGCCGGCGTTGTAATGAATGTATGTGAACCGTCTTCATTGATTAGAAAAACTTTGGTAGGAAGCATAAAAGGCGGTGAATCAAAGGAAGCTGTTTCATTGGTCGCATCCAGCCAATAATATTTGTCTTTCGATGGAACAACGGCAATGATGTGATTAAAAACGTTCAATGAAGGCATGGAATCATCAAAATATTTTCCATTGGCAGGGACAAGAGCCGGAAATCCCTTGATGCCGGCGATTTTTAGCATTGTCAGCAGCAGAACCGTTTTGTCTTTGCAGTCGCCATAGCGTTTTTCGAATATTTCATTCGCGGGATGAGGTTTATGGGTGTGCGGTCCTAGCAGAACCGCAATATATCTGATGTTTTGAGATACAAAATTAAAAATAGCGTTTATTTTATCTTCATCGGTTTTTTCCCCTTCAATAAGTTGTTTTGTGAAGTTTTCCAGCTCTTGGCTTGATTTCATCTGTTCCTTGACAAGATCAACATACCATTTGGAAATCTTATCCCAACTGGTCAGTGTCCAGAAGGACAATTGAGGGAAAGTATCACGGTCGAGTAAGGAAGGCATTCGCGATTCGGGAATGATTTCTTTTTGCTTGGTATTAACAAAAGTATATTTTCTTTTATTTCCCTGCACAGTAATTTCAGGCGTGATAGTCGTTTTAAAATTTTTATAATTCAAATCCGTGCCAACCGGCAGAAGAACTTCTAAAATGTCTTTCTCGATTGGAAAAAGATTCTGGCAGAAAAAAGTGTCCGCGTAGTCCAGTGATAAAACAGGCTTTAAGTTTTGTATTTCGTAAGCAATTTCAATTACGCAACCATCTTCCACCGCGGGCATGGTAAATTTTTTAACTTTTATATCGGTATAGAATTCATAGCCGGAATATTCAGAAGAATCATGAATGTCTGTTTTATTCAGGGCAATTATCTTCCCGTCAGGTTTGATCGTATGGGCGAAAAGTATCCTTACTTTTTGATAGCCTTCACGATAGGAAATTGATTTGGACGCGAAATTACGGCCGCGTTCATTGAATATTTTAATGCGGTCTATGTTCCGTGTTACGCTGGTGCCGTCTTCAAAATATTCCACATGGCTGTAGGAATATAACAAATTGGCTCCTGCATTGGGATGTTCTTCCGCTTTCGGAGACTTGTTCAGGAATAAATTGACGTCGTCTTCAGAAATACTTCTGATATTGGGGTTGACCGGTGAACAGGATAAGACCAATAATGATAATAAAATTAATACATTTCTGATCAGCCGCATAAATTGTCCTTGCTTTTTTATTCATCATACAGTCTTTATTATGTGGCGTCAAATCATAACTGACGGCATTTGGAAAATTTACAGATGATTAAAAAATACTTTCAGCTTGCACGAAAAAATATAGTGATCGTTCAATTTATCATTGAAGGGTACGAAGGAATGGCTACGGTCACAACCATAGATTCCCAAAAAGCTGTGATTCGAGTCTCCATCATGCCCGATTATGTTTTAGATATTACCGGATTACTGGAACACCTTAAATTTAAATACGCAATGGAAGAGCTATTGGATATCAGGGAAAATAAATAATATCCATAGAAATGACATCCATGTTCATGCTGACCCATACATATTTTTTACAAAAGATTTTCCGCCAGATGGATATTAAAAATGTGGAGCCGGATATTTATGTCTACAATGTCGCGCCTGATTTGCTGGCGATTCACCCCAATATTGGCCCCGCAAAAACTCATAAATTGAAGAGGTCTTTACAACCGCCCCTTCAATACCGTAAATCGGCTTATGTAATATATCACCTTCTGGTTGATGACCTTTCACATTATGGTCACATATGTTCAGGTTATCAGGAAGAATTTAGCCTAGATTCAAAAGGATATTCATACCAAAAGGGCAATCATCTGGTAAAATCAATAAGGAATTTACACAACATTATCGGAAAAGAAATTTCCCACAGCGATGCGCTCTACCAGTCACATTTGATTATCGAAATGATTTACGACCTGGTTATTTTAAATCATATCAATTCTTTTCAGACGATAGACGTTCTCGTAGAGGCTATAAAATATACAGTAAAAAACAAAATGGAAGAATTTGTGGAAACCATCCGGTGGTTATATGGATTAAATGAACAGGAAATTAACGACGTCATGAACGGAGCTTTGTTTTTTATCACAAAAGAATCCATGGAAAAAATTATGAATATGGAAGGCCGAATGAATCTTTATCGGGATAAATTCGGCCTTCAAAGTGATGAACAATTTTTTTATGATGGTTTGAAGGATTTATTTCAGCAAGCGATAAATTTAATTGATGATCACGAACTGTTTTTTATTGAATCCGCTCGAGTTATAAAAGATTACCACAAGCTTTCTTTTCTTAAATAGCTTTCTGTACAAATCCGGAACGAATACAGCGGGTGCAAACCTTTACTTTTTTTACTGCACCTGTTTTTTTGTCAACACATCGTAAACTTTGCAAATTAGGGTACCAAACCGCTTTATTCCTGTTATTCGCGTGGCTGACGGTATTACCGATTGCCGGTTTTTTGCCACATACTTCACAAATACGAGACATTTTATAAATCCTCCTAAACGTGCGACGTTACTAAACTATAAGGCATCATTTTGCAAGCATTTTTTCGTTAATATTTAAAATTATAGGACAAAAGTTGATTCTGCTGAGAAAATAAATAAGAAGTTAATTTTAAGTATTTGATATTGTTTTACATATGGCTAATTTATCATTGATGCCGGTTGTCCGGTGGTTTCCAGAACTCTGAGCCAGATTTCGCTATGGGGATCTATTTTTCTACCTGAAGAAACGGCACGAAGAGGGAGATGAACATATTCGTCTTTCATTAAAGCAACCAGAATGCCTGTTTTGCCGGCCATGCCGGCGTGCACCGCGTATTGTCCGAGCATATTGCAGTAAATATCGTCCGAGGCATTGGAAGGAATGGAACGAATCAGGTAACTCGGTTCAATATATTTTAAATTGATTTCCATATCAATTTTTTTAAAGTAACCTTTAATCGCGTTTTTCAGAAATACTCCATTATCCAGCAGGCGGATATTCCCGGAGGGATCTTTTTCAACCGGGACATTGTTTTCTTTTAAAAGATTCTGACCGGCTCCTTCGGCGACAAGAATTACGGCGTGCCCTCTGGATTTTATGCGTTTTCTAAGGATGGTCAAGAATCCGTTTTTACCTTCCAGATCAAACGGCACTTCCGGGATCAGGACAAAATTGACGTCGTTTTGTGCCAGCGCGGCATAGGCGGCAATATGTCCGGAATGACGCCCCATAATTTTGATCAGTCCGATGCCATTGAATGCTCCTCTGGCTTCTACATGAGCGCCCCGGATAGCTTCAGCAGCTTTTTCGATGGCTGTATCGAAACCGAAAGACTTTTGAATGAGATTAAGATCGTTGTCAATGGTTTTGGGGATACAGACAATGGCAATTTTCAGATTTCTCCTGTTGATTTCTGCTGTTATTTTTTCGGCTGCCCGGATGGTTCCGTCTCCGCCGATACAGAAGAGAATATTGATTTTCAACCGGAAGAGATAATCCACCATCTCCGTAACATCCTGGGGACCGCGGGAAGTGGAAAGAATACTTCCTCCAATGCTGGTGATGTCTTTTACCGCTTCGGGTGACAGTTTAACCGGTTCATGTCCGAAATGGGGATTCAGCCCCCGAAGACCGTACCGGATACCGATGATATCTTTGACTTTATAGCTAAAAAAAAGAGTTGTGGTTACGGAACGGATGACATCATTAATGCCCGGGCAGAGACCACCGCAGGTCACAATGGCCGCTCTCGTTTGCGGAGGATTAAAATAAATTTTGTCGCGCGGTCCCGCAAGCTCCACGGAAACGGGCTGGCCTTGATCATCCATGAAAGAAAAATAATTATCCAAATAAGAATTGAATAATAATCTTTTTTTGTCGTCTGTGAATCGGGTGCTTTTAAGCGGAGATTTTATGAATCTTTTCCCAAGATTTGAAATAGAAAAATCAAAATCCATAAGCTATTTCCTTTTGACAGATACACAATTCGCCGCGTTAATTCCTGACAAAACTTCTCCCTCAAAACCTGCATCAGAAAGCAATGAGGCTCCTGTGAGATAAATATTACCGAATCTTGTCTTGTTGTTTTTGGCGGCGAAGCCTGTCATCAAAGCATTACGTATCTGGTATTTTGGATTAACAACGTTTCTTTGTTTTTTGGAAACATTGATAGATTCTTCAATGTCGAGATATTCAATGTTTTCTTTTAAAAATGGCAGGAAAAATTCAAGACGTTCAATGATTGAATGGGCTGTCTGATTTAAATTATCATTGGACCAGATATCCTCCTTGTCAGGAAGAAAAATGGTGGCGGACAAAGGAATCTTGGGCGAGGAATCCGTTGCCTTACTTTGGCATGTGACGGATTCCAGAATGATAAGATTATCATCGTAGATATCTTTACGAATGTCGCTGACGACAGCCACATGTCTGGCCATTTTTTCCGGTATGCATGTTGATTTGATTCCCAGATGAATCGTAAAAGGATATTTAGAAATTTTAGTTGGCCTGATAAAATCACCAAGACTGAAATTCTTTTTGCGGTCAAGAATCAGGCGAATGTTTTGCCATTTTGTGCTGACAATTAAATGATCAGCTTCAATGTTCGATGCCGCGCCGCTTTTATCAATGTATGTTATATTAATGAGATTGCCTTTTTTGACGGATACGACTTCATGGTTTTTCAGATACAGGCCTTCAGACATTTCAATTTTTTTTATCAGAGCATCAAAAAAAGCCTGATTGCCCGAAGAAAAATTGTAAATACCTCGCTGGGCAGCGCAGTATAGAAAATTGGAAAAGAAGGAAGTATGATGGTTTGTTCTAAATGAAAGTAAGGCATTTTGTGCCTCCATAATTTTCTGAAAAGAGACATTTCTGGAGACCATCCGCTTTAGTTTGTTAGTAATTAATTTATTCTTTATTAGATAAGGAATCAGCTTCATATAATCCATGTAATCTCTGAAGCGCTTCGGCTGGATGAAGGGATGATGATAAAGCCATTTTTCAGCCGCGTATGAATTCTTTTCCAGGGCATCATAGTATGATGTAATTTCCTGAGCCAGGTCAGGAAATTCTCTCAAAAGCTCTTTAACCAGCGCTTCCTTATCGTTGAAAAATTCCAGTCTTTTTTCGGGAAGAATGATCTGAAAAGAGGGGTTTAATAAATTTATTTCCGGGGAAATGTCCACGTCTTTTAAAAGTGAAAAAAATATTTGATTTTCACCGAGACCTGCAACAGGAGTTGCATCGATATTAAAAACGAGGTCTCCGATGACGCAGGAACCCGCTAAGCCGTTTTCTGAGATGAGCGCTGTTTTTATTCCTTTAGAAGAGGCGACCGCAGCGGCTATATGAGAGGAAAGATCATCGCCTATGACAATAAGATCGTACATTCAATAATTCCTTCGCGGGTAGATATAAAAATTATTCCGGACAAAATGTTTTTCATTTATTCCTTGATGCGTACTTTACGTCCGTACACTTCAAGTTTGCCGTCGGCGAAGAGCTGGATCGCCCGCGGATAAATACTGTGCTCTTCTTTCAAAATTCTTACCGCCAGGGTATCCTCCGTATCACCATCCAGCACGGGCACTG
>CAYZRT010000016.1:0-38195 GCA_964480875.1 uncultured Smithella sp. | reverse complement strand
GATACAACTTTATACGACTTGCGATTGAAGATTTCCTCTGACCATGAAATAGTTCATGTGCCGGAATTTTTGTATACGGTTTCCTCAGTTAAGCAAGAAAGAATAAAAATATCGGGCAGAAAAACAGAAACGCACTTTGCTTATCTGGCAAGAGAAAATTTCCTTCGTCAGAAAAAGTTCGAAAAGATAGCGACAAATCATCTAAAGCGTATAGAGGCTTACCTGCCTCCGAGAACAGAAAACACGGGTAAACAACTGGATGAGTTTCAGTGGAAGGCCAGTATTGTTATTCCTGTGCTCAACCGCAAGAAAACGATTGCCGAAGCGCTGACCAGCGCTCTGGAACAAAAAACAAATTTCCCCTTCAATATTATTGTTGTGGACAATCATTCCACGGACGGCACGACGGATATTTTAAAGAAATATACATTAAAAAATCCTCATGTTCATCATCTTATTCCTTCACGAAAAGACTTGGGCATCGGTGGGTGCTGGAATGAAGCAATTTATTCGCCGTATTGTGGCCGTTATGTTGTTCAACTCGATTCGGATGATCTTTACAGTTCTCCGCGAACATTGCAGAAAATCGTGGATACTTTACGCAAAGGGCCGTACGCAATGGTTGTCGGTTCCTATACTATAGTTAATGAGCGTCTGAAAAAGATTCCGCCGGGACTCATTGCGCACAAAGAATGGACACAGAAAAACGGTCACAACAATCTGCTGCGCGTTAATGGTATGGGTGCGCCGCGTGCTTTTGACTTGTCTGTCATTCGCCGGATTGGTTTTCCCAATGTCAGTTACGGCGAAGATTATGCTGTGGCGCTGAGAATTACCCGTGAGTATAAAATCGGCAGGATTTACGAAAATTTATACTGGTGCCGCCGCTGGAAAAACAATACGGATGCCGGGCTTTCCATCGAAAAGCAAAACGCCAACGATTTTTATAAGGATAAACTGCGTACCGCGGAGATTGAAGCCAGAAAATTGGCAAATAAGGAAGAAACTAACTCGAGGAGCAGCAGAATTTTTGCTGAATTTTCGGGTAATAAAGATTTATCGTTGCCTTTACTTTGCCAGAGCCTTTACGATACGCAAAAGAAAACCTGGTCAAAACTCGATGAGTCCTGTAGGAATTTGGCCGCCGCTCATACAAGAAAGTTATCCGGTGCTTATAAAGTTTATCTGCAATTTAATCCCGCCCGCGCTGTTAGCAGCGGCGCCGCGGTTGATAAAGAATCAATCAAAAACAGGCCGTGTTTTTTATGCGAAAATAATTTGCCGCTCCAGCAGCTCGGTGTTTTGTACAGAAATCAATATCTGATTCTCTGTAACCCCGCACCGATTTTTCAGAACCATTTTACGATAGTTTCGCTGCGTCATGAACAACAGGAGATCGCTGCGTCAATAAATTGGCTTTTACAGTTAAGCGCTGACATAGCCGGTTACGCCGTTTTTTACAATGGTCCGGTCTGCGGCGCGTCCGCTCCCGATCATCTGCATTTTCAAGCTGTACCCCATAAATTTCTTCCCTTTTTGCGGGAATTAAAAAAACTTTCGCCGGTCAAAGAGGAGTCTTCCATTCGATACAGCCGATCGGAGATTTTTGACCGTTCTGTTGTTGCTCTGGAATCGAAAAACGCGGAGGCGTTAACCGAGCAATTCCTTAATCTTTTAAGAGCAACACAAAAAATACTCAAGACCAATGATGAACCGCCGGTTAACGTCATTTGCTATTATTCTGTTCATTGCTGGAAACTGGTTGTGTTTATGCGTAGAAAACACCGTCCGGATGCGTATTTTGCAACAGGCGACAATAGAATATTTATTTCTCCGGGAGCGGTGGATATGGCCGGCGTGATGATTACGCCGCTTCTGGATAATTATAATCGTCTGGATTATAATACCGTCCGTGAAATTTACGGCGAAGTATCTTTGCCGGGAAGCGTGATGAATTTAATCGTAAAGGAATTATATAAAGGAACGATCAATGAATGGTATCGAAGAAGTAATCGTGGATAGCTCGATGAGTTTTTCCGAGGCAGTTGAAGGAACGACAGCGCCAGAAGACATTATTCTTACGTTGTCGCTTGTTGATGTCCTTTATTATTCATTTGACGGCAGAAAGCATCAGGGACAGATTATTGTCAACAGGGAACTGGAAGATGATGTCTATGATATATTTAACTATATTGAAAAAATTCTGTTTCCCATCGGGAAAGTTGTTCCCATATCCGCTTATCAGTGGAATGATTATACATCCATGGCGGATAATAATTCTTCTTCTTTCAATTTCCGGATGATTGAAGGAACAAAAAAGCTCTCCATGCATTCACTGGGGAAGGCCCTGGATATCAACCCGGAACAAAATCCCGTTATCTATCCCAACGGCGTGGTTGTTCCGGAAGGAGCGAAATATCTGCCGGAAGAAAGGGGAACTTTTACGGCAGAGAATCCCATCGTTGAGGAATTTCTCAGGTATGGCTGGCACTGGGGTGGAAATTTTGATCAACCGAAGGATTATCATCACTTCGAGAAACCCTGATATAAATTTATTGTGAGAGTCAAATTTCAAAAACGAAGTACATTGAAATTTAAAACGTAAATGAGGCGGTAATGGCCCCGAAAGTTTGTTCATCTTTCTGCGTTTTAAATTCTTTCGTTTTGTGAACATAGGAATAAGTGATCTTGATACGGTAAATGATCAAGCCGACACCCCCGATCAAATCGGCGACGAAAGGTTCTTTCTCGACGCTGTGACTGTCGCGAAACGTGTTTCCGTCAAGCAGAATATTATGGGCGACAGCTTTTCCGTCGGCCGCAAAGAAAACGTGCATGCCGAAACGGTGCAGGGGCGCAAAGAAACGCGGGTCCGTATCGTCCAGGGGGGCGCTGCTGTCGGAGCCCGGACGGATCAGATACGTTCCGAAATCGTTCGGGACGTTCCAGCCGAAACGCACCTGACCGCCAATATTGGCGCCTGTAAAAGCGTTTCCCAAGGCCAAGCCGGTGTGCGGAATCAAATCCACGCCCAAACCGGACGAATTTCTCAACTGCAGCAGTCTCCATTTCCGTTCGAAATACACATTCAGAATCGGTTCGTCGCGGAGTTGATTTTTCCAGCCCCTGGCGACTTCGGAATCCGTCCATTCGTGAATTTTCGTCTGGATATCTTCCGCGTAGGAATGACGTCCGACGATGCCGAAGCCCAGTTCCAGCGTGTCCATGTGCTTTGTATTTTTACTGTGCAGGCCGAATCCCAGATACGTGACGCCTGCGTAAGGACGGTCATCCTTGATCAACCTCTTTTTTTCTTTATGTTCCGGCGTGTAAATGTTTTGTCCGAAAGACAAAGAGACAGAGCGCTGTTGCTCGGGATCGTTGACCAGGGGAACCTTTTCGATGATGCCCTGCATCCAGTGCGGGATGGATGTGATCTCCCGGTAGTTTGAAAGATCCCGGGAAATCCAGGAGAATTTTGTTCCGTGGGTGTAGTAGCGGTCCAGATTTTCGAAAAGATCATTCTCCATGTAAAACGTGAACGTGTCCGACATGCGCGCCTGGTGATCTGATGCACGGGACATCTGCGGTGTCAGTAAAACCGCAAGCAATACAACGGCAAGCAGCAGCAGTCTTTTGGTCATGTCACAACCTTTTCCTAAAGATCTTTTCCTCCCCCCAGGGATTTATAGAGCGTGATGATATTGTTGATTTCGGCTAAACGAAGCATGATCAGACCCTGTTGCGCTCCGTAAAGCGACCGTTGCGCGTCAAGCACGGAGAGGTAGCTGTCCACGCCCTTGTTATATCGCGCTTCAGACAACTGATACGTTACGGTTAGAGCTTCCACCAGCGATTGTTGAGCCGCAACGCGCTGCGTCACGGTTCCTCTCTCTGCCAGAGCATCGGCCACGTCCCGAAAAGCGGTTTGAATTGCTTTTTCATACTCGGCAATGGAGATTTCTTTTTCGACGTTGGTGACATCATAGGCGTGCCAGGTGCGGGCATCGAATATCGGTACGATAATCTGGGGCGAGAATAACCAGGTGCCTGTGCCGGACTTGAAAAGACCGGACAACTCATTACTGGCTGTTCCCGCGGAAGCCGTCAGGGTGATCCGCGGAAAAAAAGCCGCGCGGGCCGCCCCGATATTGGCATTGGCCCCTTTGAGACGATGTTCTGCCGCCAGAATATCCGGCCGCGACAAAAGCACTGCGGATGACAAACCGGCGGAAATGTCCCGCGGAGGCGTGACGTTTTTCAAATCCGCGGGCAGAAGCTCTTGGGAAACAGGCGAACCGACCAGAAGATTCAGGGTATTTTCATCCTGGGCGACCAGTTGGATGTAGAGCGCGACCTCGCCCCGGGCCGCGTCCACCTGGCTTTGAGCCCGGCGGAGATCAAGCTCCGATGCCATTCCGGCGTCGGCCCTTTTCTTGATCAAGCGATAAAATTCTTCCTGCGTTTTCAACGTTGAGGCAACCATCTGAGAGGCTTCCCTGTCCGCGGCCAGCGCCATATAGACTTGCGCAATCGATGATGCAAGCATGATTTGCGCGCTGCGGCGCGCCTCTTCAGTGGCAAGGTATTGTTCCAGCGCCGCGTCTTTCAGATTGCGGATACGCCCGAAAAAATCTATTTCCCAGGAAGCAACGCCGAGATTGACGTCATATCGTTTTGCGGTGTAGGCGCTGCCGGTGGACGAGAGATCCGCCGGCGTGCGTTCCTTATACATGCTTCCGAGTCCGTGGATGGAGGGAAGAAGCTCGGCGCGTTGAATGCCGTAATAGGCTCTTGCTTTTTCAACATTGAGAGCCGCGATCCGGTAATCACGGTTGTTATGGAGCGCCGTTTCAATGATCTTGCGCAGACGCTCATCGGTCATAAATTCCCGCCAGGGGAGTTCCGCAGCCGTTTTGACAGTTGCATCTCCTTTTGTTTCCTGATAGGCCGGGCCCGTCGGCCATTCGGAAGGCACCGGAGCGTCCGGACGCGAATATTGAGGGGCCAGCGTGCAGCCCGTGACCAGAAAAATCATGATGATCCATGCATAGCGTAACGTTCTGTTCATATTATTTTACCTCGGATGGAGTCGTGTCTTCAGGTTTGATCAATTTCTGCTTCTGTGTTCTGCCGAAAATCTTTTCGATCAGCACATAAAAGAGGGGTGAAAAAATAAGCACCAGAATGGTTGCCGTGATCATACCACCCAGCACACCGGTGCCGATGGCATTTTGTGCGCCTGCTCCTGCGCCGGTCGTTAACGCAAGAGGCAGAACGCCGAAGCCGAAAGCCAGCGATGTCATGACGATGGGACGGAAACGCAACTTGACGCCCTGAAGTGTTGCCTCGATCAGTCCCATTCCTCTTTCAACCCCTCCTTTGGCAAACTGGACAATCAAAATCGCATTCTTGGTGGTGAGTCCCAGGGTTGTTAAAAGGCCAATCTGGAAGTACACGTCGTTGGCCATGCCCCTCATACTGGAAGCGATGATGCCTCCGATTACACCGAGCGGCAGAACCATTAAAATGGAAATCGGAATCGTCCAGCTTTCATAGAGCGCAGCCAGACAAAGAAAGATGACGAACACAGAAAAGGCGTAAAGCAAAGGCGCTTGCGAACTGGACATCCGTTCCTGATAAGAAAGGCCGGTCCAGTCGAAGCCGAAGCCCTTGGGGAGTTTCCCCACCGCTTCTTCCATGGCCTGCATGGCTTCGCCCGAACTTTTTCCAGGAGCGGGTTCTCCCCAAAGATTAATGGAAGGAAATCCGTTGAAACGATTCAACTGGGGAGGCCCTGATGTCCAGCGACCGGAAGCGAATGATGAAAAGGGAACCATCCGGCCCTGCGTGTTACGCACATATATTTTTTCCAGATCTTTGGGCAGCATCCGGTATGGAGCGTCTGCTTGAACGAAGACCCTTTTTACGCGGCCTCCCTGCATAAAGTCATTGACATAAGCACTGCCGAAAGCGGCGGAAAGCGTTCGATGGATGGAGGAAATGGGAACACCCAGCGCTCCTGCTTTTTCCCAGTCCACATCAATGCGATACTGGGGCACGTCCGCCATGCTGTTGGGACGTACAGAAGTAACGCGTGGATCCTTTGATACAATGCCGAGAAGTTGATACTGGACGTTCATCAACGTCTGATGTCCCAGTCCTCCCCGATCCAGTAGCTCGAAATCAAATCCCTTGGCCATCCCCAGTTCAGGAACGGCGGGAGGCGGGAAGGTAAACACCATGGCGTTGCGGATTCCGGAAAGAGCTGCCATGGCCCGGCCGGCGACGGCCTTGGCTTTCAGGTCTTTGCGTTTACGAAGATCCCAGTCTTTTAATTTGATAAAGACCATGCCATTGTTCTGAGCCCGTCCGGAAAAGCTCATACCGGCAATAGTGAAAACGGATTCCACCGCCTCTTTTTCGTTTTCCTGAAAATACTTTTCAATGATTTTCTCAACGTCTTTGGTCTGTTCGAGCGTGGATCCGGTCGGCATGATGACCTGGGAAAGTAAAATTCCCTGGTCTTCATCCGGAAGGTAAGCGGTGGGCATGCGGATATACAAAACCCCCATGACCACAATGATAACCAGGAAAACGGCCAGATAGCGCTTTCCCCGGGAAAGAGAGTGGTCGACCAACCCCACATAGCGATCTCGCATACGAAAGAACACACGATCAAACCACAGGAAAAACGGGCGCAGAAGAGGAATCGCATTTTCCGCCGGTTCATGACCGGCCTTAACCGGTTTGAGTAGCGCGGCGCACAGTACCGGCGTCAAAATCAAGGCCACGACAACCGACAGAAGCATGGCGGAAATGATCGTTATGGAAAACTGACGGTAAATGACTCCGGTAGAGCCGGGAAAGAATGCCATGGGACCGAACACAGCCGCAAGAACCAGACCGATGCCGATGAGCGCGCTCGTGATCTGCTCCATGGATTTGGCTGTGGCTTCCATGGGAGGCAGGCCTTCTTCAACCATAATTCGCTCAACATTTTCCACAACAACGATGGCGTCATCTACCAGAAGTCCGATGGCCAGCACCATGGCAAACATGGTCAACATGTTAATGGAGTAACCGAAGAGCCCAAGAATCCCGAATGTTCCCAGAATAACCACGGGTACGGCAATCGTGGGAATCAGCGTGGCCCGGATGTTGCCCAGGAAAAGCCACATGACCAGGAAGACCAGGAAAATCGCGATGAAAAGGGTCTTCACCACTTCATTGATGGACACTTTGATGAAGGGTGTCGTGTCGTGAGGGTAGACAACTTTAATCCCTGCCGGGAAAAAACGGCTCATCTCTGCCAACTTTGCTTTAACGGCTTCGGCTACATCCAGTGCATTGGCGCCAGTGGCCTGACGAATGGCAAGACCAGTGGCCGGTTTGCCTTGATAGGCGAGATCGATATCGTAAAATTCGGTGCCCAGTTCGGTGCGTCCCACGTCGCTGATACGCACCACAGAGCCATCCGGATTTGTGCGGATGGGAATGGCGGCAAACTCGTCGGGAGAGGAAAGCATATTCTGAACAATGATGGAGGCGTTCAAACGCTGGCCCTCGACGGCGGGGCCGCCTCCGAATTGTCCGGCGGAAACCTCCACATTATAAGCTTTCAGTGCCGCAAGAACATCGTCAATAGTAAGATGATAATTGGTTAACTTTTCAGGGTTGAGCCAGACGCGCATGGCGTAACCGCCGCCAAAAATTTCCACCTCGCCGACTCCCGGGACTCTTGCCAGAACTTTTTCCAGATTGGACTTGACAAAATCGGTCAAATCTTTGTTGTCCATTCTGCCGTCTTCCGAAATCAATCCCACGACCATCAGATAATTTCTCGTGGATTTACGAACTTCGACTCCCTGGGTTGCCACCACATCGGGAAGACTTGTCAAAGCAGCCTGTACTTTGTTTTGCACCTGGGACCAGGCCAGGTCCGGATTGGTTCCCGGAGCAAATGTCAACTCCAGCCGGGAACTTCCCGCAGAATCACTGATTGCGGAAATATACAGCAGATTGTCCAATCCGGTCATTCTCTGCTCAATAACCTGGGTTACGCTGTTTTCCACCGTTTCCGCTGAAGATCCCGGATACGACGCCGAAACAGAAATAGACGGAGGAGCCATCTGTGGATACTGGGAGATGGGCAGATTGTAAATGGCCAGAGCGCCTCCCGCCATGATAATAATGGCAATGACCCACGCGAATACCGGACGTTTCAGGAAAAATTTCGATAGCATCAGGAGCCTCCGTTAATTCGTTTTTACTGGCGGAATCAAGTTCGGGTTTTTTTCTTTGTTCTCGAAAGGAACCGCTTTAACAGGAATACCGGGTTTTACCTTTAACATGCCTTCGACAATCACCTGCTCACCCGGCTTAAGGCCCGCTGAGACCAGCCAGTCCGAACCAATGGCCCGGTCAAGTGTAATCTGCTTTTCCTGAACTTTTCCATCTGTGCCGACGACTAAAGTCATGGGGTTTCCCTTGGGATCGCGAGACACAGCCTGCTGGGGAATCAAGATGGCATTTTTATGAATTCCTTCCTGTACAATTGCCCGAACAAACATCCCCGGCATCAGGACGCCTTTGGGGTTGGGAAATACCATGCGCAAAATAACCGATCCGGTTGTGGGATCAACAGAGACGTCTTGAAACTGAAGTTTTCCTTTTAACGGATATTCTGAATTATCGTCCAGAAATAATCGAACCTCCTGCTGATTTCTGCCGTTTTTTTCCAGTAAGCCTTCCTGCATTTGACGACGTAATTTGAGGATGTCCGCGGTGGATTGAGTGACATCCACATACATGGGATCCAATTTCTGGATGGTCGCTAAAGCAATCGGCTGATGCGCAGTAACCAGAGCGCCTTCCGTGACATTGGATCTGCCGATTCGTCCCGATATCGGCGCGGTAATGGTGGTGTATTGCAGGTTGATGCGAGCGGCTTCTACATTGGCCCTCCCATACTGAATATCCGCCTGTACCTGCTTGAGCGCGGCGGCAGCGTCATCATAATCCTGCCGACTGACCGCCTTCTCGGTTAGCAAATCCTTTAGCCGGGATGCTCTTAACTGTATCGAGGATAATTGTGCCTCTGAACGGGCGAGAGCTGCTCTGGCGTTATCCAGCGCCACCTGGTACAAAGCAGGATCTATCTGGAATAGCGCTTGTTCAACTGTAACATTTGACCCTTCCGTGAAAAGACGTTTCTGAATGATGCCGCCAACCTGAGGGCGCACTTCGGCAACCAGATTGGCGGAAGTCCTGCCGGTTAATTCAGTTGTCGTGACGACAGGTTTCGTTTGTATGGTCATCACGGCTACTTCCGGCATGGGGGGTGGGCTGCCTGTCTTTTTCTCGCTGCAACCGCTTAGGATCAGACCGATAAAAAGAATGATCGAAATAATAATGAATCCTGCTTTTTTGTTACTTTTCATGAGGTACCTCTTTTCTATAAAAGATAAATAGTGAATAGGTTTTTCTATTTTTTCTTCTTAAATTCTCTTTTTTTTCTTTTTTTCAGATTGAGGTTTAAGGCCGATGACAATGTTTTTTAAATAACTGCGGATTTCATTGCGAACTTGCTTCTCATCGGGTTTGTTGCCCATGAGATTTTCCAGCATGGCCAACTGAGTGCTTAGCATCCACAGGCATTTGGCAAGTACAGGAGTATCTACAACAGCCGAAAGACGCCTCAGTCTTTGTTCCGCTGCCAGATAAACCGCCAGCCCTTGAATAGCGTATTGAGGACCTTTTTCTCTTTCTTCTATAATCTCCTGAATGCGAAGATGCAAATGTTGGTCGGCAAATATGGAATAGATTATCGGTGTGATTTCATGGTAAGCGCGGTAAACCGCAAAAAGAATATTTTCCAGATTTTCCAACAGGGTACGTTTGCCGATTTCCAGCGGCAAATTCTGCATGAGGTTTTTAGCTTCCTGCACGCGATTTTGTACCACTTCAAAAATGAGCTCGGCCTTGTCCTTGAAGTGGTGATAAATCAATCCCTCAGCGACTTTTGCCTCTTTTGCTATTTTACTGATGGTGAGACGGGCCAGACCATGCGTTTGCAGTAATCGATCCGTGGCGTTAATAATATTTTGACGGTTGTCGTTAACCATGACACCTGCTTTTTATAGTCTGTAATTATTTTTCCAAGAGGATCATCTAAAAAATTATCAATATCACATTGAACAATTGCTCAGTAATGCTAGTTAAACACTCAACCGTTGTCAAGTTAATTTATTCATAAATTAACTTCAACGAAATATTGCGAACATATGATTTTAACGATCTGCAAACAGGCTTATGAGGTTTCATCATGTTGTCAGACACGCGCAACGATGATGCCGGTAAATTCTCTGTTGGATTTCAGGAAAGCAACAAGCGTTTCCTTCGAGACGACCACTTTGTCTTCTTTTTGCGACGCGTGGAGCAATCGAAGGCTTTTCCCCAGCCGGATGGCAAAACCGACATGTGCGACATCCAGACCGTTCTGGTTGGCGGCAAAGGCGATAATATCACCGCTTTGAATCTTTTTTATCTGTGCGCCGATCTTTGCTTTATCAATAATATAGGAAGACTTTCGGGAAAGTTTCTTTTCGATGTCTGTCATTATGATCAATTGCGGTTTGTTTTTTAGTGCCGGATATAATTCACGATGAGCAGTCATATAATTTATCTTTTTACGTTGGGGTTTTGCGCCAAGTTGGCGTGAAATATCAGTTACGATTTTCTTGTTTTCATTATCGCGCAGCCAATCGGTAAAATAATGTAGTCGTGAGGAATAGCCATCAATTTTTCCGTGACGATAACGGATTAATTTTAAGTTTTTCCGGAATTCATGTTTTGAAAATTTTGCGGCGACGGCGCATCGGGCTGAAGCAAGAACGATTTCCACAAACGTAGTGCAGTCAAAGGAGGATACATTAACAATCAGCTTTTCCTTACCCAATCCTTCAAGTGTTCCGGCTGCATAAGGCTTGCTGATAAAGAGACGCCCGATGTCCACTATTAAATCGCCTAAAAGCGCTTTATCGCATGTGCTTTCTTTCATGGATCTTCCTGACTTTCATCTGTAAATGATTATCGAGTACAAAGCAAATATAAAATTTAATGTCTTGAAAATATTGTTCGGGAAAATCTTAGGCGTGATGAATTTCACATTTGAAAAAAAGAACGGCTGGATTTGAAGCCAGCCGCTGGATTTGCTTGTGCTGTTTATCCCCGTCCGCTTCGCTTCGGGGATAATTCCACTTACGCTTCAAACTTCGTCCAGATTTATCTGGACTCGTTTTTAGCGAGTGTCATTACTTTCCTGGTCAGTCGGGAAATCTTGCGGGAAGCGTTTTTCTTATGAATTAAACCGCTGGAAGCCGCTTTAGATAAAGCGGGAATAACAGATTTCAATGCATTGCTGGATTGTTCTTTATTTTTGCTTTCCACGCCGGCGATTACCGATTTAATTTTTGTTTTAAGTGCCGATTTGGCAGCTATGTTGCGCTGACGATTTTTTTTGTTCTGACGGTCACGTTTTTCCGCCGACTTATGTGTTGCCAAAATATCCTCCTGAATTCATTTTTCGGTGGCGTTATCTAGCCCAATTATTTATAGCTGTCAAGCATAAACTGGTTTGTTTTCATTACGCTTCCTGATATTTTGTTGTTAAAATGATTTTGTTTGTTTTATGAGAGCGAGTCTAAAGCTGCAATCTAGCTAAAAAAATTCTTGACATTATGCGTTTTCTTCATATAAACGACGCAGTAATATACTTCACAGAAAACGTAAGTTTAACCTATTTTCTGCGCCGCAATATTGAAAAAAAATTAATAAGCTTGATTATTTATACATGATTTGATGTGGTTGTCATAAATTAATGGTGATTTGAACGAAAATGACAGTAAAGCAAAAATCAGAAAAAAAATCAGTTATCAAGAATAAAATCCAGCCGGAGGATCTCTCCAGTCTTTCCAAAGAAATTATAGCCCATGCCGGGGTGGGAATATATATCGTTCAGAATGGTAAATTTGTCTATGTAAGTGAATTATATAAAAAAATAACCGGATATACAGACAAGAAACTCATCGGCTCATATTCTCTAACCAATATCTATGAAGAGGATAAAGAAAAGGTGCGACAACAGGCGATACAGTGTTTGAAAGAGGGTCGTTGCGAACCCTATGAATACCGATTTGTTACAAAAAGTGGAGAAATAATATGGGTCTTAGAAACGGTTGCCTCCATATTATTTAAAGGCAAACGGGCGGCGCTGGGCAGTTTTATAGATATAACTGAACGAAAGCGTATGGAGAAAAAGATACGACTGGAAGAACAACTTTTTAAAACGATTACGGATCAGTCTTCGGATATTATAGTTATCGTGAATCGCGAAGGAATTATAACCTATGAGAATCCTATTGTTGAAAAAATTCTGGGCTACACACCGGAGGAAAGAATAGGCGGCAATGGATTGGAAAATATCCATCCTGATGATTCAGGTAATGTAGCTGAAGCATTCAACAAATTATTAAATGATCCCATCGCTCCTGTTGTACGTTCGGAAGTACGTCTTCGACATAAAAATGGACACTGGCTTATATTTGAGTCCATGGCCAGCAGTCTTTTGAATAATGACACTGTGGACGCGGTGATTATCAACCTTCGCGATATTACTGAACGCAAAAAATCGTTAGAATTTCTCCGTGAAAGCGAAGAAAAATACAGGACTATTTTAGAAAATATTCAAGAGGGTTATTTCGAGGTTGACCTCGCCGGCAATCTTATCTTCTTTAACGATTCAGTATGCGACATGTTAGGGTATTCCAACAGAGAAACCAAGAACATGAATTATAAGGTCTTCACCAACGAAGACATGGCAAAAAAAGTATATCAGGCTTTCAATAAGGTTTACCAAACAGGAGATGCGACGAGAGAATTTGATTGGCAGATTATCAGGAAAGATGGAACAGGGAGATATATTGAAGCATCTGTTTCTCTAAGAAAAGATTCTTCCTACAGACCCATCGGATTTAAGGGAATCATACGCGATATAACCGAACGCAAGGAATGGGATAAACAACTGAATTATATGGCTACACATGACGCTCTTACGGGATTACCCAACAGGACGTTGTTTATGGATCGTTTGCAAATGGCTTTGGCTCAGTGCAGAAGAAACAGGAACAAGCTTGCCGTGATGATGCTTGATTTGGATCATTTCAAGGATATTAATGACAATCTTGGACATATGGTTGGCGATAATTTACTCAAGGAGATTGGGAATCGTTTGACAAATATTTTGCGTCATAACGATACCGTTGCCCGTTTGGGAGGTGACGAATTCGTGATTTTATTATCGGATCTGGATAGAACGGAATATGCTGCCGGTGTGGCAAAAGTAATTTTGAAAGCTTTGCAGAAACCGTTTGTTTTGTCTGATAATAAAATTTCCTCCAATGCGAGTATAGGAATTGCCGTCTATCCTGATGACTGTGAAGACAGGGATTCTTTACTGAAGAAATCCGATATGGCTATGTACTCCGTAAAAACAAGCGGACGCAACAATTATAAATTCTTCTGCAATATTATTAATTAATTCGATCCTGTTTTTTTTTCTGTTTTGCTTTTTGCTTTTTCTTCTGACCGTTCTTCAGAGCGGCTTCGATAAAACGGCTGAAAAGCGGATGGGGCTGGACCGGCCGGGATTTGAATTCCGGATGGAATTGACATCCCAGAAACCACGGATGATCTTTAATCTCCACGATTTCCGCGAGATGTCCGTCCGGTGACATGCCTGTTATGCGCAGCCCCTTATCCGTCAGGGCCTTCTTGTAATCATTATTGAATTCATACCGGTGACGATGGCGTTCGGAGATTTTTTTCTGATCATAAGCCCTGAAAGCAAATGAATCGGCTTCAACAACACAAGGCCAGGCGCCGAGCCGCATGGACGCTCCTTTTTCCCGGACATTGCGCTGTTCGGGAAGCAGGTCAATGACGGGATACGGGGTGGCGGGGTCGAATTCGGAGCTGTTGGCTTCTTCCAGTTTGCAGATGTTTCTGGCATATTCCACGACGGCCATCTGCATGCCCAGGCAGATTCCGAAAAAGGGGATTTTTTTCTCCCGCGCGAATCTGACGGCGAGAATCATTCCTTCGATGCCGCGGTTGCCGAAACCTCCCGGAACCAGAATGGCGTCCACAGCATTCAGGTATTTTTCCACTCCCTCGGTTTCGATTTTTTCCGAGTCAATGAATTTTAACGTCACGCGGCAGTTGTTGGCGATGCCCCCGTGGGTCAGCGCCTCATTGAGACTTTTATAAGAATCGGTCAGGTTGACATATTTGCCGACAATGCCGATGCATACCTCATTCGGAGGATTGTAAAACCGGTTGACGACATTTTCCCACGTTTCCAGATGCGGCTGCCCCGTCCAGATGTTGAGCAGGTCAACGATTTTGGCGTCCAGACCTTCGCGGTGAAAAACCAGCGGAACCTCATAGATGCAACTGACGTCCTTGGCCGTGAAAACGGCGTTAACTTCCACGTTACAGAAAAGGGATATTTTAGCCTTGATGTCGTCGGAGAGAAAATTCTCCGTTCTGCACAGCAGGATGTCCGGCTGAATGCCGATTTCCCGGAGGGCCTTGACGCTGTGCTGGGTGGGTTTTGTTTTCACCTCACCCGCGGTTTTAATCATCGGGACCCAGGTCAAATGAATAAAAATGGCGTTTTCTCTTCCGGCTTCATTGCGGAACTGCCGGATTGCCTCTAAAAAGGGAAGGCTTTCAATATCGCCGACGGTACCGCCTATTTCCACGATGGATACATCGAAGCCGTCAGCGGTTTGCCTGATATAATCTTTAATTTCGTTGGTAATGTGAGGAATAACCTGCACGGTCTTGCCTAAGTAATCGCCGCGTCTTTCTTTGGTAATGACGGAGTAATAAACCTGTCCGGTTGTGAGATTATTTCTTTTTCCCATGCAGGTCGAGCAGAATCTTTCGTAATGTCCCAGGTCGAGGTCGGTTTCCGCGCCGTCATCGGTTACAAAGACTTCGCCGTGCTGGAAAGGGCTCATCGTTCCGGGATCTACATTGATGTAAGGATCCAGTTTTTGATTGCTGACTTTTAACCCGCGGCATTCCAGAAGGGCGGAAATGGATGCTGCCGCCAGGCCTTTTCCGAGTGACGATAAAACACCGCCGGTGACAAAGATGTATTTTGTATTTTTCACTATGACTATCCTTGCTGTTTTTGTGATGCCGTAGCAAATGTAGTTTAGACCATATTTTTTAAAACAATACCTTTGTCTTTGAGCTCAGTCCGGCTTGTTAAAAGATCTTTCGCCGCAGTCGGGTCGAGCACATAAATCAGTTCGCCGCCTTTTTTGGCATATATTTGACCATAAGATATTGGAATTTCTGGAGTAACATCACCCAAAAGCGAGCGGGTAACGGATTCTGTTTTGCGTGCGCCGTTGGCCACCAGAACGACGGTTCTTGCCTGATAAACCAGTTCTGCGCCCATGCTGATGGCGTATTGCGGCGAATCCGACTTGGTTTTGAAGTGTCCGTCCGCTACAGCATTGGCAATGGTGTTTTCATCTAGCTTGACTAAAAGAACTGAACTGCCGTGGAAAGGAATGCCTGACTCGTGAAAAGCTACATGGCCTCGGCCGCCAACGCCGATAATCTGCAGGTCGATTCCCTCCGCCAATTTTATTTTCCGAGCGTACCCGTCAAGAATTTCTTTTCGAATCCATGCCAGATACTTTGAGTTTGGTTTGGCTTTAATGGCGATGGACTTTCCCGCATCTGTCCCTTTGAATTCCCAGTCTTTTTTGTTTTCCCGCAATTCCCTGATGAGGATTTTCTGATCAATTAAAGACCCGTAAGGAACGCGTGTTTCTATAAATTTTTTATGGAGATGGCTGAAAAGTTCCTGAATCATGAAATAAGCGTAACTTTCCGGGTGAATGACCCGCTGCTGAATATTATCGCCCGGCAAACCGACATATTCGTCGAGATTGAAACTGCGAATGCGACCGGAATCAAACTTTCCGTCATTGGCTGCTTTAGCAAAGTGTTTATAGAGTCCTGTCGGTGAATTTCCTGTGGCCAGTCCTAAAACGGCCTCTTTCTTCTTTTTGAGTGTTTCGACAGTTTTTTTGATCACAATATCCGCGGCAACTTCACTCATTTGAGCAAAATCTTTGGTAACATAAACAGTAATCGCCATAGTAATTTTCTCCTGCTATTATCCTAATTCGCTTTTTACGATGTCGGCAAGTTGTTGACAATATTTTGCCGTGACTGTATCCGACGGTCCTTCCACCATGACACGACACATGTTCTGAGTTCCGGAATATCTGACCAGCACACGTCCTTCTTCACCCAGTTCTTTTTCCACCTGTTTGATGGCTTCAACAAGTTTTGGAACTTTATCAATATCCGGCTTACTCTTCACATTAACATTTATCAATTTTTGCGGAAAAATGTCCATCATGCGCGCCAGTTCGGAAAGAGGCTTGCCTTCTTTGACCATGGCAGCGACCAGTTGCAAGGCGGCAATAATTCCGTCTCCGGTTGTATGATGCTCCAAAAAGATCATATGGCCGGCTTCCTCACCGCCTATAACAGACCCCATTTTCAGCATGTCTTCAAGAACGTAACGATCTCCCACTTTAGACGCATGATGCTTGAATCCATATTTTTTACAGGCAATTTTTAAACCTAGATTGCTCATTACGGTGCTGACCAGAAGATCGTTCTTCAATTTTCCTTCTTTTTTAAGAATATTGGCGCAGATGACAAGAATCTGGTCTCCTGTGATCTCGTTTCCTTTTTCATCCACTGCAATAAGACGATCACCGTCTCCGTCAAAAGCCAGGCCGAGGGATGCTCCATTATTCACCACTTTTTCTTTAAGGATTTCGGTGTGTTGAGAGCCACATTTATCGTTGATATTGATACCGTTGGGCGTTTTGTGAATGATATCAACATCGGCGCCAAGTTCATTGAACGTGTCCGGCGCTACACGATATGTAGCTCCGTTAGCTGTGTCCAGAACAATTTTCATGCCCTCCATGTTGAGATTGCGTGGAAAGGTATTCTTTGCAAAAACAATATAACGCCCATTCACGCCTTCGAGCCGAAAGGCTCTTCCAATATCCTGTCCTGTCGCCATCAAGTCGGAAAGCTTGTTGTTGAGGATCAAATCTTCGATTGTTTCTTCCTGTTCATCGGTTAGCTTGTAGCCATCTCCTCCAAAAATTTTCAGTCCGTTGTCTTGAAAGGGATTATGAGAGGCAGAAATGACAACACCCGCGTCGGCACGCATGCTCTGTGTTACAAAGGCAATGCCCGGTGTCGGCATGACCCCAACCAGGTAGGAATAACCTCCCATGGAAGTAATACCTGCTTCCAGGGAACTTTCCAGCATGTAACCGGAAAGTCTTGTGTCTTTCCCGATGATAACGACAGAGCGGTGCCCTTTCTTTTTAAATAAATGCGCGATGGCGCGTCCGACACCAAACGCGATTTCGGATGTCATGGGATAGGTGTTTGCTTCGCCTCTGATTCCGTCAGTACCAAATAATTTACCCATCTACTTCTCCTTTTTGTTCTTGTTCCTTGTTTGAGAATCAAATTAGTTTTTATTATATTTTTTAAACAGACCCAAGGAGGGCAGAGCGCGTGCTGCTGCTTCACCAAGAACATTGACGATATCGTTTAGCCAGACGGTGCCTTGTAAAGATATGTCTGCCGGCAATGTCTGGATTGTTTCAATATAGCCGGTCTGATTTTTCGCGACAGCTTTTTCCAGTTTTTTCAGGAACACATTGCGTCGTTTTTTCGTTGCCTCTTTCTTATCAGCAATATCGCCATGAAAGATATCTTCAATATATCCTGTCTGCTCCTGAAATTCGCGTCTGCCTTTCAAATACTTTTGCGATCTTTGTTTGATGACTGCGATGCCGGCTTTTCCCGCCATGGATTTCAATCTTTTCAAGCGTTCCTTTTTCGCTGATGCAAGTTGTTCCATGGCTCCGGTAAACAGGAAAGAACCTAGCGGTTGAGCTTGTAAAAAATGTTTTCTGACGTGTTTGTACCACTCTTCCAGCGCCACGAGATTTGCCAGATAGAGAATATTGTTTTCAACAATGCGTCCTAAGTTCGGATAGGCTGACGGCACATAGTTTTTCATGCCGCTTCCGGGATCTTTTTCGAAAATCAGTTGATGATCGTGAAGATAATCGTGTCTCAGGATAGAACCCGCTGCCACGACATTGCCAAACCCCATACGGACGGGGCCGATAATGCCTCCCTGACCTCCCAGAAAAATAGGGGGTTGGTTGAGCATGACCCCCCGTGGAACATCGCCAAGCAAAGACGGCGTTGTTTTGTCGGCATCGGGCGTAAAATTAAAATGAATATAAGAACTGCCGACTTCACTGTGATTGCTGCGGCTGGTGCCTCCGGCCATGAAGCAGTCGCAAAAGTTGATCAGGCTTCCCATGGTCACAAAGGGAAAAAGAATGGTTTGCTTTAAACCAACACAATGAGCGCCACCGGCTTCTTCCTCCAAGATACATCCTTCCCGGACGTGCGCGCCCATTCCCATATTGGATTTCTCCAAGAAGACAGATTTGCTGAAAAAACCTCCCTTTAATTCAACTTTTGGACCGAGTTGACAGTTTTCAACGGTCACCGGCGCTTCATAACCCAGCGTACAGCCGGATGATAGGACGGTTTTTTCGCCATAGATTCGGCAGCCGGGATACAGAGTGACACCCTTTTCGGAAATCTGACTGAGATTGACTTCATCCCCGATGTATATTGTTTCGGGACTGGGAATTTTTACGCCTTTTTCAATCAGCCGTTTTATTTTTTCAGCGGATTTTGATTTAAAATCCATGAGGCCGCCTCCGTATTTTTAAAATAAATTATACAACGCCGTAAGCCAGCATCGCATTGGCAACTTTGGTAAACCCGGCAATGTTTGCGCCGGTTACGTAATCACCTTTCTTACCATATGCTTCCGCTGTATCATAGCAGGCCTTGTGAATACTCTTCATAATGATCAGCAGGCGGTTGTCAACTTCCTCACGGGTCCACAAAAGTCTTAAGCTGTTCTGGCTCATTTCCAAACCGGAAGTAGCGACGCCGCCGGCATTGGCTGCTTTGCCGGGACCGTAAAGGATTTTCTTGTCCTGGAAAATATTGATCGCTTCGGGAGTGGAAGGCATGTTGGCTCCTTCGGCAACGCAGATACATCCGTTTTTCACGAGTGCGGCGGCATTCTTGCCGTTGATTTCGTTTTGTGTCGCGCAGGGCAGAGCGATGTCCACTTTTATGCCCTGTTCCCGGATAACATCCCAGACATTCTTCCCTTCGAAACATTCCGCTTTGAATTTGTTCTTGTATTCCGAAATACGACCGCGTTTGACATTTTTCAAATCCAACACGTAATTGCACTTCTTTTCATCAATGCCGGCCTCATCAATGATACAGGCTGAAGAATCGCAAAGAGAAATGACTTTGCCACCCAGTTGATTTACTTTTTCGACCGCATACTGAGCGACATTGCCGGCGCCACTGATGGCGACCGTTTTGCCCTTGAAATCCAACTTGCGGGTGGCCAGCATTTCTGCGGCAAAATACGCTGTGCCGTATCCCGTTGCTTCCGGACGAATTAAACTTCCGCCATAGGACATTCCCTTTCCGGTCAGAACGCCGGTGTGTTCATTACGGATTTTTTTGTAGTAACCATAAAGATAACCTATTTCACGGCCACCAACACCGATGTCTCCGGCGGGTACGTCAACATCTGCGCCTATATGGCGAAATAATTCACGCATGAACGCCTGGCAGAAACGCATGACTTCTCCATCCGATTTTCCTTTAGGGTCAAAGTCGGAGCCTCCCTTGGCGCCGCCCATAGGCAAAGTGGTAAGCGCGTTTTTGAAAATCTGTTCAAACCCAAGAAATTTAATGATTCCTAAATTGACAGAAGGATGAAAACGCAGACCGCCCTTAAAAGGACCGATAGCGTTATTGAATTGTACACGGAATCCTCTATTGACAACAACATTACCTTTGTCGTCTACCCAGGGAACTCTGAATTGCATTGCTCTCTCCGGTTCCACAATGCGTTCATAGACATTGGCTTTGACGAATTCGGGGTGTTTTTTTACGGTGGGTTCCAGGGTTTCCATAACTTCTTCAACAGCCTGATGAAATTCCGGCTGATTGGGGTCTGTCTGTTTAACTTTGGCGATGACATCTTTGATCACTGACATAATTTAATCCTCCTCAATAATTCTAATTTTTTTATTATATATTTTCAACGCTGACCATTTCTTCATATTCCATTATGGTGGACATTGCCTTATTTTCTATATCAAAACCTTCTTCGTAAGCGGCAGCAACAGGATTGAGTCCACCCAGAAGAATCATGCCCACCTTATTGATGTCGACATTGGTCTGACAGATGGGATTGCCCACTTTGCCAATAGAAATCATGCCGTGAATACCTATTCTATTAAATTCAGTTACGATGTTTTCTACCAGGGGCAACGCAAGCGCTGGTAACTCCCGGAAATTCGCCAGAATTTTTCCTTCACCCTTCTTGACGACTTCTTTTACGGACGTCATTTTGCCGCGAATAAAAATTTCCGATGGATCAAGCGATGATCCGGCATAATGAATCAGTTCGACAAATCTTAAAGGGTCACTGTCTTTTACCTGCAATATTCCGCCGAATTTGGAATCAATCGGAATACCGTGTTTCAAAAGTACACCGTTAATCAAAATACTGCACACCGTAGCCAAACCCATTTTCCCCTCTGGAACAACTGCTTCTCCCAGTTTTTCTCCCTCATGAGCAACAGCAACACGATCGGAAATGGCAATTTTTTTTTTGAAAACCGGTTTCATTACCGCAAGAGCTTTCTTGAATTGATGTTGGGGAAGGAAGGAAATGTTGACAGGGACGAGTCCACTGCGGTTTTTAATATCAAAAGTTGTTTTAAAGGAGAGAACATCGATGCGAGAAATAGAGAGGCTGATTTTATCCAGAACGCGGGCATTGTTCATTTCATCAAGTCCCAGACTCGTAATGATTCTGCCGTCGCGACGACCTACCAGCTTCGTCAATCCTCTTTCGTCCATCAGTTTGAGGTGATAACGAACCGTCCTTTCACTCAACTGAATACCGCATTCCTTCATTTTTCTCGCGATTACACGAGCGCCCTGTGATTCTGAACTTTCGTTCAGAATCTTCAGAATCAAAATGACCTTTCTTTCGATATCTTCCGGATTAAATAATTGTTTCATACCCTAAACGGCAACTGTTTGCCGTATGTTTACTTTTAAAAAAAATCTTTGTCAAATAAAAAATTTGTTTTTCTACATTTTACTAACAAATATTTATTTTCAAATATATTCAATAGTTTATAAAGTTCATTAAGCATTTTTTTTGTTTTTGTTTGATTTTATTAGTTTGGCAATGTCTTCGATAGGTTCGCTGAAAAGTGATTCCAAAGATATAGTCTCCAAAAATTGATCATTCCATGTAATGTTATATTCATTGATTATGTTTCGGATATCATCATATCTGTGTCCCAACACTTCGATCTTTTTAGATAAATTGAGCTTTTCATTAAAGATGATGTGAATTAAAAGCAGATTGCTGATCTTGGCTTCTTCTCTTTGCAGAGGAATAATAACGATAGACGCATTATCTATTTTACCACGGCCTATATAGACATGGCCTGTGCCAACAATAGTTTTCTTTACCCCCATCAGCGTTGTGGAATAATCCGCGCGGGAGTTCATATGAACGGTAACGCCTCCTTTTTTGCGGACGGCGATTGTAGAGAAATCTGACGGATTGCCTTTTTCATCGAGGCCTCTAATATCGTAAAGGGTATATCCTTTGACGGAAGCAACAGCGGGCTGTAAGCGTTTGATAGTCAGTATTTCGCGATAGGTTAGATTCATTATTGAAAAATTATGATCTTTCAGGATGTCAAAAATAACTCCCTTTGGTTCTTGCTCTTTACGGCTAGTACCGACGGTAACTGTTTTCGCCTGATGACGAATGGCGTCTATCGGACGGGCGAGTTCATCGATGGCCATTCCCAGGGTCGTATCAAGTGCGTCAAATGGATTTACAAGATTTTCTTTTAATGCGAAGTCCATACGCATGTCCTGCAGTGGCAGTTTGCCCGAGGCATATTTTAACAACAGGGATAGATTGACGATGGTTTTACTGTTTAGCAGGCAAAAAGATCCGTTTAGACGATATGAGTTGAAAAGCGCATAGAAATCATTGATGATTCGGCGGAGAGAAACATCGGCGATCATATCAAAAGCGGAGAGGTTCCTTCGTTCCCTTTTCGAGAATTCAGATGCCAGGCGACTGCGGAATTCTCTGAATATTTGAGCTTCATTGTTGATGATGAGAGCCGCATAGTAGCCCCATAAATGACCGGCCATTGTATTGAGGATAACCGATAGCGAAGACGGTGCGACAGGTATGGGAATAACTGAATCGGCTATCTGATCAAAACGATGATCATCTTCATCAGCAAAAACAACTACGATTGCCTTGTGGGCTTTGAAAATAGCGACATCTTTAATGACGTCTTCCATCACGGGTTGGGGGTTGCCCGAGGCACAGACCAGAATTAAAGGTTCGGCGGACAGGTCAATGTGCTTTTTATTTTCAACAATATCGGAAGAAATACTTTTATAGCAAAGTTCGCTAAGCTTGATGCGTATTTCATCGGCTGCCGCCTTGTTGGGACCGCTGCCGACAATCGCCCAGTAACGTTTGTTAACGGTGTTTTTCACCGAAGCGGCAATGGCTTCACGATTGGCAAAGATTCTATCCATTAAACACGGTGACAATTCAAGATTACGTAAATCTGTCGCTATTTCGTTGTCGGTTCGCGTTCCCAACAGCTTGGCAAAATACAAGGCCAGCAACTGTCCCGCTATAATCTGGGCGTAAAACGCTTTAGTCGAAGCAACCGACATCTCAATATCTCGTCCGTCACTGGTATAGAATACACCATGTGATTTCGCTGTAATGTCCGACTGTCGGCGATTGACGATGGAGATGATCTGCGCCCCACGTTCTTTGGACATGGCTACAGCGCGATTGGTGTCGGTTGTTGTGCCCGATTGTGTGATCGGAATGACCAATGTATCCGAAAGATTGTCCTTCAATCCGAAACCACTGAATTCCGAAGCGATGCAGGAAAAAATGTTGATGCCTGTGCCGTTTAGATATTTTGATAATGCGTCGGATACAGCTTGCCCCGCTACAGCTGCTGTTCCATGACCAATGACGACAATTTTTTTAATTAACCCATTTTGAAGAGCATTCAGCACGGAAGCAGGAACAATGTCATTCCCGATGTTAAATATCGCCTGTGGTGTTGATTGATCGGAAGCAGTGATTCGATATTTGCCGCGCAGAGTTTTTTTTATGGACATTGAGGATTCAGAAATTTCTTTGAGGAAATAATGGGGGTAATGACTACGATCAATATCCCGAGTCGTGATTTCAGCAGTTTGTATATCATGATTCGAGAGGACAATCGATGTGCCATCATAGAAGCTTGCTTTTATACCGTCAAGACCGCTTCCTGCATTTTTATCAAGGACAAAAATTTGTCCGTTAGACTTGCCGTTGTTTTCTTCTCCATTCATTTTGATAAAAAGTGGCATCACTTCAACCAACCCGTAAAGCTCAGAAGAAAACAGGTATTGATCGGCGCTGATTCCTACGTAAATAGCTTGGCCACTGCCTTTCAGTGCCAGAAACATCTTGCCCGGCTCCAGATTGCTGGTCATCGCAATGGCATGAGATCCTTCAAAATCATTGAGGGCAAGACGAAAAGCATCCGTCAGGTTCTTCCCCGCCATCAGGTATTTTTCAATTTGCAGAGGAATAATCTTGGTGTCTGTCGCAACGTCCGGAGCGATGAGTTCGTTTTGGATTTCCAAAGACTGCCGGAGCGCCGGATAATTATCAATATCACCATTTAAAACCACATTAATTTGGGCGTCCGTTCCCGGATATAGAGGGTAGGCCGATGTTGACGGAATGGTGGTGTAATTGTTGACGGGATGGCAATTTTTTTCCGTTATGGAGCCGACAGAAGCCCAGCGCGTATGCATCAGCGTCGTTTCACAAACCGACTCCTCAGCAGCAAAAAACTGAAGAATAGGATCATTTTGGATGACATGTCTCAACTCGTTGACATTACGTCCCAATTCGCCGACGACTGAAAAGGTTTTATAGGTGAAGGTTACGCTGATATTTCCGTCATCGTTTTTCTGATTTCTTGAAACGAAAATAGATTGGTTTAACAAATCACCTTTTTGCGTCCGTCGCTGATAATCGTCGGACAATCCATTTTTGGTTATTTGTCGCATGATATTTTGTAACGATTTTTCATTTTTTAAAAAAAAGCTTAACTGTATTCCTGCAGAGTCACGTCCTCTTACTTCCAGGCGGTCCAGAGCGTTCAACAGAAGATTCAGCTTTCTGTATTTGCGAAAAGTTGCGGGATCGACATCGGAATATTCCTGTTTCCCGGTAAGCATCAGAATCTTTTTAAGATTGGCCAGAATATCTTTTTCTAAAATCCAGCAGATATCTTTCAGCGAAAGAAGCCGGCTGTTAATTAATTCCAGATCGGTCGATTGGATGACGGATGCCTGATCTTCCAACAGTTTCTCTTCGTCCGCCAGAAAAGTTTTTATTTCTTCATTGATGATGTACAGATTATTTGCTTTTTCTGTTTGAAAAAAGAGATATTCCTGCGTTTCTTCTTCCTTAAGTTCATCTATGACCCTCTCCATATCTTTGATTGTTTGGGAGCCGTTTAAGAAGAATCCCGCTAAATTTTTTTCGGGGAAAAAAGATTGTATTCCCGCTTTTTTTATTTTTTCCCATAGATCGGTTAATGTTCGATCTACGTTTGTTTTCGAAAATTTATTTTGCAACCGACAGCTTATCAAACCTGCAAAACCGCAATTAAGCTGATTGGGTACGATGGGGATAAGAATGATTGATGGTACATGAACAGTATTCGGATTAACGCCAAAACAAATTCGGCAATTCGTAACAAAAAAGAAGGATTTTTTTAAAATATTAAACATTTTTGTATCAATCACTATCTCCTTTTATTTTAAAGGCTTACGAAATTTTAGTTTCTTCATAAAATAATTATTCAACAAATTTGTTTTTTTAATGTGCCGTTGTCGATTTTCTTAGAACAGAAAGAATACATATGCAAAAAAATGTTTCTTGATATCTTACATGGCCTTGCAATACGATTCGACAACATACCGTCACAAAAAAACCAGGGGAGTGATTCTGTCTCCCCAAGGAAGTTACAATGTGATAAGCAAAAACCGTTCCTGAGTTTAATAGATTATTTTCCCGAGACCTTGTCGATTTGTTGACTAATGAAAAGATTAAATATTATTGATCATTTGCTTTTTTTACAATTAATGCCAAGCTTGGTCATTTTATCCGTAAACGTATTGCGATTAATGCCCAGAAAAATAGCCGCCGAACTTTTCACGCCGTTTGACCGGCGCAGAGCTATTTTAAACAAGCCCTTTTCCACCATTTTCATAACTTCTTCATATATTTTGCTTTTACGATCACCGGAAGAAGATAAGATGGTTGCAATATCTTCCAGTTTTTTTTCAATTATTTCTTCAACTGCCGCGTAAGGAGATGCCTTAACATTCATGACAATTTCCGATTTACTCTTTTTTTTAGACCGCATCTTAAAGTCTGCTCCTTCCCGGCAAGGTTGAATATGAAAATGGTTTTTAAAAAAACCGGCCTCATACTTAGGCCGATAAGAATTTTAAAATTATAAAAGCACTAATAATTAATACAATAATCCAGCAGATTACTATCAATGAACGACGCTCAATAGGATGTTCCAGATAAGTCCTGATTTCTGTTTCAACTTTTTTAGGTTCGAGCTTATCCACAATAAGCTGAATAAGTAAAGCATGATTTTCAAACATGTTGGAGAAAAAATAAAAACCTTTGGTTGTTGTTAATAGAAAATATGCTTTCTTGTTCAGTTCCACAATGGCCAAATGTGTCATGTCCGGCCAGGTGACATGCTTTACACGAAAAAACTTTTTTATATTTAACCCATTCGGGGTTACGGCGATTTCCCGGTTTACGGCCTCAATGACGACGAGCAACGTACCGGCAAAAGAAATTCCCAAAATAATTTTTTCCCAAGGTTGACCTTTGAGTAAACTGAACAGTAACAGCAGGCCTAGAAGGCAGACCAGTATGATAAAGGGTACGAGAAAAGCCTTCTTGATTTTAAAAACGCTCTGTTCCATTTATGTAAATCCTGATTTGATTCCTTACGCTGAAATACCCATTTTGATTTTAAGAATAATGTTAGTTACTCCTTTTGAAGGATCCGCTTTTCCCGCCGCTTTTTTCCAAAAGCATGATGCTTTCGATGGTTATATTCTTATTTGCCGCTTTACACATGTCATAAATCGTCAAAGCGGCAACGCTAACCGCTGTCAGCGCTTCCATTTCCACGCCGGTTTTCCCGGCGGTTTGCACCTCGGATTCTATAATAATTTGCGTATTCTTATCATCAATATTTAACGTTAAGTCAACCGAGGTTAATTCCAGCGGATGACAAAGGGGAATGAGCTCTCCCGTTTTTTTTGCGGCCATAATGCCGGCGATTTTGGCGATGGTCAGAACACTGCCCTTTGTAATATGACCTTTTTTTATTAAGTTCAAAGTTCGCGCATCCATTTTGACCATTCCACGCGCTTTTGCTTTACGCACTGTTTTTGCCTTTGCCGTGACATTCACCATCTGGACATTGCCGGCTTGATTAATATGGGATAATTTTTTCATTACATTATTTTTTTCGGAGTTTGTTATTGAATCATTGATTAATGTTGCTCTTAGCACAGGCTAATTGATGAGTCAAGAAACGCAATAATTTTTTTACCGGTCAAGAATTCCTGCACGGCATCATTTTTTAAACTTCTATTTCGTTTGCCGGAGAAATAATAATTGACATAAACTAACTGCACAAATAGTATCAAGTTCACAAATAACTCAGCGATAAAGGATTGAATCATGATTTCAAAAATATCCCTTAAATCTTCTTGCTTTATTTACGTTCTCTGCCTTGCACTATCGCTCCTTTTTGTTAATTGCAGCGGTGGCGGCGGCGGAACGGATAATGCACCTGTTCTTAGCTCTGAAAAAAATATAACCGCATTTTCGATACTGGGTATAAGCGGCGTAATAGGAGAAAATACAATAACCTTGACAGTTCCTGACGGGACAGTTTTGAATTCTCTTGTTGCTACCTTTGCCACGACCGGTCAGAGTGTGACTGTTGGAGGGGTGGTTCAGGTCAGCGGCACAACCCAAAATAATTTCACAACCACGGTAATGTACACGGTTACCGCGGAAGATTCATCAACCAAAACGTATACAGTAACGGTTACTGTGGCATCAGCGCCGGTTAATCCCACGAATGCAATTGTGGCGGATCACACGGCTGCATCTGATTTTGAGTCCATTCCTGAAAATGCTATCCATCAGGCCAAGGCCTCTCTCCATATTGCTTACGGTCATACGTCGCATGGCAGCCAGTTGATTACCGGCATGGATGCTTTGGCTGCTGCGGATAATTTATACAATGGACTTGATTTGCGTGATTCGCCGTTTTCCGGCGCCAGCGACTTAGGCAATCCTGACCGGACAGCCTGGGCGACCGCAACCCGTAATTACCTGGATAATCATCCGGACATCAATGTTGCTATTTGGTCCTGGTGCGGACAGGTAAGCTCTGCTTCAGCGGAAGATATCGACACTTATCTTAATCTGATGAACGAATTGGAACAGGATTATCCCGAAGTTAAATTTGTCTACATGACTGGTCATCTGGACGGAAGCGGTTCCGCGGGAAACCTGAATTTGCGCAATCAGCAAATACGCGCTTACTGCAGTGCCAACGGTAAGGCTCTTTTTGATTTTGCCGATATCGAAAGCTATGATCCGGATGGTGCGACTAACTATATGTTATTGAATGCCGATGACGGATGTAATTATTCAAATGGAAACTGGGCTACGCAATGGATTGCCGCAAATCCCAGTCATGATTTGACGACATTGGCAACAAACTGTGGTGGTTGTGCGCACAGTGAAACATTAAACTGCGTTTTAAAAGGACGTGCCGTCTGGTGGCTATGGGCAAGACTTGCCGGTTGGAATCCATAGAAAGACATATGATAAAAAAGTATTTCCATAAAGGATTTAAGCGGATATTGTCTTGATAACACTTTAATATTATTGAAGTATCATTATATATTGTTTGATAAATAATCAATTTTTATTGATATTAATATTTATTGGCTATCATTCTTGACATTGTATAAAATAATTAGCATAATATTCATCAAATAAACTTGTGTTTCAATGATGAAAAGTCGTCAAGATTGTAACCATTATTCAATGTTCTGATTCCCAATATTATTTATAAAATCGGATAGTCGTCACGTGAAAGATCAAACGCTTCAGGTATTAATAGTTGATGATTCGGAAGATGATGCATTGCTGATAATCCGCGAGCTTAAAAAAAGCGGTTATAATCCTTTTTATAAAAGGGTGGAAACCGCCGATGATATGAAAAAAGCTCTTCAAGAAAATCAGTGGGATATCATTCTTTGTGATTATAAAATGCCTCAATTCAGCGCTCCGGCAGCCATTACAGTGCTAAAAGATGCCCATTTAGACATTCCCATCATTATTATATCCGGGACGATTGGAGAGGAAACAGCCGTTGAGTGTATGCGCTTGGGTGCTCATGATTATTTGATGAAGACAAACTTACCTCGTCTTTGTCCGGCTGTATCGAGGGAACTGCGGGAAGCTGAAATTAGAAACAATAAAAAGAAAGCGGAAGAAGCCCTGGGCCAGAGTGAAGAAAAATACCGAAATATTCTGGAAAATATTGAGGATGGTTATTATGAAGTTGATCTTGCCGGTAATTTTACATTTTTTAATAATTCCATGTGCATTATTCTGGGGTATTCCCGGGATGAGATGATTGGAATGAATAACCGGCAATTTACAAATGAGGAAAATGCAAAAAAACTTTTTGAAGCCTTTAATAGAGTATACAGAACAGGAGAACCGGCCAAGGAATTTGACTGGCAGATTATACGAAAAGATGGGACTAAAAAATATATTGAAGCATCGGTTTCATTGCTGAAAGATTCGTCAGATAACATAAGAGGATTCCGGGGGATTGTACACGATATTACGGAACGTAAATTAGCAGAGGTAACGCTCCAGAAGACGCTCGAAAGTCTCAAGAAAGCGGTTGGCACTACCATTCAGGTTTTGGTATCGGCGTTGGAATCCAGAGATCCCTATACAGCCGGCCACCAGTTCCGGGTTGCGCATCTGGCTTGTGCCATAGCTGAGGAGATGGGAATAGTTAAGGACAAAATTGATGGCATTTTCCTGGCAGGGTCTATTCATGACATAGGCAAAATCTCCGTGCCCACGGAGATACTGACCAAGCCTACAAAATTGACAGAACTTGAATTTTGCTTGATTAAGGAACATCCCCAGACCGGCTATGAAATGCTGAAGCACGTGGAATCTCCGTGGCCTCTGGCACAGATTGTCCATCAGCATCATGAACGGATTGACGGATCGGGCTATCCCAATCATCTTAAGGGGAATGAAATTATCATTGAAGCCCGTATTATGGCGGTGGCGGATGTGGTCGAAGCCATGGCCTCCCATCGTCCTTATCGTCCATCGCTGGGGATTGAACCCGCTTTGGGAGAGATCAAAAAAAATAAGGGAATTCTTTTTGACGAGGCTGTGGCAGATGCTTGCCTCAGATTGTTTACGGAGAAAGGCTACAAGCTACCATGAGATTTCGGCCTCAAAATAATAAACAATGGCAGGATGATTTCCGAATGGATGAAAATATTTCAGGAAATATCTTGATATAAATAATTCTATCCGTTAATATCCCCCCAAAATTTTTGAAAGAAGGCGCGATGTTCGTTAAAGTTATCAGCATGAGCGTCATTGGCATGGATTCTTATCCCGTGTCTGTAGAAGTAGACACATCACAGGGACTGCCTCAATTTGCTACGGTCGGTTTACCCGATGCGTCCGTTAAGGAAAGCCGGGACCGCATCAAGGCTGCGATCAAAAATTCCGGATACCGTTTCCCGCGCAGTCACGTCACCATCAATTTGGCTCCGGCCGATATCAAAAAGGAAGGGACCGGCTTTGATCTGCCCATTGCCGTGGGCATTCTGGCTGCTGAAGAGTTGATTAAAGAAACTGCCTTGAGGGACTGTTTTTTTATCGGAGAGCTTTCTCTTGACGGAACGATCAAAGGCGTCAATGGAGTGCTGCCTGCCACTTTCAAGGCAAAAGAGATAGGTCTCCAGTCTGTTTTTGTTCCCCAGGAAAACGCTGCGGAAGCAGCTATGGTAGAAGGGATTAAGGTCATACCGGTAAAAACTTTACCGGATGTTGTGGAATTTCTGGAAGGAAGAAGGCATATTGAGCCGCTTGTTCTGAACATTAATAAAATTTTTCAAAAGACAAATAAATATGATTCGGATTTTAATGAGATCAAAGGACAGAAACAGGCTAAAAGAGCGCTCGAAATAGCAGCAGCCGGAGGTCATAATGTGCTGATGATCGGTCCTCCCGGTTCCGGGAAAAGCATGTTGGCCAAAAGATTGCCGACGATATTGCCGGATCTTTCTTTTGATGAAGCCATTGACGTTACCAAAGTATTTTCCATTGCGGGTTTCCTGAATAAGGAGGAAACATTAATGGCCGTACGGCCTTTTCGTTCTCCGCATCATACGATCTCCGACGCCGGTTTGGTAGGTGGCGGTCAGACTCCACGTCCCGGGGAAATTAGTCTTGCTCACCTGGGTGTTCTTTTCCTGGATGAGCTTCCCGAATTCAAGAAAAATGCGCTGGAAGCCCTGCGACAGCCGTTGGAGGATGGCACGATAACGATTACCCGCTCATCGGTAACGGCTTCTTTTCCTGCGAAATTTATGCTGGTCGCGGCGATGAACCCCTGTCCATGCGGTTATTTCGGTGATCGGGTCCACACCTGCCGTTGCAGTTCCCAGCAGATCCGTCAGTATCAGTCCAAGATATCCGGGCCGCTTTTGGACAGGATAGATTTGCATATTGAGGTGCCATCGGTTCAATACAGGGCGCTTTCTGATAAAGAAACCGGCGAGTCATCTTTGGAAGTTAGAACACGCGTAAATAAGGCGCGGGATCTGCAGAAGCAACGTTTTGGTTCTAACGGTGTTCTATGTAACGCCCGGATGACAGAGAAACAAATTCGTAAATTTTGCGAGATTGATGAAGAAGCGCATAAGTTGATTGAAATGGCCATTGAAAAACTTGGATTAAGCGCCCGCGCGGTTAACCGGATATTGAAGGTGTCCCGTACGATTGCCGATTTGGAAAATAATGAATCGATCAAAACGTCTCACGTTGCTGAAGCAATTCAGTACCGAAGTCTTGATAGAAGTTTAATTTAGTGTTATGTCAAAAAAAATTTTTAATACCAGACCGACTTCCAAATAAAAAGTATGGACGAGGCAGCAGCCTGGGGAAAGAGGCATTTATGGAAATTAAAATTAAAAAAGCACCACTGAAAAAAAGAAAATCCAAGCCGACCGATGAATCAAAACTTGGTTTTGGCAAGATATTCACCGACCACATGTTCACCATGAAATACAAAGAGGGAAAGGGATGGCATGACGCCATCATCGAGCCCTACCATGATTTAAAATTGGACCCCACCGCCATGTGTCTGCACTATGGTCAGGAAATATTCGAAGGTCTCAAGGCTTATCGTGGTCCCCAAAATGAAATATATCTTTTCCGACCGGCGGAAAATATTAAAAGAATGAATTTATCCGCCGAAAGACTCTGTATGGCTCATATTGACGAAAATCTCTTTATGGAAGGCATGAAAAAACTGGTTCTTTTGGAAAAAAGCTGGATTCCTCACGGAGCGGGAACATCCATGTATATCCGTCCGACCATGATTGCGACGGAAGCGGCATTGGGAGTGCATCCGTCGAGTGAATATCTGTTCTTCATCGTTGTGGGTCCGGTTGGCGCTTATTATCCGCAGGGATTTTCACCGACTAAGATGTTTGTTTCTGAGGAATATGTTCGCGCGGTGCGTGGCGGAATCGGTCATGTCAAAGCCGCCGGCAATTACGCCGCGAGCCTTTACGCCAGTAGAATTGCAACGGATATGGGGTATACGCAGGTTCTCTGGTTGGATGCTGCCGAAAAGAAATATGTTGAAGAAGTGGGTACCAGCAATATCTTTTTCGTTATGGGGGATGAGTTGATCACACCGCCATTGGCGGGATCGATTTTACCCGGTGTGACGCGCAACTCGGTTATTGCTCTGGCTAAACATCTGGGAACAAAAGTTGTGGAAAGGCCGATATCCATTGAAGAGGTCATAACGGCCTCGCAAAAGGGTTCTTTAAAAGAAGCATTTGCTTCGGGAACAGCGGCGATCGTCTCACCTGTTGGACACATTTATTTCCGTGATAAGGAATATTCAATAAACGGGGGTCAGACCGGACCCTTGGCTGAAAAATTATACAATGAAATACTGAATATCCAGTATGGTCTGGCGGAAGATCCTTTCGGCTGGCGCGTCAAAATATCTGATGGGAAGAAGACGTCGAGAAGATAATATTTCATTTTCACAGGTGCTCAAATTTACATTCCACAAGATTGTGGAAATGGTTGTTGATAACTTTGTTGATAAGCGCTGTAAGTATGTAATTGTTGCTGTTTTACACCAAATTGCACAAGGTTTGTGCAACAAAAATACTTAATATAATCAACAACTTATCGTGTAAGCCTTGCACCGTCGCTATTTGCGCTTGAACGATTAAATAAGATATAAACTCCTTAAGAAAAAATGTGCCATTGGAGACAGAGTTTTTTATAAAAAATGACAAAAAATATTTCGAAAATAAATAAGCTATTTACAGCAACCTACATTGCTCTTGGCCTTGTTTTATCATGGATTGCTCTGCCGTGTTGTGTTTTTTCTGAGGAACTTCCACCGGTTGGCGATATCGTGCAAAAACTTCAGAGCGCTTATGAGCAGACAAAAGATCTTCGGGCTGATTTTATTCAGGAGACAACTCTCAGGTCAATCAAGAAGACGGAAAGGGAAGAGGGCAAGGTTTTCTTTAAGAACCCTAAGAATATGTCCTGGAATTATGTCAAACCTAAAGGAAAAAAACTGGTAATTAACAGTCAGACGGCCTGGCTTTATCTTTCAGAGGAAAAAGCAGCCTACCGGCAGAAGTCAAAAAGTATTTTTCAATCTAGCTTATTAATTAATTTCTTCAGCGGAACAGGAAAATTGAATGATGATTTCGTAATAAAATATGCTCAATCCGGGGCTTTGGATAAAGACGGGAATTATTTGCTTAATTTAATTCCTAAGGAAAAAACCGCCGCCTGTAATTCGGTGAAGCTCACCATCGACAAAAATAATTTTTATATTTTACAGTTAAGTTTTGATGATGCTATGGGCAATTCTACAACATTAAAGTTTTCCAATATTTCCATCAACATGGGCATTCCCCCCAAGGAATTCCAGTTTAAACCACCTGCCGGAGTTCAGATTTTTGAAGTTCCCTGATCATAAAACTCATGGCCTTGCGATAGTCACCCACAGAAAAGTTTCTCCTCCTATATTGCGATATTGCAATGATTCTATCTTAAATCCTGCTGATTCTAATATTGCGGTCAATTTTTCAGGCGTAGTGTGGCTGTAAAATAACTGCTCATTCATAAAGTCTTTATATCCGTTAAAAATATCCGCTCCGGTATACTCATTGGTGGCGTAAGTGAAAAGAGCAAGACCTCCCGGTTTAAGCCAGCGATAAATTTTGCGGAAGACCTCCTCGTGTTTTTCATGCTCAATGTGGAAAAGACAGTAAATGGAAGTTACCGCTTCAAACTGTTCATGGGGAAGTTCAACTTCACGAATATCGGCCAGTATCGTTTTCATTTTCGGTTGATAATGATGGGCCAGTTCCAGCATTTTAGCGGAAAAATCGACGCCGGTCACATGCCAGCCATGTTCAATAAAGAATGCCGGAAAAGGTTCACCGGCGCCGCACCCCAAATCAAGAAGATGACCGGAATGAACAGACAGCCTTCTGTAAAAATCACTTATCACTTCCGTCATGTCGAACAGACCGCGATTCTTGTCGTATGTTTCGGCAAAACGGTCGTAAATTTTCTGTAAATCGTTTTTCATTATCTTATCTTCATTCATCGAAAGGATTATCCCTTTCAAAATTGGGTGTTAACTCATAGTCGTTGACTTCCTGAACAAAGACATTATTGAAACCCAATTTAAGTGCGTAATCCGTAACCTGTTCATACTCATGGAGGGTGATTCTGCGTTTTAAAATAGGATGTTGGCGCACCTTGGCAATCGGTGTGTATTGAGACATCAGGCTCAAAAAAACATTTGTGGAGATTTCTTTTTTTAAAAGTCTTAAGGCTTCTCTGGAATTTTCTATTCTGCCGGGCAGCACCAGATGACGAATAATTATTCCTTTTTGAGCGACTCCGTTTTTTAAGTCCAGACCGTCACCGACCTGGTGTACCATTTCTTTTATTGCATCCAGGGCGAAACGCGGGTATTGAGGAGCGGAGGAAAACATCATGCTGTCCTCCTCCAGACCGTATTTGAAATCCGGCAGATAAATTTCCACCATGCCGTCCAGCAGTTTGATGATTTCCGAATCTTCATAACCGCCGCAGTTATAGACGAAGGGAATTCTTAAACCTTCTGCCCGTGCCAGAAGGAGAGCTTCCATAATCAGCGGTGTCTGCGACGTGGGTGTCACCGGTTCAATGTTGTGACATTGTCGTTTTTGCAAATCGAGCATGACATCGGCCAATTGTTCTGAGCTGAGCTCTTGGCCCACAACACTGTGAGAAATCTGATAATTCTGACAATAGATACATCCTAAATTGCAGGATGAAAGGAAAATTGTGCCGGCGCCCTTGTTTCCCGAAAGCGGCGGTTCTTCTCCATGGTGTGCCAGCGCACAATCCATCACAATCTTTGCGGGCAGGCGGCAGTAGCCGAGTTCTCCTGCCGTTCGGTCAACATGACATTTACGCGGACAAAGAACGCAGTCTTTCAAGATTTCTTTTAGTCGTGTAACTTTTTCGTCTTTATTCACTTTAACTCGTTACATAAAATGGAATGGAAGGGTCTTAAAGTGGCTCAACGATGTCACGAATTTTCCCGCTTTCCACCAGTTCCAGAAAATCTTCTCCCAGCGGCGCGGATAAATCCACCGCCTTTTTCCAGTTCCTTATTCTGGTTTCCTGATCGTCAATGAAGGTAACAAGATCAGTACGGTCGGGCACTTTACCACACGGGAGATTTTCAACAAAGTTCTGTGACGGGAAAACCATTAGCACATTATTTAAAGTATGAGCTTCGGGAACGCGTTTGGTTATTTTTTTATCAAGCCATCCGGGAATGATGCGTTCCTGGTGATGAAAGAAAAGGACTATATCATTGTCTCTTTCGGCGAATTGGTGCGTCAGATTGTAATCAATAAGCCCCCCATCGCGATAAACGCCGCGCGGTGCGCCATAAATATCGCGCACACCTTTAATGACCAGCGGGATGGCGCCGGAAGCCAGCACGGCATATTTGAAATTAATCTCATTTAATTGAACGTAGTTTCCCCGGAAATATGGTTTCAAACAAAATACCGGCGGCTTGGAAGCATTATAAAAAACAACCCTCTCGGCAAACTTATGAATGTTATTGCGACTGAAATAATTAAGTATCAGACATGTTAAAAGTCCTGTTTTTTGTATCCAGCGATTTTCAGACGCCACCAGACCACGCGCCCTTGCGGTTATTACAACCAGACGATATTTTTTATTGGCCATCGCAAAGGGAAGTGCGTCGTCTTCCAGGTAGGCATTGACGATATGGGTCGTTTTTTCCAGCCCCGTCGTCGGTGTATCTTCTCTGGTGTACGTTACGTTGATGTAGGCATCCAAAAGTTTATTGTACGATTGAATGGCTTCCGGCTGGAGCCATGCCGCAAAGCGAAACGCTCCCGCGGATGAGCCGACCAGTTGTGCAGGTTTTTTGCGTCCCAACAATCCTTCTTTAAGGAGAGCCAAATCGAATCCGCTGGCAATAAGCCAGCGGGGTCCCACCGCCGGGCCGAAATAGGTCGAAACAGAGTCGAAATTAACACCACCGTCCTTGATGATTTGATATATTTTTTTACCGGCTTTAATGCGTATTCTGCTCATATTTGTGAAACTCCAATGAAGCGGAGAGAACTATAGTACCTGTGATTTCTGTTTGGGCAAAGGCCTTGACACGTCAACTTTTGTCTTGTAGATTGACATCCGTATATCTAATTTATTTTAAATTATACTTCTTTAAGTGGGGCAGTTTTTATCAATAATAAAAGGAAAAATGCAAGTTTAATTTTAATGACACTCGCTGAGAGCAAGCTATGCGATGCTCGAAGCGTAAGTAGTAAAGAGACTCAAATTTCATAAGCGTAGCTAAGTGAAATTTGTTAGTCGAATTAACCAATTCCGATATATCGGGATTGGAAATTATCTCAGAAGCAAAGCGACGCGGGAATGGCAATCGCTAGCGTTGATTGTTGAATAGGATTCCCAATCTTGCTTTGGAATTTTAGTAATTATTTTGATTTGAAGGAAAATATTGTGGAAATAAAAAATTCTATACATCGGATTGCTCAAAATGCGCAACTGGCGGCGCGTAAGCTCTCCCGTGTAACCGAAACGGAAAAAAATAAAGCCCTTTTACGTATGGCAGAAGAACTGGAACGAAACACGAAATTCCTGCTGAATGAAAATTCAAAAGATGTAATGAACGCTAAAAAATCAGGCATTTCCAAAGCCATGCTGGAACGTCTTACTTTAAAGCAGTCTACGATTGAACAGATGGCCAAAGGATTAAGAGAAGTGGCCGCTCTGCCCGATCCCGTGGGTAAGGTCACTTCCATGTGGCGCAGACCCAACGGACTTTTGGTGGGCCGGATGCGCATCCCTTTGGGAGTCATCGGAATTATTTACGAGTCGCGTCCCAATGTCACAGTGGATGCTGCGGCATTATGTCTCAAATCGGGCAATGCCGTGATATTGCGGGGTGGTTCCGAATCAATCAAATCCAATCTGGCGATAGCTTCCGTCCTACAGAAAGTATTACAGGAAACAACCATACCCGTAGACACGATTCAGGTTATTCCGGTTACCGACCGCGAAGCTGTAACGGAAATGCTGCAAATGGAAGAATATATTGATTTGATCATTCCCCGCGGAGGAGAAGATCTGATCCGTGCTGTGGTCGCTCAATCAAGGATACCGGTCATTAAACACTACAAGGGGGTCTGTCACGTTTTCGTGGATGAGAGCGCCAATATGGATATGGCTGTCGATATTTGTTTGAACGCCAAGACTCAGCGTCCGGGCGTGTGTAATGCCTTGGAAACCTTGCTGGTGCATAAAGACATCGCCCGGAAATTTTTGCCTTTGGTGGCTAATAAATTAAAGAAAGCCGGCGTTGTGATAAGAGGTTGTGAAAAAACAAAATCGATTTTGAAAAAAATTGAAAAAGCCACCGAAACGGACTGGTACGCGGAGTATCTTGATCTGATTTTGGCCGTTAAAGTTGTCGCGGATATTGATGATGCGATAGCTCATATCGAAAAATATGGTTCCTTGCATACTGAATCAATCATTACTGATGATTATGCCAACTCCCAGCGCTTTTTAAACGAGGTCAATTCATCCACTGTCGTGGTCAACGCGTCCACGCGTTTCAGCGATGGTTTTGAACTTGGTCTTGGTGCTGAAATAGGTATTTCCACGACAAAACTGCATGCGTTTGGTCCGATGGGTCTGGAAGAGTTGACAACGACAAAATTTATCATTTACGGTAACGGACAGGTGAGAACATGAGATGGGGACTTTTAGGCGGAACGTTTGATCCGAT
>CAYZRT010000015.1:0-38372 GCA_964480875.1 uncultured Smithella sp. | reverse complement strand
CTGGAAGAGTTGACAACGACAAAATTTATCATTTACGGTAACGGACAGGTGAGAATATGAGATGGGGACTGTTAGGCGGAACGTTTGATCCGATTCATTTCGGACATTTGCGCGGTGCCGAGGAAATGCTGGAAATTTTTAATCTCAACCGCATCATTTTTGTGCCGTCATCAAGACCGCCGCACAAACTGGAGGCGGACATTACTTCTTTTAATCACCGCGAGCAGATGATTCGTCTGGCCATTGAAGATAATGTTAATTTTTCTTTTTCCGAAGTGGAAAAATTGCGAGCCGGCAAATCTTATTCCGTGGAAACGGTGGAATACATTCTCAATAAATACATGGAAGATCTAGAACTGTACTTCATTGTCGGTCAGGATGCATTTCAGGCGGTGACCACATGGAAAGATTGGGAAAGACTTCTGCTGCTATGCAATTTTGCCGTCATGACCCGTCCCGGCTATGACGATATGCGACTCAATCAAATCCTGCCGAAAGAATTTGCCGCGAAATTTACGTATGATAAAAAAATTGACGGATTTAAAGGCCCGACCGGGCACACGATATATTTCCGTCACACAACCTTTTTGGATATATCGTCTTCACGAATGAGAGAAATGGTCGGAGAGGGGAAATCCATCAAGTATCTTACCACGGATAAAGTCCGGCAATACATTACTAAAAATGCTTTGTATAAAAAATAAACAGGAGAAAGTATGACGTATAAATATATAGAATTGGAGATCAAAGATTGTATCGCAATCGTAACTCTGAACAGAGTGGAAAAATTAAATGCTCTGAGCCTGGAGTTTGCCACGGAGATTGCCCGTGTTTTCAAATCGCTGGCAACCATGGAGGACGTCAGGGCAATCATTTTAAAGAGCAAGGCAAGAATTTTCTGCGCCGGTCTGGATTTAAAGGATGCCGCCGGAAATTTTACGGGAACAACCAGAGCGCCTTTTGATATGATCAAAAAATCACAGCCGTTATTTGATTGCTGCAATGCCATCGAGGAATGTCCCAAGCCGGTCATTGCCGCGGTGCATGGTCAGTGCATTGGCGCCGGATTTCATATTATTGCCGCCTGCGATATTCGCCTTTGTTCCCAGGATGCGACATTCTGTCTAAGAGAACCGAAAATCGGCTTGTGCGCCGATATGGGCGCATTGCAGCGCCTTCCTCTCATTATCGGACAGGGATATGCCCGGGAAATCGCTTTTACCGTAGCTTTTTACAATGTTCAGCAGGTTGAGAAAATGGGGCTGGTCAATCATGTCTATGCAGATCAGACCGCTCTTTATGAAGCTGCCCGTGAGATGGCTATGCAGATAAACGAGAATGCTCCGCTGGCCATTGAGTGCACGAAGGAGGTTCTTAATTTCAGCAGGAGTACAAGCGTCAGCGAAGGTATGGATCTGGCGATCCAAAAAAACATGTTTCTACTGACCACCGATGATCTTAAGGAAGCCTTCATCGCTTTCATGGAAAAAAGGCAGCCCGATTTTAAAGGAAAATGAAATATCCAACTTATGTAACTTTTAAAGTTCAACGATGCAGGGATTGTTTCTCCAGCAATCTCTGCAATTTTTTTATATGAACGATGTCATTATTACCAAAGCAATAAAAGACGATCTACCCATTATTCTTGATATACAAAGAAAAGCATTTCGGGAAGTGGCAAGAACCTTTAATTTAAAATCTATGCCGCAGATAGAACAAACACTGGAAAGCATAATGGATGAGTTTATTAATTCTACTATCTTAAAAGCTTGTATAGGAAACACAATAGTTGGTTCAGTGCGTGCGTATAATTATAACAATACCTGTTACATCAATAAATTAATAGTTATTCCGGAGAATCAAAATCATGGAATCGGCAAAGCTTTGATGAATGCAATAGAAAATAAATTTAGAAATGCCGTAAAGAGATATGAATTATTTACCGGTGTTCGTGATCCCAGAAATCTATACCTGTATGATCAATTGGGATACAAATCTTTTAAAACTAAAAAATACAATAATGCCATATCTTATGTATATATGGAAAAGTCGTCTGACAAAATTTGATTCCTAGAAAAATAAAAGAGGCGCGTTCATCAAAAACGCGCCTCTTTGTTTTGTGCAGATTATCCGATTTTAAATTGGTTGAAGTTTAATCCTTTATTTAATTTTGATACATGCCCTCGATTTCGTCCTTGAATTTTTCAAAAACGATTCTTCGTTTCAATTTCAATGTCGGTGTCAGTTCGCCTGACTCAACACTGAAAGGTTTATCCAATATCTTATAGTACTTGATCTGTTCATAACGCGGCAGTGTTTCATTGACTTCATCCACCTGTTTCTGGATTAACGCCTTGACCTGTTCATTGGAGATAAGATCTTTATCGGAGCATGCAGGAATACCATTGTGTTTGGAATAACGGTGTAGTTCCGGAAAATCGGGAACGATTAGCGCGCAAATGTATTTCCTCGCGTCGCCGATGAGGCAGGCCTGATCGATGTACGGTTTCCCTATGATGGCCAGTTCAATGGGGTGGGGCGCGATATTTTTGCCGCCGGAAGTAACAAACAGCTCTTTCTTGCGATCCGTGATTAAAAGGAACCCATCCTTATCAAATTCGCCGATATCGCCTGTCTTGAACCATCCGTCTTCTGTAAATGCCTCTTTTGTTGCTTCCGGCATATTCCAGTACCCCTTGAATACCTGAGGCCCTTTGACCAGAATTTCACCGTCTTCGGCGATTTTTTCCTCCGTCCAGAGAGCCGGTTTGCCGACTGTGCCCGGCTTGATCTGCAGTTTATATGCAACGGTATTATAAGCCAGAGAAAGACCCAAAGAACGGATTGGGTTGGTATAAGGTGACAATCCTTCGGCCTGTTTGGTCACCATCAGATCGACTGTCAAATCGATCATTTTTTTCTGGAACCAGTTGGCTTTGGCAGGATCAAAACTGGCGTTGAATTCCGGTTCGTTGAAGTTGATGACCGGCGACGTTTCCGTCAGTCCGTAGCCTTCACTGAGCTGTATGCCGAGCGAACGGATAAACACGCAAACATCTTTGGAAAGTTTGCCACCGCCAGATACACCAAGCACAACACGGTCGAGACCGGCTGTCTTTTTGATTTTATTGAACACCAGAACATTGGCCAGGGCGAATTGAAGCAAATCAATTTGATTCATTCTTGTGGCTGTTTCCATGGCATGTGAATATTTTTCGCCCAGTTTCATTGCCCAGTTGAAAATTGATTGGGTTGTTTTATTCTGACGGGAGACGATTGATTTTGTGGTGTCATAAATTTTTTCCCATAAGCGGGGAATGCTGATAACGGCATTAGGTCTGATTTCCTGAAGGTTTTTGGGAATTTTTTCAAAACTTTCCGCGAAAACAAGAATGCTTCCCTGTACGAGAGCTCCAACGTGGTAATCGCTTGTTCTTCCGAAAACGTGACACATGGGCAGATGAACAAGATGAGTCGGATGAATTTTCCCCATTTCCCGCTGACGGCGCATCAGCGTGGAATTGGAAGCCTGATGAAGATTGGCCACCCAGTTTTTCTGGGTCAGGATGGCGCCCTTTTGTTTGCCCGTGGTTCCTGACGTATATATTATGGAAGCGACGTCTTCGGGTGCGACTGCGTTTATTTTATTTTCCACGTCCTGGTCGCTTATCTTGTCTTTCCCCAGGGCTATTACATCTTCAAAAGTATAAACACCTTCCGGTTTTGCACCGTCCCACGAACACATGACTATAATTTTTTCGATGGGGACACCCTGTGCTTTCGCCTTGATGGCCATTTCTCCTCTATCCTGATTAGAGGCGATAACAATTTTGGACCCGCTATCAGCTGTCATATACCCCAGTTCTTCCAGGGTTAACGTGGGATACAGAGGAACGCCAACGGCCCCGCAGGCCTGAATAGCCTGGTCGGCGATTACCCATCTTGGTCTACTTTCCGAAAAAATGACTGCCCGATCGCCTTTGTTTAATCCTAAAACCATCAAGCCTTTGGCAAGGCCTATAGATTCATCACGAGTATCTTTCCATGTTCGTGAGTGCCACTGGCTGCTGGGGTTGCCATTCTTATCGAACTTTGCCCGAAGAAGCTCAACCTGGTCACCATAACGCAATGCCTGGTTATGAAATATACCGCATAAAGTGTCCGTTCTGTAAGCCATAACTAAATTATACCCCCCTTAAAATAATTTTGTTAACTATCGCGAATCAATTAATAGTTTTTTATTATTCAGTTGTCTTGCGGAGCGTCTTTCATATGCTTTTTTTCTTCAAAAAAGCAAGTCTAATTTTAATGAGACTCAAATATTACAAACGTAGTGCAGTAATATTTGTAAGTCGAATTATCCCAAGAGCGAATGGCCTAAAGGCCACTATAGGCGACGTGGGATTTGAGACTCAAATATTACTGAGGTTTACCCTTGTAAAGGAAGCGTTCCAGAAAACGATTGTAGCCAGTCCAATCGGAATCAGCGTTGGCGGAATCAGCCATAAAAGTTTGAAAAGCATTAAATTTTGCATCCAGATCATCAATATAATGAACAACCAAAGCTTCCAGTGTTTTCGGACGCTTAGGAGAACCAAACTCAAATTCACCGTGGTGGCTGAGAATGATGTGCCGCAATTCCAGAGCCAAATGTGAAGGGAAATCATCAATAGCGGCAATTTTTTTATTGATCATTTCTACCCCCATGACAATGTGGCCGATTAATCTTCCCTCATCGGTGTAATCAATTATATTGTTGTAGGAGAATTCGTAGATTTTGCCGATATCATGAAGAATGCCGCCGGCAATAAGCATGTCTTTATTAAGAACCGAATAATGATCGGCAACTTTTTCCAGCAGGCGCACAACCGATAACGTATGTTCCAGAAGACCACCCAGATAAATATGATGAAATCCTTTAGCGGCGGGAGCTCTCTGAAAAAGAGAAGAGGTTTCTTCTTCCTGAAAAAAAGCATTAAGCAAAGCACGCAAATATTTATCGTTCACTTTTTCGACAAATTCCATCATTTCATTAAACATCGCATGCACATCGCCTTTTACGCTGGGCAAATAATCAACAGGGTTGATTTCCTCCCATGGGATTCTATGGATATTGATGATTGATATTTGAATTGAATTTCTGTAACTGGCCGCCCGGCCCTCGATATGAATGATGTCGCCCTTTTTAAACTGCTGATCGAAATCAATAGCATTATCCCATACCTTGCCATCGAGTTCTCCGGTTTTGTCTTTGAGCCGAACATTCAAATAAGGGGCTCCTTTTATAGAAAAAGCCATGTTTTTTTCCGCTACCATAAAAGAAGATGCAACCTTGTTTCCCTGCTTGATATCTTTGAGATAAATTTCTTTGGCTTTCAAATTTTCACCCGCCTTTCATGAGAATAAATGGTCATTTGGCCGTTCCTGACATAACCGATAAGCAAAATATTTGCTTTTTTCGACAATGCAACAGCATTAGCTGTGGGAGCGGAATGTGAAATAATCACTGGCACGCCCATGTTCCATACTTTATAAACGATTTCAGAAGAAATTCTTCCCGTGGTTAAAATTATTGCTCTGTTGAGCATTTTTTTTTGCAGAAGAGCATAACCGCCCAGCATATCAATGGTGTTGTGGCGGCCTATATCCTCCCGCAAAGCGACAATTGTTTTACCAACGGCCAGTGCCGAACAGTGAGTTCCTCCTGTTTGATGATGGACTGCTGATTCACTTAAAAGCTCGTCCATAAGTTTCAGCACCAAAGATGTTTTAACACTTAAATCGAACGGGATGTTTAGCGGTTTCAGCAATTCGATATTGGTTTTGCCTCGCGCTCCGCTGGATGAGATATTTTTGATAGAAGCATTGGGGATATTTTTTTTACTCTTTAATATAACGTTTGCGGAGCTTTTGTTTTTACTGATTTTAATGCTCTCGATTTCACTTTTTCTGCTGATAGTTCTTTCCGATTTTAAAAATCCCACTGCCAGTTCTTTCAGATGAATGCCTGCACAAGCGATATTAGCCATAGGTTCTCCATTGATCTTAACGGTCAGCAGCATTTCCTGAATCACTTTAGCAGATGAACGTTTAATGGAATCACTGTTACCGGAACATATTTTTATTTTTTTAATTATCCTGTTATGATTCCTCATATTTGCTTCCTTAAAACCCGGTGATCATCAATCCGGACTGTAAGTTTATTCATATCAAAATATTCCATTAATGGAATGATATATTTGCGGGAAAGACCGGTTAAATCTTTAAAAGTGGCTGGTGTGGCCTTGCCGTCTTTCATCAGCATGGCTTTATAATCGTTGCGTAAGTTGTTTAACGATTCACTCCAGAAGCATAGCTCTTCGTTTATTTTGATCAAATCTCCATCCTTCAACATTAAATGAATGATGCTTTGCGCTTTAGTTTTCCGATCTTTAAAATGGTTCATAACATCATTAAGTGAAGGTGGAGTCAGACCCGCCTGACTGTAAATTCCGGCAATTTCTTTGCGCAAGGAATTCAGATCTCCGGCCAGTTCCACCTGATGTTCAGCCAGTCGCACATTATCTTTGTCGCTTACTATCGTACCTTTTTTATTGAGTGAGCTCATGACCATGTTGAAGAGTTTTGGCGAAATATCATTTTCGAGCGAACCCTTCAGTTCTTCTTTGGACATGCCTCCTTTTAGAGGATGATTCTTGTGATAAACGGTGACATTCTTGACAATGACATCTTCCAACTGATTGAAAAAATGTGCGGAAATAACAGTCATGTCATCACTTTCCAACAGGAAAGCTTTCTTGTTGGATAATAAACTTTCCAGTGCTTCCCGGATTATTTTTGCTTTAATGCCCAAACGAAAGGCCAGACGCTGTAAACTGATGCCTGTAAAACCGGTTCTTTCCAGAATAACGGAAATTTTTTCCGGCAGATTTGCTTGCCTCAGTGAATTCAACTCTTCAATAACCTTATTATTCAGTCTTTTATGTTTTTTCGGCAGAGGGTCAATGATCTTCCCCCCCCCGATTGTTGTAACAGGTGAATAACTGCGCAATACGAAATGATCACCGGCAACGACAACATCCTTGTTTGACAAAACAAGTTGCGCAAAGCCTTTCTGTCCCGGCGTGAGTTCATCTGTTTCCAAAATAATTATCCGCGAAATAATTTCGCTGGTGCCGGTGTGCAGTCTCACCAGAGATCTATTTTTTAGAGCCTTGGCATTGGAGGCAAGATATTCGACAAACACATCCAGGCGCTGTGTCGCCCAAACCGTTTGAGGGCGGACAAGAACATTGCCGCGATTAATGACGGATTTTTCTATGCCCTGTAAATTAATGGCTGTGCGCTGACCGGACCAGGCTTCATCTACCGGCTGATTGTGTATCTGAATACCCCGGATGCGGGCGGCAATATTTTCAGGAAGGATCTGAACTTCTTCTCCCGTTTTAATATGATCGGATACCAGTGTTCCGGTGACGACGGTGCCGAATCCCTTCATGGTAAACACGCGGTCCACCGGCAGACGGAAAATGCCGTCATCCATCTTTTCGGCAAGTTGATTTGTTGTGGAATCCAATGCCTCAATGAGCTTCGTCAAGCCTTCTTTTTTGACGGCCGAAACAGGCACGACAGGTGCGCCTTCTAAAAATGTTCCTTTGATAAAATCGATTATTTCAGAATGGACAAGGGTTAGCCAGTCTTTTTCCACAAGGTCTGTTTTGGTCAGGGCAATGATACCTCTGGCTATTCCCAGGAGAGAACAAATGTGCAGATGTTCCCTGGTCTGCGGCATGACTCCTTCATCCGCGGCAATGACCATCAAGACCACGTCGATGCCTGCGGCGCCTGAAACCATATTTTTAATAAATTTTTCGTGTCCGGGAACATCGACAATACCAAGCGTTTGACCCGAAGGAAGCGTTAATGACGCAAAACCCAGTTCAATGGTAATGCCACGTTGTTTCTCTTCTTTAAGACGATCGGTGTCCACCCCTGTGAGAGCTTTAATTAAAGCCGTTTTCCCATGATCTACATGACCGGCTGTGCCGAGAACGAAATGTTTCATTTATTCGCCTGTCTGATTTGAATAATGTGCTGGGGAAAATAGCAAACTCTTCATTTTTTCACAAGTTTATATTTATGGTACTTGCAAAATAAAAACCATTTTTTTGAGAAAAGCCTGTCGAATTAATTCTTGAAAATAGGAGAAGGAATTGTTACAAGCCTGGCAAAAGAGGTCTTGCTTGCGAATACTTGGTTTGGATTATGGTGAAAAAAGAATAGGCGTGTCTATTTGCGATGAGTTGGGTCTCACCGCCCAGGGACTGCCAACGATCATAAGAAAGACTAAGAAACATGACTGGGAAATTTTGAGAAATCTGCTTAAAGATTATCAAGTTGAAAAAATAGTGATAGGTTATCCAATGAGACTGGACGGTTCAGAAGGCATTCAGTGTGAAAAAGTAAATCGTTTTGCGTTATTACTGGAGAAAACTTTTTCTCTGCCGGTTATCAAGTGGCAGGAGACTTTTTCCACGAAGGAAGCTGAAGAAATATTGATGAACGCCGGTGTGCGTTGGAATAAAAGAAAAGAGAAGATTGATAAACTGGCAGCCTGTCTGATTCTTCAGCGTTACCTTGATGCTATTTCCAAATAGTTAATAAATGATTTCCCAAAACCATATGAACAAATCCAATAAAAAAAATTACTGGAAACAACTCATCAAAAAAAACAAATTTGCTTTAAAAGATTCTTTTAAGAAATATTTTTCTTCGCACGAGATCATTCGTCGTGGCTTTATTTTTTTAGCTGTTGCAACCTCGATTTATGCTGCGTTGATGTTAAATTACTCGTTTAGGTCCATAAACACAAAGAATGTTAACGTGGTGATTGACATACCGACCGGGGCAAGTTTTTGGAAAAGCATGGAGATACTTGATGAGGCGGGGCTGATCAAAAACCGTTTTTTCTTTTATAATCTGGCTGTAATCAAGAGAGCCAGGCTTAAGATTCGCGCGGGAGAATATGAAATCAACTCACTTATCACTCCCTGGCAAATGATTAACAAACTGATGCGGGGAGATATAAAGCGATATTTTGTTCTGATTCATGAAGATCTTTCCATGCGGGAAATAGCAGATATTTTAATCAGTAAAAAGCTGATCAATAAAGAAATGTTTTTTGAATTGGCCACAGACAAAGACTTTCTGGAATCTTTGAATATAAAAGCGGAGTCAATAGAGGGCTATCTTTTTCCTGATACTTATGAATTTAATCGTTCCATGAATACTCGCCGGATCATGAAAAAAATGGTTGAAACGTTTTGGAAAAAAGTTACACCGGCAATGATCCAGCAGGCGAAAAGCATGGGGTTAAATGAACACCAGTTTGTTACGTTTGCTTCTATGGTAGGCAAAGAATCAGCAACAAATTTTGAAAAACCTTTGATTGCCGCTGTATTTTATAACAGAATAAAAAAAGGGATGCGCCTACAGAGTGATCCCACCGCTGTATATAACCTGGATAGTTTTGAAGGGAAGGTTTTACGAAGCCATCTCAAGAGAAAATCCCCCTATAATACTTATTTGATCAAAGGTTTGCCGCCGGGACCGATTGCCAATCCGGGATTGGATTCGTTGAAAGCAGTTCTGAATCCAGCGCCGGTTAATTATCTTTATTTTGTTTCCAAAAATGACGGTACACACTATTTTTCCAGTTCTTTAGACGAGCATAATCAGGCTGTGCAACAGTACATAAACATTAAAAATAAACAAATACAACAACTTAATGAAGATGTATCTGATACGGAAGACTAAACATTAAAAAATTATTTCATCTAAAATTATAAGTTTTTTTAAATTTTTCATTCCTGAATCATTGATCATATCCTTTTCCCCATTTCTCCTGTAATTTTAAGTTACTTAGCTCTAAAAAAAGTTAAATTTTTTGCTTGACAAAGGCAAGTGTCACCTTTATAGTGCCCATGTGGAGTAAAGTGGTTTATCGTGGAGGAAAGTGATGGCTGTTTTCAGGGGGCAATATCATCATACTATCGATGAAAAAGGAAGAATAATTTTTCCGGCCAAGATCCGTGAAATCTTTGCGGAAGAGTATGACAATAGACTGGTAATAACCAATTGGTTGGACAATTGCCTGATAGTTTTTCCCTATGACGAGTGGTTGATCATTGAAGAGAAAGTAGCCCATCAGTCCAAACTGCGCAAGGAAGTAAGATCTTTCCAGCGTTTCTTTATGTCGGGAGCGGTGGACTGTAATATAGACGGACAAGGACGTGTGCTCATCCCTCCGGCTTTGCGTGAATATGCTCACTTGGAAAAAGATATTGTTCTGGTCAGTATGTTGAAAAACATCGAAATCTGGTCGAAAGATCGTTTCGAAGAAAAGATAAAACAGGACGCTGGTGAAATTGATAAATGCGCCCACTTCATAGCTGATCTGGGAATTTAAAAACATGATTGCCGACTTCTATCACGAGCCGGTAATGCTTAAAGAGGTTATTGATTCACTGTTAGTCAGCAGGGCTGGCGTTTATGTTGATGGCACTGTCGGAGGTGCGGGCCATGCTTACGCAATACTTAAAAACACAGATGCTTTCTTAGTCGGGATTGATTGTGACGATGATGCTTTGCGGTTTGCGGAAAGAAGACTTTCAGAATTTGGTTTGCGAAAGATTTTAATAAAAGCAAATTTTGCTGATTTAGAAAACATACTAAAAAATTTAAATATAAAAAAAGTTGATGGCGTTCTTCTGGATTTGGGAGTTTCGTCTCATCAACTGGACAATGTCCAAAGAGGTTTTAGTTTTAGTCAGCAAGCGCCGCTTGATATGCGTATGGATCGCAATTTGAATTTAAGCGCTTACGATATTGTCAACAGCTTCGCGCAAAACGAACTGGAAAAGATTATCAGGTTTTACGGAGAAGAAAAAATGGCGTCAAGAATAGCCAGGGCAATATCAAAAAGAAGACAGGTATCGTCTATTGAAACAACAACGCAATTGGCGGCGATCATTGCTTCCTGTATGCCCCGTAATTTAAAGTGGCAAAGGATTCATCCTGCCACAAGAACCTTTCAGGCGATCAGAATCGCCGTCAACAATGAACTGGATAATATCAAACCGGCTATTCATGCGGCTGCTGAGGTTTTGAATCCGGGTGGCCATCTTTGCGTTATCTCTTTTCATTCACTGGAGGATCGCATCGTAAAAAACGAAATTCGTTTTCTCGAAAGAGGTTGTGTGTGTCCGCCGGATATCCCGGTTTGTGTCTGTCAAAAAGAAGCCAAGCTAAAAAATTTAACGAAAAAAGCTATTGTGCCATCTGCGGAAGAAGTTCAGACCAATCCACGTGCGCGCAGCGCTAAATTAAGAGTAGCGAGGAGGGTATAAGATGGCACAATCCGCGCAGTCATTAGACACAAGAGTTATGCCGCGTCTGACAGAAAATCAAGAGGGTTCTTTGGGCATCAAGTATCCGACATTCATCATTTTCGCTATCGTGCTAATGTTTGTCGCGCTGATTTACGTAGGTTCTCATATTCGCATGACGGAACTGGAATACAGTATAGCCGCGGAACTGAGTATTCAGGCACAGAAGCTGGAAGAACAAAAGAAATTAAAGCTGGAACATGCGATGCTTAAATCTCCGCAAAGAATTGAAAGCATTGCGAAGAGTAAATTGCATATGTCTTATCCTGACAATGATCAAGTTATTGTTTTGAAACAATCGGGAGAGTGACATGGCCGCTGAATCAAAAAAAAGACTGAAATTCAGAATCGTCATGATTTTCATGTTTTTTTTCATTCTGTTTGTAGCGCTAATATCACGTGCTTTTCAATTACAGGTTTTATCCGGACAAAAGCTAAAAAAATTGGCAACAAGGCAGCATACCACGACACTGCAATTGCAGGCGCAAAGAGGAATAATTTTTGATCGTAACGGTGAAAAACTAGCCATATCCATCATGGCTGATTCCGTTTGTGCGGATCCTTCCAAAATCATTGATCCAGCAGCAACATCCAGGATAATTGCAGAAATTCTCAATTTAGACCATGAATCGGTTTTCAAAAAACTCTCAAGGCCCAGAAATTTTTGCTGGTTGGCCAGAAGAATTTCTCCAGAACAATCTGCCTTAGTGGAAAAAGCGAGCATCGATGGCATTTTCCTGGTTAAAGAACCTAAACGTTTCTATCCTAATGGTGAATTAGCTGGCCATTTGCTCGGATTTGTCGGTTTGGATGCGAATGGCCTGGAAGGGTTGGAATACAAATACGATGATGTTTTGAGGGGAAAATCGGAGAAACTTGCCTGGGCCCGTGACGCCAAAGGCAAAAAGCTGTTTCTCCGTGTGGAAAAAAGTGAAGATCAGAGAAATGAGAATGTTAATCTTGTCTTAACGATTGATAATAGAATTCAATATCTTGTGGAAACCAGCTTGAAGGAAGCCGTTCTGGATAAGGGTGCCAGGGGGGGGTTGGCCATTGTCATGGATCCCAAGACGGGAGAAATTCTGGCGTTGGCTAACCAGTTTGGATTTAATCCCAATAACGTCAAGGGTATTAAACCGGACGTGTGGCGTAACCGTGCTATTACTGATTATTATGACCCCGGGTCCACTTTTAAGCCTTTTTTGGTTGCCGCCGCTCTGGAGGAAAAAATTATCAAGGAATCGGATAGATTTTATTGTGAGAACGGAAATTATAAAATAGCCGATCGTGTCATTCATGAAGCCAACAGAAAACGTTACGGATCGTTAACCGTTAGAGAGGTTTTGAAATATTCCAGTAACATCGGCTCGGCAAAAATCGCTCAGAAGATGGGCAAAGAAAAGTTCTATAATTACATTCAAAAGTTTGGTTTTGGTGAAAAAACGGGAGTTGATCTGCCCGGTGAGTCTCCGGGGGCCGTGCGGTCCGTAAAAAATTGGGTGCCGGTAGACACGGCGATGATTGCTTTTGGTCAGGGAGTTTCCGTTACGGCCATTCAATTAATTACCGCTGTTTCAGCAATTGCCAATAATGGAGTTCTCATGAAGCCCTACATTGTGCGCGGAATTGCTGATCAGGATAATCGTCTGATTACACTCTACACGCCTACGGTGGTGCGCAAGGTTGTTTCTCCAGGCGTGGCGAAGCGCCTCACAAAAATGCTTACCGATGTTGTCAGCGCTGAAGACGGGACAGGTAAAAACGCGCAAATTGTTAATGTCGCTGTTGCCGGCAAGACAGGGACTTCGCAAAAATTCGATTCTACCCGCGGTGTATATTCTTCGGAAAAAGTACGCACGTCATTTATGGGATTTTTCCCGGCTGACAATCCGCAAGTTGCTATCCTGGTGATTCTTGACGAGCCTCAACGGGATAAATGGGGCGGTGTTGCATCAGCGCCGGTATTTAAAAAAATCTCAGAGCAAATACTCAATTGTTTTAAAACGAATATACGGGAAACTCCTGTTTTTGAAAAAGACAAAATGGAAAAGGTACAACTTGTTTCTGCGGATCAAACTGTAATTCCGCAAAATTTTACAGAAGACGATGAGTCAACCATGCCTAATTTTATAGGTTTAACCATCAGAGAAGCAATGAAAAAAGCAAAAGCCGAATCCATAGAACTTAAAATATCCGGCAATGGCTGGGCTGTTCGTCAGTACCCGCCGGCGAATACATCATTAGAGGCTGAACGTTTGTGTAAAGTCGTTTTTGCGTTGGATCATTGAGGTTTGAATGAAACTGATTCAATTAATTGACGGGTTAGATATAATAAACATTTCAGGAGATCTTCATCAAGAAGTATCTCATATATGTTTTTCGTCGGATCAATGCAAGAAGGGTTCTCTTTTTGTCGCAATTCCAGGGTTAAAAAATGACGGACATGATTTTATCATGGACGCCTTATCTCGCGGAGCTGAATTTATCGTTTACGAGAAATCATTACAACTTCCTTCTCACGTTGCGGCAATTCATGTAACCGATAGTCGACGCGCGCTGGGTATTCTGGCAAAAAATTATTTTGGAGACCCCTCGGCGGGTCTAACGCTGATTGCCGTTATTGGAACAAACGGAAAAACAACCATCTCCTACCTTCTTGAATCCATTTTAACGGAAGCGGGATTCCCATGTGGCGTTTTGGGCACCATCAATTATCGTTACAACAATAAAGTTTATGACGCTCCCAATACAACTCCGGAATCTTATGAAATGCAGAAAATCATGCGCGCCATGGCCGATGAAGGTATCACCCATATTGTCGCTGAAGTTTCTTCCCACGCTGTGGATTTGAAAAGGGTTGATGATTGCGATTTTGATCTGGGAATTTTTACCAATCTTACCCGTGATCACCTTGATTATCATGTAACCATGGAAAATTATTTCCAGGCGAAGAAAAGATTTTTTTCTGAAATTCTACCCCGAAGCAGGAAGGTTCATTTAAAAACGATGGTGATCAATGTCGATGATCCATCAGGGCAACGGATTTTGAAAGAGGTTTCTCTTCCGGCGCTTACGTACGGGATAGAAAACGATTGTGCGATAAAAGTTCTAAACTTCGAATTATCGCTGGCTGAAATAAAAGCAGAAATTAATCTGGCGGGAGACTCCGTATTGATAAAATCACCTCTCATCGGCAAATTTAACCTCTACAATATTTTAGCCGCCATGGGAGCGGCTTTTATTTTACAAATTCCTGTCCCGGTTATTAAAAAAGGCATTGAAAATTTATCTAATGTTCCGGGAAGACTGGAACCGGTGACATCTTCAAAAGGCTTTAATGTTTTTGTTGATTATGCGCATACCGATGATGCTTTAAGGCGGGTTTTGCAAAACTTAATGGAACTGAAAAAAAAGAAAATTATAACCGTTTTTGGCTGTGGTGGTAACAGAGATCGGGGCAAGAGACCTCTGATGGGAAACGCTGCCGTGACATACAGCGACGTGACCATTGTTACATCTGATAACCCGCGTTCGGAAGATCCTATGTCTATCATTGTTGAAATAGAAGCCGGAATCGATAAAGGGAAATATAAAAAAGTCGAATCAAGCCAACTGAAGACCAATGGAGGAAGCAATTTATATACGGTGATTCCCGAGAGAAGAAAGGCAATCGAAGCAGCAATCAATGCAGCAGGCAGAGAAGATATCATTTTGATTGCGGGCAAAGGCCACGAAGACTATCAAATTTTGGGTGCGGAAAAGATGCCGTTTGATGATCGTGTTGTTGCAAAGCAGATTTTAGAGTCAAGGAGTCGATAATAATCAATTGATGAAAAAAGAATCACCTGCATTTTTATTAAACGATGTTTTGAAAGCGACGCACGGAACTCTAATTTCCGGGGAGCCGGGAACGATTTTTTACGGGATTTCCACCGATTCGCGTTCGATAGAACAGGAAAATCTCTTTGTTGCTCTGAAGGGCGATATTTATGACGGTCATGATTTTGCCGGGGCAGTTTTAAAAAAGGGGGCCGCGGGAATTTTAATGCATGATAATGAAAAAATCATTAGCTTTCGGGCTGACAAAAATTTTGCGGTTATTAAAGTCGATGACACTTTATGTGCATTAGGAGATCTGGCTCACGATTGGAGAAAAAATTTTTCTATTCCGGTGATCGGCTTGACGGGTTCTTCCGGAAAGACCACGACTAAGGAAATGGTATCGTCAATTATCGGGAGGAAGAAAATAATTTTAAAAACGGAAGGCAATTTAAATAATTTGGTCGGATTGCCGCAGACAATATTTCATCTTGCTGATAACCATGAATTTATGATTTTGGAAATGGGCACGAATACCCGGGGAGAAATAAAACGACTTACGCAAATTGCCAAGCCGACTATAGGATTGATTACAAATATAGGTCCGGCGCACCTTGAAGGATTTGGTTCCATGGATACTGTTCGGGAAGAAAAAGGCGATTTGTTCCTTCACATGCCATCGTCAGGAATTGCAGTGATTAATCTCGATGATGAAGCCGTTTCAAAAGCCTCGGAGAAATGGCACGGGAAAAAAGTGACTTTCAGCATGAGTCCCAATGCGGATGTTACCGTGAGGGATATTGAGAAGAACGGCGTAAAAGGAGTGAATTTTAACCTGGTTATAGGCGGTCTTACGCAAAAAGTGGAAATGAAAATAACGGGTCTTCATCACATTTATAATGCTATGGCGGCGGCCGCTGTTGCTTTTGCCGCAGGCATGGACATGAAAACGATAGCTGAAGGGTTGACGGCGTTCCGTCCTTTTAGCGGCCGCATGGAAATTATCAAACTGCGAAACGGAGCATTTCTCCTTGATGATTCATATAACGCCAACCCTGCGTCAGTGCGGGAAGCGCTGATGACTTTAAAAGACTTGAAAACCAATCACAATGGCTTTGTGTTTTTAGGCGATATGCTGGAACTGGGTGCTCAAACGGATGAAATGCACAGAAGAATAGGAATGCTGGTAGCAACCATTGGCGTCAACGCCCTTTTTCTTCAGGGTGATTTCTCAAAGATTACCGCTGCCGGGGCACAAGATGGAGGACTGTCATCGGAGAACATATTCTTTTTGTCGGATCAAGACAATAGTGTTGATTACCTGAAGGAGCATTTGAAAAAAGGGGACTGGATTCTGGTGAAGGGGTCCCGAGGGATGAAAATGGAAAGAATAGCGGCCAAAATATACGATAATTTTTGTCCGGATAAAACAAACGGTGACGCTGGAACAATACATTAATCAGGAGAACCATTAAATTGATTTACCATTTACTATATCCCTTACACACAGCGATTTCTTTCTTTAATGTATTTCGTTACATAACGTTCCGGACTATTTTTGCCTCCATCACTGCACTGGTCATTTGTCTGGTTTTTGGAAAGTGGATGATTCAGAAACTGCAGGATATGCAAATCGGTCAGCAAATCAGGGATGACGGACCGCAAAGTCATCTGACGAAAAAGGGTACTCCCACGATGGGAGGCATTCTCATTATTTTTGCCGTGGTTATTTCCACCCTGATCTGGACAAATCTTTCCGATGTTTATGTCTGGCTGGTATTGCTGGTGACAGTTGGTTTTGGATTGATCGGTTTTATGGATGACTACAAAAAGCTGGCTGGTAAAAGCGCCAAAGGTGTTTCGGGCAGAAAGCGATTGGTCGGGGAAATCATAATCGCTTTGTTTATCGGTATTATTCTTTACATCAAACCGGGTTTTAATTCGCAAATAACCATTCCTTTTTTTAAAACGGTATTGCCTGATCTCGGGTGGGGTTACGTTGCGCTTTCCGCATTTATTATTGTGGGTGCGGCCAACGCCGTAAATTTGACAGATGGTCTGGACGGACTGGCAATCGGTCCCGTCATCATTTGCTTTGCCACCTATATCCTTTTTGCCTATTTTGCCGGAAACGTGAAAGCCTCTTCTTATCTGCAGATTGTTCATGTGTCCGGCGCCGGAGAACTTGCGGTGTTTTGCGGAGCGCTTGTCGGAGCGGGACTGGGGTTTTTGTGGTTCAACGCGTATCCCGCGGAAGTTTTTATGGGAGATGTCGGATCCCTCTCACTGGGTGGAGCCTTGGGAACGGTGGCGATTATTACCAAACAGGAAATTTTACTGGCCATTGTCGGCGGCATTTTTGTGGTGGAAACATTTTCAGTCATCTTTCAGGTCGGTTATTTTAAAATGACCGGCGGAAAACGCATTCTGAAAATGGCTCCTTTGCATCACCATTTTGAATTAAAAGGATGGGCGGAACCGAAAGTCATTGTGAGATTTTGGATAATTTCTATTTTATTGGCTTTAATAGCCATCAGTACATTGAAACTGCGTTAGAGGGAGCATGAATCTTACAGGTAAAAAAATAGTCGTAATCGGCATGGGTAAAACCGGGATTGCCGCGGCCAGGTTTTTAGGCAAACAAGGCGCAAAGGTAATCGTGACGGATGAGCAACCGGTTGATCAATGGGGGAAGGAATTTGAACAGATCGCCAAGGAGAAATGGCTGGAAATCGGTGACTATAATACACGTATTTTAACGGGCGCTTGTATCGTGGTTCCTTCTCCCGGTGTGCCTCCCCACAATGCTTTATTGGTTGAGGCGTTGAAAAAGAATATACCTGTTATGAGCGAGATTGAAATTGCTTACAGGTTTTTGAAAGTTCCTGTCGTTGCGATAACCGGCACTAACGGCAAGACGACAACGACAAACCTGTTGGGTGAGATTTTTCAACAATCGGGGAAGAAAACGTTTGTCGGCGGAAACATTGGCAATCCTTTGATTGAATATGTGGAAGGTTTGCAGCAAGAAGACTTTGTCGTAGCGGAAATCAGCAGTTTCCAACTCCAGTGGATAGAAAAATTTCAGCCATTTATTTCTGTCATGTTAAATATCACCTGCGATCACATCAATTATCATGGGTCTTTTGCGGACTACCGCCGCATCAAGACTCGAATATTCGCTAATCAAACAAAAAATGAATTTGCAATTCTTAATGCCGCGGATCCAGCATTGGAAGAAATGGACAGGATCATTAATGCGCAAGTTATGAAATTCAGTTCCAAAAGAGTGCTGCAAAAAGGAATTTGTATTAAAAAAAACAACATGGTGTTTAGAATGCCCGGCGTGACGGAAGAACAATATCCCTTACGTATAATAAATATTCCCGGATTGCATAATGTGGAAAATGTGATGGCCGCGATCATGGCGGCGCGTCTTTGTGGTTGTTCTCAGGACGATATTATAAAAGCGGTCAGCGCTTTTCGCGGATTGCCGCATCGGATTGAATTTGCGGGGGAAAAAAATTCAGTCAAATTTTACGATGATTCCAAGGGGACGAATGTCGGATCGGTTTTGCGGGCGCTGGAGACGTTCGACAAACCGGTCATTCTGCTTTTGGGCGGGCGGGATAAAGACGGTGATTTTGAATCTTTGCGACCGTTACTCCATACAAGAACCAAGAAGGTTTTTTTGTTCGGTGAGGCACGTGAACGCATTGCATCGTTGATCGGTGAAGATAAGCCCGTCATGAAATATGCTAAATTGAAAGACGCTGTGGAGAGCGCATACAAAGACGCTCAGCCGGGCGATGTTGTTTTATTATCTCCCGGATGCGCCAGTTTTGATGAATTTGCCAATTATAAGGAACGGGGCAATTATTTTAAAGATGTGGTGAGGACTCTTTAAATGGATGCGGCGTATAAGAAAGAGGATAAATTACCGGACATTATTCTTCTTCTGGTGACTTTGCTTTTAGTGGTTGTGGGGACAGCGATGATTTATTCATCCAGTTCCATCATCGCGTTGGAAAAGTTTAAAGACAGCCTGTTTTTTTTGAAGAAGCAACTGGCTTTTGTCTTTTTAGGTATGATTTCCATGATCATTATGACAAAACTTCCCTATAGTTATCTGAGAAAATTTGCTTATCCGGGGATAATATTGTCTTTGGTTTTCCTGACCATGCTTTTCATTCCTTCGGTGGGGATGAAGCGAGGAGGCGCTACACGCTGGTTGAATTTAGGAGGATTTTCCTTTCAGGTAACTGAGATGGTGAAAATAATGATCGTAATTTTCCTGGCTCATTTATTGACGCGTAAAGCTTTTCAGATCACGAACTTCACCCGGGGAGTGCTTGTGCCTCTCGCCTCCACCTCGGTGGTGATTTTGCTCATCTTGCTTGAGCCCGATTTCGGAACGTCGGCAATAATCGCCACCATTTTGCTGATGATGTTGTACATAGCGGGAGCGCAGATGAAACATCTTTTATATCTGGTTGGGGCTTTCATTCCCGTGGGCGTAGCGTTGATTTTATATAAAGGATACAGACTGACACGCTTGACAGCCTTTCTCGATCCGTGGAAAGACGCGGACAATACCGGTTTTCAGATTATCCAGTCGCTGATTTCTTTCGGTTCCGGCGGAGCTTTTGGCGTGGGAATAGGTGATGGCATGCAAAAATTATTTTATCTGCCTGAACCGCATACGGATTTTATTTTGTCCATCATCGCCGAGGAAAGCGGCTTTATCGGCGTGACGATTGTGGTCATCATGTTTGCCCTTTTTGCTTTTCGCGGTTTTATGATCGCTTTGAAAGCGCCTGATCTTTTCGGGACGTTATTGGCAGCGGGTATAACCATGGTCATTTCTCTGGAAGCGTTTATCAATATTGCCGGTGTCATGGGTCTTATTCCACCCAAGGGATTAGTGCTGCCTTTTTTAAGTTATGGCGGTACGGCGTTTGTCATGAGTATGACGGCTGTGGGTATTTTATTGAATATTTCCACCCAGACGTCATAACGGGAATTGGAAAGAGCTTGATTTTATACGGGGAAAAAGATGCGGATTGTGATTGCGGGAGGAGGAACAGGAGGGCACTTGTTTCCCGGGATTGCCATCGCGGAAGAATTTTTAAAAAGAGATAACAAAACGCAAGTTATTTTTATCGGGACGAAAAGGGGAATTGAAAGCAGACTGCTCGGTCAACTGGGTTATGAGCTCAAAGAAATTGATATTGAAGGTGTTAAAGGACGGGGGATTAAAGCCTTGATGAAAGTCATCTATCAGATTCCGAAGAGCCTGTGGCAATCGAGACGAATTTTAAAACAGTTTCGTCCGGGGATCGTTGTGGGTGTAGGCGGCTACGCATCAGGTCCGGCGGTGCTTGCCGCTCACTTTATGGGTATCGCCACGGTCATCGCGGAACAAAATGCCGTTCCCGGCGCCACCAACAGAATCCTGGGTCATTTTGCGGATAAGATATTCGTGACCTACGAACAGAGCAAAGCCTTTTTTCCGGAAACCAAGGTGATTTTCAGCGGAAATCCGGTGAGGGCATCGCTGGTGTCCAAAGATGGTAAAATAAAAAAAGAAAAAAAATACAGACAACTGCTTATTTTCGGCGGTTCGCAGGGAGCCGAGGCAATTAATAAAAGTGTGATGGATATGCTGCCGCAATTGCAGGGAATGAGAGATAAGGTGCGCATTCTGCATCAGACCGGCCAGCGGCAAATGGAAGAAGTGAAAAGGGCCTATGAAAAATTTGGAATCCAGGCGAATGTCACGCCTTTTATTGTGGCCATGGCTGAAGCATACGCTGCTGCCGATTTAATTATTTGCCGGGCAGGCGCCACATCGCTGGCGGAAATCACCGCGGCGGGCAAGGCTGCTGTTTTGATTCCTTATCCGTGGGCGGCCAACGACCATCAATCAAAAAACGCGGAGGCGCTGGAAGCCGAGGGCGCCGCGGCCGTCATTTTGGAAAGGGAGCTCAGCGGCGCCAAATTGTTCAGCGTGGTGGAGAATTTGCTGCGGGATGAGAAGAAATTAAAACAGATGGAAGAAAACTCATTGAGGATCAGCAAAGTTGACGCAGCGGCAACAATCGTTGACGCCTGTATCACGTTAATGGCTGAAAAAAACGGATACCATTAAAAGATAAAGTATAGAAGGATCGATGAAAAAAGACAAAGAAAAAAGCCTGATGCAGCGCAAAGTAAAATGCATTCATTTTGTCGGCATCGGCGGTATCGGGATGAGCGGGATTGCCGAGGTTCTGGTGAATCTCGGTTATAATGTGAGCGGTTCCGATGTTCAACCGTCGGATACAACGGCGAGACTGCAAAAAATTGGCGCGAAAATAGTTATCGGGCACGCGACGGAAAATATCGGCAACGCCGATGTCGTTGTAACGTCCACGGCGGTGAAAGAAAATAATCCGGAAGTCATTGAAGCGCACCAAAAAAATGTTCCGGTGATTCCACGGGCGGAAATGCTGGCGGAATTGCTCAAGATGAAATTTTCCGTCGCCGTCTCCGGCAGTCACGGCAAAACCACGACCACGTCCATGGTTTCCACCATCCTGGCGCAGGGCGATTTGGATCCTACGATGGTCATCGGAGGGAAACTGGCGAGCATTGGCAGTAATGCCCGCCTGGGTGATGGTGAAATTATTGTGGCGGAAGCCGATGAAAGCGACGGATCGTTTTTGAAATTATCGCCGACCATAGCGGTGATCACCAATATCGATCGTGAACATCTGGATTATTATCCGGGCATTGCCGAAATAAAAAATGCGTTTCTAAAGTTTGCCAATATTGTTCCTTTTTATGGTTGCACGGTTCTTTGTAACGATAATGTTCATGTGCGGGCAATCATCCCTATGATTAAACGTCGAATGATAACTTATGGCATTGAAACATCTGCGGATTACAGCGCGGAGAATATAAAATTTTCGAAAAGAAAAACCTGTTACACTTTGCTCTATAGAGAGGAAAAATTGGTCAAAATTGAATTACTGGTGCCGGGACTTTTCAATGTTTATAATTCTCTGGCAGCGATAGCTGTGGCAAGGGAACTGAATCTGGATATAGCCACTATTAAGGAGGGGTTAAAAAGTTTTTCCGGTGTTCAGCGCCGTCTGGAAATCAAGGGGAGAGTGGGAGAAATAACCGTGGTGGATGATTACGGTCATCATCCGACGGAAATAAAAGCGACACTGGCCGCGATGAGACAAATCTGGAAGGACAGATTAATAGTGGTTTTTCAGCCACACCGGTATACCCGGACAAAGGCGCTCTTTGATGAGTTCACACAAGCTTTCCGTGACGTTGATGTATTAATTTTGAACGACATCTACCCGGCAAGCGAGGAACCGATTGCCGGAATTAATTCCGCCGCGCTTTGCGAAGCGATCAGAAAGGCGGGACAAAAACATGTGGAGTATATTCCAAACGCGGAAGCCACCGTGGAATATCTCTTAAAAACGGTTAAAGAAAAGGACACCGTTGCTACGATCGGGGCAGGAAGTATTTATAAAATCGGCGAGACGTTCATCAAACAACTGGTGGCAAGGGCAAAAAAAAGTAATGGCCGGCAAGAATGAAGTCAAAAAAGCGCTGAAGCATATAGTGGCCCAGAAAATACTATATGATGAACCGATGGCGCGGCATACGTCGCTTGCGGTCGGAGGTCATGCGGATGCCCTCATTTTTATTGAAAATGAGGATCAGCTTGCACACGTTGTTAAGAGGCTCATAGAAAAGAAAATAAAATTTTTCCCGGCTGGAAATCTGACGAATGTCATTGTGCGGGATGGTGGATACCGGGGAGCAATATTATTGATGACGGGGATGAAAGAGATCAGTTGCGAACATACACAGGAAAACGGTGGATTGCTTTCTGCCGAGGCAGGCGCGGGACTGGGCAAAATTGTCAACCGAGCTGTGGCGGAAGAACTCACCGGTTTTGAATTTTGTTCCGGCATCCCCGGCACGATAGGCGGCGCCGTTTGGATGAATGCCGGGGCTTACGGAAGGGAAATGAAAGATGTCATGGAATCGGTCACGGTATTGGATCCTGACGGGATCCGGAAAGTCATGAAGAAAGAAGAAATAGCCTTTGGCTATCGTAAGACATCCCTTCCGGCGGGTACAATCATAACGAAAGCCCGATTCAAGCTGGAAAGGGGTGAGCGTTGGAGAATTAAAGAAAAAATGAATGAAATTTTACAGTGGCGCCGGGAAAAACATCCGCTGGAGTTTCCCAGCGCGGGGTCTGTTTTTAAAAATATACCCGGGCAACCGGCCGGCAAACTGATTGAAGAGATGGGACTGAAGGGCATTACGGCGGGAGGCGCGCAAATATCTCCCAAACACGCCAACTTTATTGTTAATAAACGGAGCGCTACTGCCGCAGATATTCTGGCACTGATTGAACTTGTTCAGTTCAGAGCCCAAAAAGAAAAAGGCGTTACACTGGAAACAGAAGTTGTGATCATTGGAGAAAATTAATGCTTGGAAAATTCATTCGGAAGAAATCAGAAATTACAACCAAACAAAACCGGATACGACGGCGTTTAAATGGTCTGTCCGATGATTTCTTTGCCGCTTCTGTATTGCTATCCGCCGCTGTATTTTTAAGTTTCCTGTTTTTTTATCTATATGGTGCTCTCATGAGTAGATCCTATTTTCAGATTAAAGAAATATCAGTGCGGGGATTGAGGGAATTAACCGAGAAAGATATTCTGACTTCGGCGAATATAAAACCAGCTCAAAACCTTCTGGCCGTGAATAAAGATGCGGTGATACGCAGGATTTGTGCGAATCAGTGGGTAGAAAATATTGATGTCGGAAAAGAATTGCCCGGGAAGCTGATCCTCGACGTGAAGGAAAGAACTCCTCTTGCCCTGGTTAAAAATGCAGATGATTTTTATCTTATGGACATGAAAGGTTTTGTTTTTAAAAGATTGGGGAAAAGCGACGAAGTGGATCTTCCGATCATTACAGGAATTACCGAAAAAGAACAAACGAAGTCGCCACTTGTTTTAAGCACGCTGGGTTTATTAAAAACGATGTCTCGTTCCGAAAAATATTCCTATCTGGGGACTATTTCTGAGATAAATGTTGATGATGTGTTCGGGCTTTCAGTGATTTTCGACAAAGGATTGTTTTTAAGGCTCGGCAAAGATCGCTTTGAGAGTAAACTTGAAAAACTAAAAACAGTGCTGGCCGATCTGGAAAACAGGGGCATGAAAAATGGTTGTTTATATGTTGATATATCCGATGATTCAAAAGTCACGATCAAGCGGAAAAATATTCCTGAAAAAGTGAAAACAGACAACAAGGGTAATCATTATTTAATATAATGAAATTTATGATCATGGCAAAATTTAAAAAGGGGTGAAAACACTGATGGGAAAAAGAAGCAATGTTTTAGTCGGTCTTGATATTGGAACCACAAAAACCACTGCTATCGTTGGTGATGTTACCGAAAATGGAATTGATATCATCGGTATCGGAACATCGCAAAGCAGAGAGATGCGAAAAGGAACCGTTGTCAATATCGATAATATGGTGGAGTCCATAAAAGCAGCGGTTGAGGAAGCCGAGCATATGTCCGGTTGCCGCATCAATTCTGTTTTTGTGGGAATTTCCGGCAGCCATATCAAGGGACAAAATTCTTTAAGCATCGTGTCCATCAAAGGAAGAGAAGTGGATGAAAAGGATGTGCAAAGAGTTATTGAAGCTTCCGAAGCCATCGCCATCCCCGTCGGCAGAAAAATACTGCACGTCCTTCCTCAAAGCTATGTCATTGATGGTCAGGAAGGCATCAAAGATCCCATCGGAATGTCCGGTGTCCGATTGGAAGCAAAAGTGCATATCGTGACCGGGGCGATCTCCGCCATTCAGGACATAGAAAAATCAGTCAATAGGGTCGGCTTGGATATAGACAGTATTGTTTTAGAACAGTTGGCAGCAGGTGAGGCGGTACTGAGTAAAGATGAAAAAGAACTGGGAGTTGTTCTGGTGGATATTGGCGGTTCCAATACATCCGTAACAATCTTTTCCGAATCAAGCATCAAGCATACCGCGATATTGCCCGTCGGAGGGAATTACCTTACTTCGGATATTTCCACCGGTTTACGCACGCCTCTAAGTGAAGCGGAAAAAATTAAAATCAAACACGGCTGCGCCATGACGGCCATGATCCCCAAGGATGAAACCATCAGGGTGCCCAGTCTGGGAGGCAGGGAAGACCGAGAAGTGTCACGTCAGATCCTGGGGCGCATCGTTGAACCCAGAATGGAAGAGATTCTTAACCTTGCCTATAACGAAGTTGTTAAATTCGGTTTTGAAGATTTACTGGCCGCCGGCGTTGTTCTGACCGGTGGAACGTCTCTTCTGGAAGGCGTCAGCGAACTGGCGGAAAAGATTTTTGACATGCCGGCGCGGAAAGGCATTCCTATTAACGTGGGCGGATTGACTGATATTGCCAATTCACCGGCGCATGCCATCGGCGTGGGATTGATTATTTATGGTCACAATCAAAACGTTTTAAGCGGAGCATCAACAGGAATGTTTGGAAATATAACAAGAACCGTAAAGAAAATGTTTTCAGAATTTTTTTGAAAGGAAGGAGAGAACATGTTTGAATTAACTGAAGTCTGTAACGAAAATCTGGCAAAAATCAAGGTGATTGGCGTGGGCGGTGGAGGCGGCAACGCCGTCAACACGATGATTTCATCCTGCTTACAAGGAGTGGATTTCATCAACGCGAATACGGATGCGCAAGCCCTTGGCGTATCCAGCGCGCCGGTCAAAATTCAAATCGGGTCGCAAATTACCAAAGGTCTGGGGGCCGGTTCCGATCCGGAAATCGGCAAACAGTCTGCCCTGGAATCCCGCGACGAAATCCGGCCATACCTGGAAGGGGCGGATATGATTTTTATCACGGCGGGAATGGGCGGAGGAACGGGAACGGGAGCGGCTCCGGTTATCGCGGAAATTGCCCGTGAATGCAGCGTTCTGACGATTGCCGTGGTCACCAAACCTTTCCAGTTTGAAGGAAAGAAACGCAATCTTCAGGCAGAAGAGGGCATCGCTCAATTACGGGAAGCCGTGGATACGTTAATCGTCGTTCCCAATCAGAGGCTGTTGAGTCTGGGCGGACGCAATCTGTCGCTTCTGGAAGCTTTCAAAAAAGCCGATGACATTCTTTATCAGGCGGTCAAGGGAATATCGGATTTGATTTTGGTCCCGGGATTGATCAATCTTGATTTTGCCGATGTCCGGGCCGTTATGAGCAACATGGGCATGGCCATTATGGGCACGGGTGTGGCCAGCGGCGAAAACAGGGCTGTGGAAGCGGCGCAACGTGCCATTTCCTCTCCTCTTCTGGAAGACAATACCATTCAGGGCGCGCACGGGATTTTACTCAATATTACCGGCGGAGCGGATATGAGTCTTTATGAAGTTAATGAGGCTTCGTCTTTAATTCAGGAAGAGGCAGATGAAGATGCCAACATTATTTTCGGCACGGTCATTGATCCCAACATGGAAGATGAGATTCGCATTACCGTCATCGCCACCGGTTTTGATGATTTTGCCAGGAAGAAAAACGAATCCGCCGGCAATGTCACGCGGTTTCGCGGATTTGGCGGCAGAGAAGATTTGTCAACGCCGACGTTTATACGACGGGACAGAAAGTTGAATAACGGTGACGTTGCCGTTGTGGGTCTTGGCGATGAAAATGAAAATATGGATATACAGATTCCCACTTTTTTAAGACGTCAGGCTGATTGATGTATGACGCGACGCTTTCCGGAATTGGTGTCGATGGGATTCAGTTTTAAGTATAGGCCATGAAAAAAACATGGATTGGAAACTGAGAAAAAAAATCACCGATGTTTTGAAGAATGAAACCGGATATATAAAAAAAATTTGGGGAGAATATAATACGGTTTGCCTTGCTTATCCAAACATGTACAGAACAGCAATGGCGAATCTGGGCTTCCAAACGGTATACAAACTATTGAATGTTCAACCTTCCTTTCTTTGTGAAAGGGCATTCCTGCCTGCTTCCGGGGACGATGCCAGATTCGCCTCCGGAACGGCGGGAATTTTCAGTCTGGAAAATCAAAAATCAATTGCCGACTTTGATGTTTTGGCATTTTCGGTATCTTTCGAAAACGATTATCCCAATATTTTAACAATGATGGATCTTGCCGGCATTCCACTTTTGGCTAAAGATCGTTCGGAAAAACATCCTTTGGTTATCGGCGGCGGGATCGCCCTCACGCTCAATCCGGAACCATTAGCCGATTTTTTCGACCTTTTTATTCTGGGTGAAGCCGAGGAAGCGCTGCCGCCGTTCTGCAGTCACTTTGAGGAGGCGCGTTATCGCGAAAAAAATCGCAAAGACTTTTTAAAAAATATTCAAAAAAGGCTGTTGAATATTTATGTGCCGAGTCTTTATGAGGTAACGTATTCCGCGGAAAGCAAAATTCAGTCAATAAAACCGATAGAAGAAGAAATACCGGAAAAGATTAAAATAAAGAGTGTTAAAAATATCAACGCATTTTACACAGAAGAAGTGATCAGCGCATCTCAGACTGAAATGGAAGATATGTTTCTGGTGGAAGTGAACAGAGGTTGCGTCCGGAGTTGCCGATTCTGCGCGGCCTGTTTTGTTTATCATCCGGTTCGTTTCCGCAGCAAACAGGAAATTTTAGCATCCATTGATCGCGGTCTGAAAAAGAAGGGAAAAATAGGTTTGATCGGAACGGCGGTATCCGATCATCCCGACCTGATTGATATTTGTGAATACATAATAGCGCGAAAGGCTCAGGTCGGTCTTGGATCTCTGCGTATCGACAAGATGGATGACAAAATTGTTGAATTGATGAAAGCGGGAGGCATAGAAACTGTTGCGCTGGCGCCGGAAGCAGGCAGCCAGCGAATGCGGGACGTTTTACGTAAAAATATAACAGAGGCAGATATCATGAACGCCGCAGAATTATTGGCGGAGAAAGAAATTTCCAATCTGAGATTTTACTTTATGATTGGTCTTCCGCAAGAGGAAGAAGAAGATGTAGATGCTATCATCGCACTTACCAAAAAAATTCAGCATCATATACGCAATAAGTTTAATGGCCGAAAAAGATTCCGTCGCATTACGCTGAGCATCAATCAATTCATTCCCAAACCGGCGACGCCATTTCAATGGTGTCCGCTTTCCAATGTGAACAGCGCCAGTCAGAAAATTAAAAAAATAAAAAGTGCTTTCCGGCGGGATAAACAGGTCAAGATTATTCATGACGTGCCCAAATGGAATTACGTTCAGGCCCTGCTGACGTTAGGTGACCGGCGCGTAAAAGAAATATTGCTGGCAGCGCACCGCCTGGATGGGAATTGGGCGCAGGCGTTGAAAGAAGTAAATGTTAATTCTGATTTCTATGTCTACCGTCAAAAGCAGCTTGATGAGGTTCTGCCGTGGGATATTATTGATTCGGGCGTTTCTAAAAAAGCGCTTATTAACGAATACCAAAAAGCAATGAAAGAAATTTGATTTGAAAAAAAGAGTTTGATTGCAACTTACATCTACAAATCCACAACACGGGGCAGTCATAAGAACTTAGAATTACTGGTTAAAAATTGCAGCGTATGGCTCACCTGCTTTTGGAGTGACGACAGCAAGGCCCACGGAAAATATCACTTGACTATTAATCTGTAACGTGACCAAGTCATAATAAAGCAAAATCTATTGTGTTTATATTATCAAATGTTGAACCTTTCTTAGTTAAACCTTTCCTAATAGACAAGACACGACCACCAACGCTCCGGAGAGCATGGTGTTTTTAGCTTTAAGCGGTAGCGAGCTTTTTTAAAGCTCCAGAGGTAAGGCATACAAGCCCCTCACTTTTTCCTTCCTTCTCAACTGGGAGACGGATGGGGGTGATTTTGATGCTTTGTGGGGCCCCATCGGGGAATAGAGAAACAAGAAGTAATAAAAAAGAAAGGTGAAAAAAATGAACAAAAATTTGTATGTCGGCAATCTGTCCTATAAGATCTCGGATGATGATCTTAAATCCAACTTTAGCGAGGCAGGAGAAGTTGTCTCCGCATCAATCATTAAAGACAAGTTTACAGGCCAATCAAAAGGATTCGGATTTGTCGAAATGAAAACGGATGAAGGCGCGACGGAAGCTATTAAACAATTCAACAACGGCATGCTTGATGGTAAGGCCATTACCGTTAACGAAGCAAGGCCAAAGAAAGAATTCAGCGCAGGCTCCAGAGGCGGTGGAAACCGTGGCGGTGGTGGATTCAACAGAGGCCCCAGAAGCGGTGCCGGAAGATACTAGTGAGACAAGCTTCAAACAAATCCCGACAAGTCGGGATGAAGTTTATCCCTGCCACCTGAAGGTGGAGGGATGATTCGCTCTAAGACTATCGTCAAGGCTCATTAAAGCGTTAGTCGTAATGAGACTCGAATATTACAAACATAGTGTAGTAATATTCGTTAGTCGAATTACCCAATACCGATTAATCGGTATTGGGAACTATCCCCGAAGCCTAAGGGCGCGGGATAAGAGATTAAAAGAAACATTATAAATAAAGAGCAGAAGGCAGTTTACTGCAAATCTTCTGCTCTTTTGTTTCTTTGGTATAAATTCCATATTATTAATATCTATAATAACAAGTGAGTTGAGGAGAGGGAAAAGCATGAAAAAAGAAGATTGCATACTATTTAGTGGCGGAGCTCAGGGGGCGGAAGCAGAATTTGGCGCAAATGCAGAGAGCTTCGGGATTGAAGAAGTAAATTTTACATTCAACGGGCACAGTATCAGCCGCAAACGGGGATTACGTGTCCTCAATCACGAAGAACTGAAAAATGGCGATGTGAGTTTGGAATATGTATCAAAATTAATGAATCGCCGTTACACGGATAATGAGACTTTTCGAAAGATCCTCCAAAGTATCTGGTATCAGATTAACAGTGGTCAGGAAACTTTTGTGATCGGTGAAATACTCGACGATAAGACTGTTAAAGGCGGCACCGGCTGGGGCGCTGAATTCAGCAAAATTTGTAACAAGCCATTGCATGTTTTTGATCAAAAGAAAAACAATTGGTACACTTGGAATAAATTGGAATGGATTGAACGCAAAAAAGGAGACGAGCCTGTTATCAGCCATCTCCATTTCACCGGAACAGGAACCCGTTTCCTTGAAGAAAATGGCAAGAAAGCGATCAAAGAATTATTCGCAAGATCATTTTCTTAATTTATTGCTGATAAACCCTTAAAATTAAGATTATCCGGGCTTCCCACTTTTTGTTGTGGGAAGCTTTTTGTTATTGATCATCGGGTGAAGTGCCTGTTAAGTTTTACCTACAAGTCTCGGTTTTGCGTTGCTGCTAAAATTGAGGATTACTGTTTGAAAGAGAGTAATATTCAGTATAAACAACAAAGACATGCTTTTTGTTATTTTTGTTAGTTTGTTATAAAATTTTTTTTATGAATATAATCAACGAGCAAAAGATTGCTCAATCCATTAGGATGATAATCAATCGGATGTACGGCAAAACGTTTCATGGAATAATAACTTTTAAATGGTACATAGCCGTCCAAACATGTTATTCCACGCTCATCACATGTCTTAATTATCGCCTGATGAATACTTTCAAATGGATAACGTCCTAGCATATCTTTATATAATAACGGATAAATAATCATATGGAAAGATATTCCTTTGGCCTCTAGCATATATTTTATTGATTGAATATAGTGTATCGTCAAAAGAAATTCAGAGGAATAACCTTTTTCATTTAAATACATATCTTTGTAATTTTGTATAGTCTGAGAACTTATCCGCTTTATAAGCCATATTTTTCTAGCGGTTGAAAACATTTCACTTTTTGAGAGTAATTTTAATAGAGTGTTATCTTTTTGTTCATTTTTCAACAAAATGATATTTTGAAAATCAATGATGTTAATCGTCTTTAAACCTTTTATCGACAAAGGTTGAACATCATTTAAATTATAAAAATAAATAACATCATCTACTCCTGATTCGGTTTCAACAATTTTTTTACATTGTTTCACAACATCCCCAATATCAATTGCTCTTATGCCCCAATTTTGAAAATTAATTTTGGTGTATTTCTCATTCAACAGGAATCCCAATGTATCTGTTTCCTTCACTCCTTCGCCAAACACAAAAGAATCACCGACAAGAGCAACTTGCCTTTTTCTGTCTGGATTGCGTCCCTCGCGTCTTTTCTTTTCGTTATAAGTAACACAATACAAGTATTTACCATCCATAGGATTAGCTATCTTAATTGGGAGCAGTCCGGTTGCATCAGAAGGGTAACAATTGCCCGAATCAAATCTAAATATTTTTCCTGCTTTAATCAAATTTGGGGCTGAAATTATATCGTACTTAGAGTTACCAATCTCTTTCATATACGTTTTATGCCCTGATAATCCTTCAATATCTATTTTCCTTAAGATATACTCGGCAATACCGACGCAAAGGACGATTGTAAATAAACACAAAGCAATATTGATCAGAAGATTCTTTTTATACCTGATGTAACGCATTAATCTAATTTTTCCTCATACTAATAATATCTTGTTATGTTTCTCACACTAGGTTACACAAATAATCGTAACACATTTTAATCCGCTATTCAGCCATTTATTGTTTATTCCCAATGGAAAGGCTATATGTTTACGTAGATGGAAGATTTAAGGATTTAAGGAAGATAGAAATACATAATTATTAATAGAAAACAGCGAGTCATAAGCAAATGTTATTGATAAATTATTTTTAATCGCTAATCCCCAGTGATTCGCAGAGGATTTCCGCCGGATCCAAGGCTGGCATGCCGGAGAGGCCGCCCAGCTGCATCCGGCAGGAACCGCAATCCGACACAAGGTTGTCCATGCCGGTTTTTCTGATCAGGGAGACGGCGCGGTTGCCGATCTGAATGGCCGTAAGAGCATTTTCTTTTTTAAAACCATAGCTGCCGGAAAGTCCGCAACAGGCGTCATCGAGGATTTCATATTCCAAACCGGGGATCAGAGACATGAGTTTTTGCGCCGGATAACCGATCTTCAGAGCCCGGAGATGGCAGGGAATATGATAGGCGATGTTGCGTTTGACCTCCCGGAATTCGGGTTTGGCATACCCTTCATGGATCAGTTTGATGATGTACTCATGCACGTCATAGCTGTTTTCAGCAATTTTTCTGCCCTGCGGAATCTCCAGAATGCCCGGGTAATCATGGAGCAGGCAAAGCCCGCAGGAGGTGCAGGTGTAAATCACGTCGTAACCGGCGTCTATGTAATTTGACAGGGATTCGGCATTTTTCTTCGCGAAATATCTTGCCAGCGACAGATTGCCGTTGCCCAGGGCAGGGAGCCCGCAGCACCACTGGGGCGGCAGCACAACATCGACGTTCATTGCGGCCAGCAGGCGGATGATTTTTCTGCCGATGTCGGGGCGGTAAAAGTTGATGAAACACCCGTAGAAAAAGGCGACCTTCTTTTTGCCCCTGTTCAATATTTTCTTTTCATGACGCATGGTACGGAAACTGAATTTTGGGAAAGGCAAATACGTCGAGATTCCCATTTTCTGAAAAATCTTTTTTCCGGTTTGTGTTGACGCAACAACGTTGGCCAGGGGAGCCGTGAGAGAACCGAGAGCGCTCAAATAATAGTTGTGGGCAAACAGAAGGTGCGCCGGCGTTTGCGGATGTTCGTTGCCGTACCGCTGCTGGGCTTCCAGGATGATCTGCGCCGGTTCCACACCACAGGGGCAGGCCATTTCACAGCGTTTGCACTGGCTGCACAGCAGCACCCAGAAGTCCTGTGCCTTGTCTCTTTCCGAGCGGAAACGCTGGGCGTCCGGTCCGGCCTGTTTTGGTCCGGGAAATTCGGGATTGACCCGGAAGACGGGGCAATTTTCCACGCAAATCGTACAGCGTATGCAATGTTCAAATTTCATCGAGCAGATACTCCGCGCAGGATTGCGCTGCAACATGGGCTGTGGCCAGCGCGAGACCGTGGCCGCAGCCGTTCTTCAGGATCTGGGTATCGGCGAGAATGCTGCCGCAGACAAAAATATTTTTCCACGGAACATTACGCGGACGCATGAATGCGTCGGCCCTGATGCCGGCTTTGCCGATGTTGTGATTCAGGGAAAAATAATCGTTGTCAAACCAGGTATCCCGGGAGCCGGGAACATGAACCGGCAGGTTGAAAACATTTTCCAGGACGCCTTCGCGTGTGGCGGTCAGACCGCCGCTGACAAAGGAGCCTGTACACAGAATAAACGCCCGGGCATTGATGCTGTTGGGTCTTCCTTCGGAGGGCGTCGTTACTGCTTCGACAATTTTTTCCGTCTTTTCCATGCCTGTCACAGGCCATGACCAGTAGATGGTTCCGCCCTTTTTGCGAAACGTTTTCTTCAGCGCATTGAAAAGTCTTCTGCCGGGCATGGAGGGCGGGATGGTCGGTATTTCGAAAACCGGTTTTCCTGTCCGTTCCGATATTGTGTCGACGATGTCTGCCGCGGATTCCATGCCCAGCACGGCAGGAAAGGCGATCATGTCCTCGTGAATGCCGTGTTGCGTCAGCCAGGCGATGAATCTTTCGAGAAAATCCTTTTCTTCAAAACGGGCGGCGATGCTCATGGTGGTGGACACGCCTGCATCATAAACCGAAAATGTCGTGCTGCTGCGACGGGAGACGATGTACCCGGGATAGAAATCCTTCAAGCCCTTGAAGGTGATAATATGGATGCTGCCGTCATGGTTTTCCTGCGGCGCCGCCGTCATGGTTGAGGGGATCAGGCAGGAAATCTTGGATGTCCCCAGCGCGGAAAGAATCAGACGGTTGGAGTCCGCAGAGCCGCTGTAAGGCAGTCCGGCGTTTTTCATATCCGCAAGAAATTTTTTAAGAGATTGTCTGATGGTTTCTTCCGCTACAAGATGGTAGGGATGCTCCGGAGGCAAGGTCCTTATGCCGGAGAGTGGATTTTTTGACCGGGAACAGACATCGACACAGCCGGTGGAAAGACACGCGGTTGGTTCTCCTTTGGTTACCAGAGCGACTTTCAAACCACGTTCGGCAAGAAGCGTTCCGGCCGTCAGCCCGGCTACGCCGGCTCCAATGATGACAACGTCGTATTCGGTAACACTCATTGCGGTTTCTCCATGGACAGGATGCCCAGATAGATGTATTCGACGAGCTGTTCTTCGCGAAGCTGGTCTCCCCAGAGTGCGTAGCGGATGCCTTTGAAACGCCGCTGCAGAAATCCGCGCAGCATGTCCATGGATTGTTCGGGCGATATCATGCTCATATCGTTCATGATGCCGAGCGCCCTGAAGGTACAGAAGCCGCCCTGACAGGGACCCATGCCCAGGCGCGTCCGGTGAGAAATATCTCCGACGTTTCTGGTCGCGGCCTGTTTGATAATTTTTTCCACGTCCTGTCTGGTAACAAGTTCGCACTCGCAAACAATGTTGGTCATGTCTGCGAGCCGCTTGGACAGCGGGTAGCCGCTCAATTCTTCCTGCCCGTCGAGCGGAATTTCCGCGGTTTCGCATGATTTTTTCAGATTAAAGAAAGCCATAATGGTGTCTACCATCTTTTCCGCCATGAGACGGAAAGTCGAAAGTTTTCCGCCCACGATACTGTAAAGTCCGTTTTGGTGGTCAATAATCTGAAAGCCGCGGGTGATTTCATGGCTGTCTGCTTTTTGAGATTTCAGCAGTGGACGGACGCCGGAAAATGCCCTGATAATACGCGTATTGTTGAAATGGGGAATCATCAACCCGGCTTCGCTGATGATGGTGTCCACTTCAGAAGATTCAATCGGCAGATTATCGGGATTTTCGATGGCCAGCGATGTCGTTCCTGCCAGACAGACGGCTTCATTGGGCACGACGATGTCGCCGTCCGAGGGTTGTCTCAACCGGTTGATGACCATGTTGGTCAGACGGTGATTGGTGATGACAAGCGATCCCTTGACCAGCGTCAAAGGGACTTCACAATCAGCCAGAGAGGCAATTATATTCGCCCAGGCGCCTGTGGCATTGATGATAATGTTGCCGTGAATCTCTCTGATTTCTCCGGTTGCCTGATCGACGGCTTTGATGCCGGTGCAGCGGCCGTGTGATTTGATAATTTCCGTGACCTTATGTCTTGTATAAATGGTGCCGCCTTTCAGCTCGGAGGTGCGGATATTCAACAGACAGAGGCGGAACGGGTCAATGGAACAATCGGGAACCTTGATGGCTTCTTCGATGTCCGGATTCAGGGTTGGAACAAGATCAATCGCCACCGTAGACGAAATGACTTCCGCGGGAATCCCGATTTCATCACATCCGCGCAGGAACACTTCGCGAAAACGCTTGGAATCGCCGGGAAGGCGCACAAATAATCCCCCGGTCTGTTCAACGCATTTCCTGCCGATTCTTCTGAGGATAAGATTTTCTTCATAACATTCGCGGGCGGCTACCGGATCGGTAACTGCGTATCTGCCTCCGCTGTGCAAAAGACCATGACACGCACCGGTGGCGCCCGCCGCAAAATCGCCTTTTTCAACCAGACAGTGAGGAATGCCGCGCAGCGCCAGATCCCTCGCAATCCCGCACCCTGTCGCTCCGCCGCCGATGATAATCACATCCGTCTTAATCATGAAATTTAAAATCGACCTTTTAACCTTGAACGTTGAACATAGAACCTAGAACTTTTTTTATTCTTCTTCCCACTTCATCGCCCGCTTCACCGCTTTCTTCCAGTTATCGTAGAGTTCTTTTCGTTTATCTTCTTTCATGCCCGGCATGAATTTACGGTTTATTTTACGTCTTTCGGTGATCATGGATTGGTCTTTCCAGAAACCGACCGCAAGCCCTGCCAGGTAAGCCGCGCCCAGCGCCGTCGTTTCAATAATTTCCGGCCGTTCCACGGGGACGCCCAGAATATCCGACTGAAACTGCATCAGAAAATCATTGGCGCAGGCGCCGCCGTCAACGCGTAATTCACAAAGATCCAGTCCGCATTCCCGGCGCATCAATTCCAGAACATCCCTGGTCTGATAGGCAATGGATTCCAGTGTCGCGCGGATGATATGATTTCTTGTTGTTCCGCGTGTTATCCCAACAATAGCGCCGCGTGCGTACATGTCCCAGTAGGGAGCGCCAAGCCCCACAAACGCCGGAACAACATAAACACCCAGCGAGTCTTCCACCCGTGTGGCGAAATACTCGCTGTCTTTGGCGTCATAGATGAGTTTTAAACTGTCGCGCAACCACTGTATGGCAGCGCCGGCGACAAAAATACTGCCTTCCAGAGCGTATTCCACTTTATCGTTGATTCCCCAGGCGATGGTTGTTAACAGACCGTTCTGCGAATGAACCAGTTTTTCACCGGTCAGCATGAGCATGAAACAGCCGGTGCCGTAAGTATTCTTGACCATGCCCGGTCTGTAGCAGGCCTGTCCGAATAAAGCCGCCTGCTGATCTCCTGCGTCTCCGGCTATGGGGATTTCCGCTCCGAATAATTTGGCATCGGTATTACCATAAACCGCGCTGGATGGTTTCACTTCCGGCAGCATGGATTCGGGGATGTCGAGTTCTTTTAAAATTTTTTTATCCCACTTCAGATCTTTTATATTGAAAAGCATTGTCCGGGAAGCATTGCTGTAGTCGGTTACGTGCACCTTTCCTTTTGTCAGATTCCAGATTAACCAGGTATCAATGTTGCCAAACAAAAGATCTCCATTCTTTGCTTTTTGTCTTGCTCCGTCCACGTTATCGAGTATCCATTTTACTTTAGTTCCGGAAAAATATGCATCCAGCACCAATCCCGTAGTTCCTCTTATATATTTTTCCAGGCCTCTGGCTTTGAGTTCATCACAAATGTCCGCGGTGCGGCGGCACTGCCAGACAATCGCATTGTAAACGGGCTTGCCTGTTTGCCGGTCCCAGACAACGGTTGTTTCCCGTTGATTGGTTATGCCGATGGCGGCTATTTCTTCCGGGCTAATGGCCGAGGTGGCGAGAAGTTCGCTGATCACGCCACTTTGCGATCCCCATATTTCCATCGGATCATGCTCCACCCATCCCGCTTTAGGATAGATCTGTGTAAATTCCTTTTGTACTGAGCCTACAACAGATCCCTTGCCGTTGTATAAAATGGCGCGCGAACTGGTCGTTCCCTGATCCAGAGATAAGACATAGGATTTTTTCATTTTCTTAGCTCCTAAAAAATAGGATGGTAATGATGATAAAGATATGATTAGTATTGCATAATGCTTCGTGTTTGAAAATCAAAAAATGATAAAGTTTTAATGAGACCCAAATTTCAGAAACGAATACCCTAAAGGGCACTATAGGTGCACTGAAATTTGATGGTCGAATTATCCCCGAGGCGAAGCCGAGCGGGATAAATGTGGATCTAATTTCCCACCCCTTGGGGCGTAGTTACTGAAGCAGTAAAATTAAAACTAAAAAATTTTAGAAAAAGAGTAATACGACCACAAGAAGAGTCGGCTTTCTTATAAAAAAATAGTCTGCTAAGCATTTGTAAAAACAAGAGAAAAGATAATAGAAAAATAATAATAAAATATTTAAATTTTTTCCTTGACACAATCAGAAAGAGGGAGTAGATACCCTTCTCTGTTCTTTAAGATGTATTTGAAAGTAAATTGAAATTGTCAATAAGTTCACCGGTAGTATAATTCCAGTTATCGGATACTTCCAGTTATAACGGGTTGAACAGCGGTTTTTTGAAATAAATATTGACAATGGAATCTGACTGATTAGATTCTAATTATGGAATCTTTTTTTAAAGGCTCTTTGGAAACTGAATAGTGGGAAAATGAATTTGTGGGTCCAAACAAATTTTATTTGAGATATAACGCGAGAAAAAAGAAAGAGTAATCTTTCTTCTAGGATTAAAACTGGAGAGTTTGATCCTGGCTCAGAACAAACGCTGGCGGCGTGCCTAACACATGCAAGTCGTACGAGAAAGTCGGCTTCGGCTGATGAGTAAAGTGGCGCACGGGTGAGTAACGCGTGGATAATCTACCCTTTAGTCT
>CAYZRT010000014.1:0-38708 GCA_964480875.1 uncultured Smithella sp. | reverse complement strand
GGAAAATGATCATCCTCGTCGATGATGAAGACCGCGAAAACGAAGGCGATCTTTGCATGGCGGCGCAATTTGCCACGGCCAAAACGATCAATTTTATGGCCCGCTACGGTCGCGGTTTAATATGTTTAACACTCAATGAAGAAACGGCGGATAAACTTAATCTAAAACAAATGGTTCAGGATAATCAGTGCCGTTTCGGCACCGCTTTTACCATTTCCATCGAGGCGCACCACGGCGTCACCACCGGTATTTCCGCAGCGGACCGGGCAACCACGATTCAGGCGGCTGTCAATCCGGAGGCCAAACCGGACGATCTGGTCAGTCCCGGACATGTATTCCCCATTCGCGCCAAAAAAGGCGGCGTTTTGGTGCGAACAGGTCAAACGGAAGGTTCGGTGGATTTATGCCGTTTGGCCGGTTTGACGCCAGCCGGTGTCATTTGTGAGATTATGAAAGATGACGGCACCATGGCCAGGATGCCGGATCTGGAAATTTTTGCCAAAGAACACAAGTTAAAAATTGTCACGATTGCCGATCTTATTGATTATCGGATGCAGAATGAATCGCTGATCAGACGCATGGCGGAAGCGACCTTGCCGACCAGTTTTGGCGGCAATTTTAAAATAATCGTTTATGAAAATGATGTTGACGACTGGCAGCATATCGCCCTGGTGAAAGGGGACATTAAAGATGATGACGAAGTTTTGGTTCGGGTTCATTCCGAATGCCTGACCGGTGATCTTTTCGGATCGTTACGTTGTGACTGCGGCGATCAGCTCCATCGCGCGATGAGCATGGTGCAAAAAGAAGGCAAGGGTATCATTTTGTACATGCGTCAGGAAGGCAGAGGAATTGGGCTGGTTAACAAAATAAAAGCCTATGCTTTGCAGGAGGAGGGGAAGGATACGGTTGAGGCCAACATAGAGCTTGGTTTTAAGCCGGATTTGAGGGATTACGGAATCGGCGCGCAGATTTTGGCTGATCTCGGTGTGCGTAAAATGCGGCTGCTGACGAATAATCCGAAAAAGATTGTCGGGCTGGAAGGATATGGTATTGAAGTGATCAAGAGAGTTCCCATTGAAATAGATCCTAACGAAAACAACTTGCACTACATGAAAACGAAAAAAAAGAAGATGGGACACCTTTTGAAAATATAATTTTTCACCAGAAGATTAAAATAAAATGTAAGGATGGTAATGAACTATGCCGAAAATAATTGAAGGAAAAATTGTCGCGAAAGGGATGAAGTTTGGCATCGTAGCCAGCCGTTTCAACGATTTTATATGCGGCAGATTGATCGAAGGAACCATTGACGCGCTCATGAGGGCCGGTGCGGAAGAAAAAGACATCGTGATTTACAAGGTCCCCGGTTCTTTTGAGTTGCCACTGACCGCCAAAAAACTGGCCAAGAGCGGGCGATTTGACGCTGTCATCTGTCTGGGCGCCATTATCCGCGGCGCAACACCGCATTTTGAATATATCAGCGCCGAAGTCTCCAAGGGAATTGCCATTGTCGGCCTCGAGACGGAAGTCCCCGTTGTTTTCGGCGTTTTAACAACGGATACCATTGAACAGGCGATTGAACGCGCCGGAACGAAATCGGGAAACAAAGGCGCCGATGCGGCGATGACAGCGATAGAAATGGTAGATTTGTTTAAGAAGATTTAAAACAAAATTGCCGATATTCAGGCAAAAGTATCAAGATAAGACAGTCTGATAAATAGTTCTTTGAGGTTGAATAATTAAATGCGCGGGCGGAGAAAGGCAAGGGAAATTGCCTTACAGGTTCTTTACAGTCTTAATTATGTGGATGTTGATGCGCAGGAAGCTTTGGAACTTTTCTGGGGTAATTTTGTCGCCCCTAAAGCAGCTAAAGAGTTTGCATCCTTTCTGGTGCAGGGCACGTGCAAACACAAGGAAGAGTTGGATAAACTTATTGCCGATTGTTCAGACAACTGGTCATTGGGACGAATGTCCAGGGTTGATATCAATATTTTACGTCTGGCCGTATTTGAATTTCTTTACTGTGATGATATTCCCTCTAAAGTTACGTTAAATGAAGCCGTTGATCTGGGAAAAACTTTCGGCTCGGAAAATTCCGGCTCTTTTATCAACGGAATACTGGACGCTCTTAACCTTAAGATAAATGAGAAAAATGCAACTAAATCTATCGACAGAAAGTCCTGATCTCCCAAAACATAAGTGCCTGGCCCTGGGCATTTTTTCAGACGAAAAGCCGCCACGAGGAATTTGCGGTCTCATTGACTGGCGTCTCAACGGGATGATTTCCAGAGAGATCAAGCAGGAAAGAATTCGCGGCGAATATGCAGAAAAAATCATTATTCCTTTCCTGCCGAGAATCGGTTCGGAGATGTTACTTCTGTTTGGATTAGGTAAAGTTTCTGATATCAATTACGATAAAATTTACAACGCCTCTTATCTCATAACACAAACCGTTGACAAAATGGCTCTGGACAGCTGTGCTTTTGACCTGTACGGACAGGGACGCTTAAATCTTGCAACCGCAAACATCACGGAAGCGGTGGTTACGGGAATTTTTGATTTCCTGTCATCCGATATCGAAAAACTTTCCAACATGAAAGCCTGTCTGGTAACGTCCGCTTCTCATCTTCAGGACGTTTCCGGAGGACTCAAACAATTCAAAACAAATGTCAACGATAGAGGATCCGTTGATATTTCAACGTTGGAAGAAATCTTTGTGCTGACCTGATTTGTCTTTTGAGAAAAATATAAAAATAGAATTTTAAATTTTATTGACAGGCGTTTTGGGAACGACATTGTTTTTACGCAAAAGTATCGCAAAGCGATCGGGACTGATCGGTTTGCTGAAATAGAAGCCCTGCATCTCATCGCAGACCTGTTCCTGAAGAAATTTTTCCTGTTCTTTTGTTTCTACCCCTTCAGCCACAACGGTCAGTTTCAAAGATTTTCCCATCACAATAACCGCTTCGGTGATTGCTTTATTATCCAGATCCTGAGGAATATTGCGGATGAATGACCGGTCCACTTTGAGGGTATTGATAGGAAAGTTTTTTATCCGCGCCAGAGAAGAATAACCCGTGCCGAAATCATCAATCGCCATCCGGACACCCAACTCTTTTAATTTCGTCAATACGGGTACAAGACGCTCCGGTTTATTCATGATCATGCTTTCCGTTAGTTCCAGTTCGAGAAGGGTCGGCGACATGAGTGTTTCATTTAATATGTTTTTAATATCCTGAACTAAGTTTTCATTCATCAGTTGACGAAGAGATAAGTTAACCGACATACAGACCGGAGGCAGTCCCTGTTTCTGCCAGGCGACATTCTGAGCGCAGGCTGTTTTGATGACCCATCTGCCGATGGGAATAATCATTCCCGTCTCTTCGGCTATGGGAATGAATTGTGTGGGTGTTACCATGCCCAGATAGGGATTATTCCAGCGCAGCAGAGCTTCAACGCCCGTAATTTCTCTTGTTTTTAAATCCAGTTTAGCCTGATAATCCAGATAAAATTCATTGCGCTCAATGGCGTGACGAAGATTGGATTCGATGGTCAGACGTTCATTGGACATGGATCGAATACTTTCAGAATAGAACTGGAAGTTGTTTTTTCCTTCTTCTTTGGCAAAATACATGGCAATGTCAGCGTTTTTCATCAACGATTGTTCATCCTGTCCATCCTTGGGAAAGACGCTGATGCCGATGCTGGCCGTCACGCGACATTCCTCCTCCATGATATTAAACGGCTGAATCACCGTGGCCAGTATTTTATGACCAAGGATTTCCAATTGTTTTAGATCATTAAAATCTTCCACAAGAATAATAAATTCATCGCCTCCCAAACGGCCCACGATATCAACCGTGCGCAATGATTGTTTGAAACGCAGAGCCATTTCCTTCAGAAGTTTATCTCCGGCTTCGTGTCCGAGAGAGTCATTGATGACTTTGAAGCGATCCAGATCGACAAACAAAACAGCCAATTGTTTTTTGTTGCGGTGAGCGGACTGAATGGCATGGTCCAATAACTGACTGAACATCATACGGTTCGGCAGTCCGGTGAGCGCGTCGTGCGTGGCCATGTGATTGAGTTCCTGTTCAATCCGCTTGCGCTCGGAAATATCTCGAATGATTCCCTTGAAGCCCAGGGGATTCCCTTTTGAATCTTTTATTAATGAGACAGATGCTTCAATATATCTCTTGGTACCGTCCCTTCTTATAATCAGCCAATCGAATCCCTCCTTGGCCTCTCCTGTGTTGTATACTTTATTAAAAACCTGAAAAACATTTTTCGAGTTTTCTTGATCTGAAAATTGCTTATAATTCGCACCGGTCAACTCCTCTCTGGAGCCCCCCGTCACGCGGCATAATGAATCATTGAAAAATGTAAAGTTGCCGGCCAGATCGACCTCAAAGTAGGCTTCCTGTATGTTTTCTAAAATGTTTCTGTACTTTTCCTCGCTCTGACGCAGAGCTTCTTCCGCCCTCTTACGCTCGGTGACATCATGCGTAATCCCTCGAAACCCTATTATTTTTTCCGCGGAATCTTTAAGCAAGGATATGGAGCCTTCGATGTATCTTTTCTGACCGTCTTTTCTCGTGATATGCCAGCCAAATTCCTTGAGGGGAATCCCCGATTTATAAACCTGGTTATAAGCCTGAAAAACTTTTTTTGTGTTTTCCTGATCGGTATATTGCCGGTTATTCATCCCCGTTAATTCTTCCCGGGAATAGCCGAGAACACGACACACTGAGTCGTTAAAAAAAGTAAAATTGCCGGCTAGATCGACTTCAAAATAACCTTCCTGAATGTTTTCAAGAATACTGCTGTATTTTTCCTCCATGATCTTGCGTTCTGTAATATCCATAAAACTGCCCAGCGTGGCAAGATTGCCTTTATACATAATGGAGGTAACCGTTTCCAGAATATACCTTAATTCATTATCTTTCCTGATAAACCTGTATTCATAAGGTTCAAAGCTCTCTCTCTTGAGGCATCGTATCGCTTGATTTCTGACTTTTTCTCTGTCGTCGGGAAAAATATAGTTAAGCGAGTACTCGCCCAAAAGATCTTTGTCGGAATAGCCGGTAATTTTCTGATACAATTCACTGACGTAAACAAATTTACTGCTCTGGACTATGTATATTCCGACACCGGCGTTTGCTATAATATCTTTTGCCAGAAGAGCAATATCATCATCTGCGGGAAGGGATGTATTCTTTGATGTGTCTGTTTTCTTATTTTTGTTTGCCATTATTATCCAATTTTTTAGCTTCTGAAAATATCATTAGGAAATATTCAACAATATCTCTCGAAATTAATCAAATTGAAATGATGTTATTATAAAGTTTCCAGCAATTTACATGCCCAATTCTTCTAAATACATATTAATAAAACAAATAATGAGAGCAAATAATAATTACAATGAAATCATGTATTAATATCAGGTTGAAATCTGTCAAGCCATAATATTTATATATTTTTTATCCCCATAAACGGTGATTTTCACCAAAATAAGGTTATATCGGCCGCAAATCAGACAACCCTTTTATATTTTAAAATATATTATTCGTATATTCCGTTTACGTTATTTATTTGTGCGGAATATTTTAGATAAGTTCCATTTTCTTCGCTTTTTCCAGTTACCTTTATGATACGCATAACTGGCCAGCAAAGGCACAACGGTGGTAGCTTCGGCATAGACCATTTGCTCGCAGGAAGAATCCACTTTGCCCCATGAATTGGCTTCTTTGAGCGTGGAACTGGAGCAGGCGCCATCACGCACGTCAGCCACGGTAATCTGCACTGCATATTTGTGCATGGGCACATCTTCCCCCAGAATTTCGGCGCAGACCACGGTATCCTGAGCGAAATTTTTCGGCACACCGCCGCCAATCATTAACAAGCCGGTTGTTCCCGCTTTAATTTTAATCTCGGTCAGCTCCAGAAAATCTTTTACCGAATCGATGGAAACATGATTTTGGGGACGCTGATATTGATGCAGAACCAGCCCGAATCCGGCGGAACTATCGGAAAAAGCAGGGCAGAAAATCGGCACACCATTTTCATAAGCCGCCTGAACAAGGGAATCTTTCTTTTTGGCATTTTTCATAAGATACTTTCCCATCTCGGCAATGAATTCACGTGAGGAATAAGGGCGCGCTTCAAGTCCATCAGCAATTTTTTTGATGGTTTTGTCGCAAGCCTGCAAATCTTTTTCGCTGATAAACGTGTCGTAAATCCTGTCAATATAAAGTTTGCGCAAAAGCTTATCGTCAACAAAAGGAGTGCCCTGATAATGATTGAATCCCAGGGCTTCAAAAAAATCCATATCAACAATGGAAGCTCCTGTGGCTACGATTGCGTCAATCATGTTATTCTTAACCAGATCAACGTAGACCTGCATGCAACCGGCGGCGGAAGTGGAACCGGCCAGAGTCAGGATGATAGCGCATTTCTTTTCTTTGAGCATACGGTCGTAAATATCGGCGGCGTTAGCCAAATCGCGGGCGGAGAAGGACATCTTTTTCATCGAGTTGATGATGTCCACTGCGTTGATTTTTTTTATGTCAATATGTTCAATTTTTTTCTTCAGTAAATCTTTCTTCTTCATTAAATCCTGACTCCCCTTGATTATCTGTTTGTTTTGAAATGTTTTTAAATCATCGACCGTTAAAAGTCAACGTCCAGAAATTAGCCTCAATGTTCAGAGTTTTTTCCAAAGACCGGGTGTCTTTTAGCGGCCATTTGCACAATTGAGCTGCCCATTTGGGCATAGGTTATTCCGTCGGTTTCCGCGGCGCAGGCCATGCTGGCATCAGAGCTGATATCCGCATTGGGATTAACATCCAGAACATAAAAAATATTATCCCGCAGCCTGATATCCATGCGAGCGTAATCCCGGCACCCTGTTACTTTGTAAGCGTCGCAGCAGATCTTCTCCATTGCATTTTTTTCATCATTCGTAAGAGGCGCGGGCAGCAGGGTTTTAATTTCTTCATAGTGTTGTGAACCGGGAATAAATTTCGCTTCATATGTGCACAGCCGATCAGTTATGTTGCCGAAACAGGAAAAATCCATTTCCGCCGCGGGAAGCACGGATATTTTTTCGTTGCCCCAGACCGCGACATGAAACTCACGTCCGTCAATAAAATCCTCCACGAGCGCCGGCTGGGAATATTTATCCAGAACGAATAATATTCGTTTTCTTAAGTCAGACTGATTCATTACCACGGATTCGGGAGTGATGCCTGCGGAGCAATGCTCATTTTGCGGTTTGACAATCGCCGGAAATATTTTCCAATCCTGCACATCGGAAGAATTGCAAATCCTCCAGGCCGGGGTGGGAATTGACGCTTTGTCCAAAATAACTTTGACCCTCTGTTTGTCCTGAGCCAGCGCCAGAGCAACAGAGTCAGCGCCGGTAAAGGTGTAACCGAGAGTTTCCAGCTTTTTAGCAACGAGCCATTCGCTGTGTTCTATACCCGGAAGACCTTCGCACCAATTAAAAATTATGTATTTGTCGGGATCGAATGGCATAAGGTAAACAGCAATATCGTCATTCTCAATCGCAACAAGAGTTGTAGGATATCCTGTTTTTTGAAGAGCATCGCCAAGTTCGGTCGACTGTCTGATAACCTCGACTTTCTCTTCTTGAGTCCATTCCCGGTTAACATTATACAACAGGACCACAGGGATTTTCTCAGGCGCTATATCTTTCGACACGGTGCTATCCTTACAATTAAATTTTACAGCTTATTTTCCCCAGAATTTTAATCTGACAAAAAATCTGCCTTCTTTGGGAAGAATTGTAGATAAGCGATGTCTTTATGTCAATAAATATTAAGTTCGAAAAATCATTCCCCAATCCACTTGCGCAACCAGTGTTCAGGCATCCATGAATACCAATTGTGTTTTAAGCGAAAACGCGCCAGAGGACGATACATGGCAGCCAGAATTCTCAATATCACAGAGTCTGACTGATAATTCATTTTTTGATCGGCCAATACGCTCACGATTTCAATTCGTTCCATTAGCTCTCTCGTAGCCATATCTTGATCCCGGCCAATGTACTGTGTCCAGTTAAAGTTTCCCCATCCCTCCAATGTTTTCGGCGTCACATCATCCATATCAACGATCTTTTCGCGAAGACTGGTGCCGGGATATGGTTTATAAAAATGAAAAGCGCTGATCAAGGCCTGAGGATTGTCGCGTAGGAGTGCCCAGGCCAATGCCGTGGACTGCAGAACCTCCTCCCGGGTTTCCGTGGGAAATCCGCACATAAAATTATAATAGACTTTCAGCTGAGGATAGCGGGCCAGACGGCGATTGAAAGCCAGCACTTGTTCAGGATGAATCTTTTTGTTGAGGATTTCCAGTATGCGAGGCGATCCGGATTCAACACCAACCTGCAGATAAGCTCCTCCGGCCTCGATAATAAGTTCCAGATCAGCATCACTCATCTGATCAAATGTGTCAATGCGGGAGCCCTGAAATCCTATTTTGATTGACCATTGTCGCTTCAGTACTCCTCTCATTATCTCTCGCGTTCGTTCGTGATCGATAAAAAAGCCGTCGTCGACAAAGTGAAAAGCGTTAACGCCATAAGTCTCAACAAGAGGAGTCAACAATTCCAATACGCGAGATGCACTCAACGCCCGCCAGTGGCGCCGGGAGTATAAGGGGTTATAGCAAAAAGTACAATTGAATGGGCATCCCCGCGATGTCTCAAACTCCAATACGCTATCTTCATCGAAATAACGATGTAAGTACTTATCAACATCAATAAGATGGTATGGCACGGGAGGCAAAGTATCCAAATCCAGAAAAGGGCGGTCCGGATTATTCACAATCCCGCCGCGATCTTTATACACAACACCTTCAAGACCGCGCAGTGATTGTCCTTGTTCCATACGCAAAACCAGTTGCAGGAAACTTTCTTCGCCTTCTCCTTTTACCACCACATCGATCAGAGGATGTTCCACCGTTTGCAAAGGGAACAAAGTTGCATGGACGCCCCCCCAGACAACCGGCGTGGATGAGTGTTGCTTCACAAAGGCCGACATGTCCAGCGCATAGGTGATTTGGGAACCTGTCATGGAGGTCACGCCGATGCAAATCGGATTTTGCTTCAGGGCATTGCGAAGATCGTCTTTCCAATCAGAAGAAGATCGCTGATCTATCAAGATGATCGGATAGCCCGCTTCATCAAGTTTAGCCGCCGCTACCAACAATGACAAAGGAACCCATGGATGAAAAACTTTAGAATAAAGTCCTTCCGAAGGGCGCAACAAAATAACCGGTCTCATATTTTCTTCTGCGGATTTGATTTTGATAAGAATGCCTTTTAAAAAACAACTTTTAAAAAAGGATTTTAGAGAAGCGATGTATGACTGTCAAGAAAAGATTGGAGCGGGCTTCTATAGAGCTTTTAAAAATATGAAAAAAAAGGTGGAAACGCGTAGTAAACACATCTCCACCTTTATGGTTTTATTAAATCTAATTTAATAAATTAAAGATTTTCTTGTCCGAAAAAATATTTTCCTTGATAAATTTGCAGCAGCATATCCATCACCAATCTTACCTGTGTCGTATCGCAACTCGTCACCTTCATTATAGCCTCAACTGCCTTGAGAATGTCTTGAATGTTATTTTCAAAAGCAGACTTTGTATTATTTCCCTCTCTGTCTTTTATCTGCTCCATGTATTTTATCGCATTAGACACATGGGCATTCTCTTTATTGGAAACAGCAAGAGCATTCAAGGCTGATATAACGGATTCTGTATATACCGTACTGTCATTTTCAACAGCAATTGTAGTATCCACCTCTTTATATAATTGAAATACATCATTTTTCATATAACCTATTTCTGTATTTAACGTGTATTCTCCTGCCACATCGGGTGTCAGGACATAATAACGGAAATACTTTGTCTGGTTTGATTCTATATGCATATCCTGCAACCAGGGATTATCCGTCACCCACAAACCAGAGATCGGATCATAAATTTTAATCTGCGCCGGATAAGTTTCTTTTATCTTTAAATCGAAAATTCCACCCAGACTTTTGATATGAACTTCCACCGGCACAAATTGATTGGGCAGAAACGACTTCTCCATTAACGGTTTATGAACATAAACAATAGAATTTACAATCAAACTCGCCAATTTTTCGTAATTCTGCTCATTCAACGTTGCACCCATATCAAACGCATAATAGATGGACCTGCCCCACCCATAATCATTGAGCACAACAGCCGGAAGATTCACATCACTGATCCAACCTGCAACCGTTGCTCCGGCCAGTGCTTCCGTTTTTGCCGCTTTACCTTCAGAGGCAAATGAAGTGCTTGCAGCAATGGCGCTATCGCTGAGATTTATATTTCTGGACACCGACGGCAAATAGCCACTAACTTTAAGTCCCGCCAGCGGAGTATTGGGAGAACCTTCATCCACAAAGAGTGAAGATATCAAGCCTTTGCCGGAATGAATCAATTCTCTAAGTTCATAAGCATGATGATCCTCCAAGGGTTGATGACTGCCCAGAATCAAATAATCAGTAAAATAGGAATTACGCATATGACGCTGGAAATCATCTTTTGAATAAACAATCAGATACTTAATGGATGCATTTTTCAACATCCTCTCCAAAAGATCAATTCGGGTGCATGTGCTATCATTTGGGGCGCAGCAAGAAACAACAATGCCTTCGTCATTTTTAACCTGATTACAGTTCGCATTTATCCAGATCAGGAGTTTGGTTATATCCGGTATCTTTTTGGAAACTTCCAGTCCAGCCTGCACTTCAAAATTGGCTTTGGCAAGTGTTTTAAATTCAGTCATTGCTTCTGTCGCCACTTGCAGTATGGCAATGTAGGTTCCCGGCGCAAAGGTTGAGGTAGAAACATTATTTAAACCGACACCGATTACAGACGAACCTTTGGCAACGGCCTGTTGATCTGTTATTTCCGTTTTCACCGTTTGTGTCACCGGATCAACAATCAGGATTTTAATCTTCAGCAGAGAAATATCTTCGTTGCCGTTATTGGTTACGGTATAGCCGACAGATACATCGCTGCCGACGTAGACTGAATTTGGCGACACCGATAATGTCCCCTTCAAACTTGTAACGGGCACATTTGTCCCCCCGGTACCTGCAATGGTAAAACTTGCCGTGGCAGTGCACAATAAATTGACCCCGTCAAGCACTTCCAGTTTCACGCTGTAACTGCCCGGCGAATTAGTGCCGGTACTCCAGTAATTCTTGAGCTGCGCTAATTGGCCTGAAGCCATGGTAGAAATAGACTGATCTTCAGCATAAAGGACGGTCCCCCCTGAGTTGGAAAGAGTTACTCTCGCTGTCAGGTTATTCAGTATCACATTTGCTGCGGTATTTTGAACAGCACTGTTAATTGTAACAGTTTCATTCGCATTATAGGACATCTTGTCAGTCGAAATACTGGCAGATACAGAAGCAGAGCCTGCCGGTTGTTGAATGGTAAAATTCGATAAAGCCTCTCCCACCTTTACAGAATTATCATAAAGAATAAGGTGAGCCCGGTAGCCGCCCGCATAAGTTGAACCAGTGTCAAGGATTATATTATTAAACGTCTTTGTCTCGCCCGCGGCAAAACTCAACCCTGCCATATTTGCCGCCTGTGTGACAAGGTTACCCTGGTTGTCTTCAATGAGAATCTTCGCGTCAATCGTCCGTGCATAATCGCTCTTGATGGCGATTGATGCATTGATGAGAACATTTTCATTGGCCTGATAGTTTATTTTATCCGTGGCTATTGAACTGTCAAAGGCGGACGCCATCACATTGACATATAAAGGTCCCAATTCCATTTTGACAGGGTTGCCATTGACATCGGCATACAGAACTTCCAATTTATGATTGACAATCCGTTTCTCTCCGGATACGGGATCTTTCAAGGTCACGTTGAACATAAGATTTTCCAATCGATTAGGCGAAAAATCATCATAATGCCAAGCAATATAAGTATTATCGCCCTGCGTCGTGATGCTGTCAGGCGCAGGCGTTATGGAATTGACAATCAAAGTATTGTTCTGTGTATTAATTGTATCGATCACCTGCACATTGCTCAATAAAGAGATGATCTTCATATCCGTAAAAACAGGGCTTTCGCCTGATGAATTAGACTTCAGCGTAACACGCACATCAATGTACCTGCCGATCAGCAGGAATGGCGCTCCATTAGCGATTAGCAGATATTGTTTATTATTTAAATTCGTTTCAATATCCGCGGCACGCGCTTCAACAATAATTTCCGTGCCATCCGGCTGAGTGCCTGAAAACTCGCTGTTCCAATTTATTTTTCCCCAATTATTTCCTGCCTTGCCACTATCCTGCGTAACTTTCCAATAGCCTTGCGGCGATGTGACGCCCAAAGAAACGTATCCCGTCATATCACTGTAATTGTATGGCCCGGCTCCGCTTCCGAGACTGACGGTAAGATCAACGGCCCCTACATTTCTTCCTCCGCCGCCGATAGGCCCGCCATTCGGATCTATACGCGATGCGGTGCTGGAATTATAATTTGTGGCCCAAACCTTGCCGTTGGCATCAACGGCAACGCCTGTCGGACCGTAACCCACGGAAACTTTTCCTACATAGGTTCCATCCGTTTTTAAATGACCGACAGTGGAGGAACCCGAATGCGCCACCCAGACATTGCCGGCAGCATCAACGGTAACGCCTTTAGTATACGAATAGCCCTGATTGTATCGACCCAGCAAAGCGCCATCGGGCGATATTTTCCCCACTTTTCCACTTCCATATGAGGAATGCCAAATGTTTCCTGTGACGGGATCAATACCCAAACCATAATCTCCCATGCCGTTTCCGAGACACCTTCCCGTCATTGTTTTTGTGTCAAACCGGAGCAGTCCATTTCCATAGCGCGCCGACCACAGCACCCCGTTTTTGTCGATCAAACCGCCGTACCCGCCACAGTTAAGATTGAATGACGTGCCGGGAACAGGTTGTCCCGTTTTGCCGTCAAGCTTGGAATGGGCCATATTGGCGCCGCCGACCCACACATCATTATTGGAATCGATGGCAATGGTTCGCGCGTTCGTGGCAATTGTTCTTGTATAATTGATGATACATTCGTCGTCAGCGGTGAAAACACCCCCGTTCGTATCTGCCCCACCCGCGTTGGACCATGCAAGGATATTGCCAAGGCCTCTCGATGTTTTGATAAGACCGTCATTATTTTTATCTATACACGTAGTGTATTGGAAAGGAGGCGCAAGATACTGCCCCGTTGAATTAGGCGTGCCATCCTGATTTACTCTCGTGCCGCCGATGATCAATCCTACACGGGTCACCGATCCTTTTCCGCCCGAACTTTCATTTCTGTTGGAGACCCAGACATTTCCATAAAGATCTACCGTTGTTCGCGAGGGATTCCTGGACCTGCCACTCGGGGCGGTGTAATATTCACCCAACACCTGTCCCGTGTTGACGTCGACCCTGACGATGGTTCCGCGTGAGGACGCCGCTATATTAATATACGGAAAAGGTTTGGTAATTGTATTTAGTTGGAGTTGATCAGCTTGAACTTCATGATTAAGATTTACAATCATACCTTTGTCAAAGTCGGCATTCATTGTGTATGTGATGTCATTGCCGGATACCGTTTCGGCTTTCGCCGTCAGGATCATGCCGGACATAACGAGGATAAAACATAACAGCATTATAACAAGGCGTTGCAATTTGAGTTTAAATAGTAATTGTATCATGGCACATCCTCCACACCCTTGAGTTCAATATCTGTTCGAATCGTTTTATCACCATCCGGCGTAACAATATCCGGTGTCAATTTCATTGTCGGTTCAATTCTTATGGAAGGCGCAACGGAAATACTGCCTGTCCCATTGGCAACGGCTGCACCATTGACGAATATACTCATTTCCACAGTATATTCTCCGCTTTTCGTAAATGTATATTCGAAACTGCCTATATCGAATGTGTATGAGAACTCGGATACCGGAACATCCAGATTAGCGCTCGCATTGAAAATAACAGCGCCTTTTGTATCTTTTACGGAGCAATCAGCCAATAAACCGGCATCAATATTCGACCAGTTGACAATATTGCCTCTGATCAGAACTGTTTCATTCTTTTTGACATTCGTAAACTGCGGGTTGACCAGAGGAGCAACGTCACCGATTAAAATATCCGGTCTGATGGTAAACGCCGTGGACCCTTGATTTAATAAAAATCCAGTATCAATATCAGAAACTTTTAGCACAAGATTATAATTATCCGGCGCATATTTAGCCGTATTCCATTGCAGCGTATAGGCAGCGACACTATTTGCAGCCAGAGTCAACGCGCTGGTATCCTGCAAATTCGCAAAACCGACAACATTATTAGCTTTATCAATAATACTGCCTTGCAGTGAGATATTATATGCGGTGCCACCTGTGTTCTCCAACGTGACAGCGATATTTACATTGGTATTTGCGCCATATGAGGAATTATCCGTTGCCAGTGAATTAATTTTTACATCGCTGACGTACGCCGGATCGAGCGCCACATCTACATTATACGTACTATATTCCGAAGTCGTCATGGGAATCGTTGTACTATTGTACCCGGTTGCTGAGACATGCAAGCTGAATTCCAGTTTCAAAATGCCGGAAATTGAATAAGAACCATCCGTCGCGGTTTTGGTTGTAAGAGAAGTTCCCACTACTGAAACCTCGGCAAGAGCGATGGGCTGATTTGTAGCGGCGTTGGTGACAACGCCGGTGATAGTTGACGTATTTCCCGCTGAGGACGTCAGCGTAATTATACCCATATCTGTGGTTCCGCCACCGGTAATAATCACTGAATAACTCAAGGGAATATAGCCGGTCGCGTTAATGGTTATCTGGTGAGAACCGGCTACTATATCATTTACATTGAACAGGCCCTGAGCATCCGAATTTACCGACGTTGAACCATCAACCGTGATAACTGCTCCCTTGACGGGATTGGCCGTTGAACCTGCTACTACTTTGCCTGCCAGTGTTCCGGCCGTGCCGCTTTGCGCTTCCGTACTCAATCGCGGACTGAACAACAAAACACTTCCTGAGGAGACACTACCCATGCCCGTGGTATTAACATATCCGGCAAAAGAAGCTTCAATAGTAATGTTACCGGGAGTGACGCCTGTAAAGATAAAGCTACCATCAATCCCTGTCGACGTTGACGCGCTGTACGACCCGGAAACAACAATGCTTACCCCAGATAAAGGCTGGCCGGTTGTGGCATCTGTGATCGTGCCTTTGACTATGCCCTTTGACGCATTGACAGAAAGAAGAATATTCCCAAGATTAATAATAGAACCCTCCATTGCATTTACCGTAACCGTCTTTGCTTCGTAACCGGCAAGGCTGACATTGATAGTCTGACTGCCGCTGGGAATATTATTTAATTGAAAGATACCATATGAGTTGCTCACAGCGTTAATCGCCGTGTTACTCTGCAGAACCGCTGACGCGCCCTGGAGAACCTGATTGGTTGACGCGTCAATTACCGTACCGGTTACCGTTGCAAGGGCCGGCTCAGGAGGCAGAGGTTTGTTTGCTGAATAATAAAGCGCCTGCAACGCCAAAGCCGTCACGTAGTGATCTTCATCCCACGAACCGTCTGTTGCCTGCATGTTGGTTATAAATTGAGCGGCTTTGCCCAGAACGGTGTTGTCTGTTGTAACGGCAACCAGTGCGATATACGCCAGCGAGGTTTCGGAAATCGAAGAGCCGAATCCGCCGTCGGCATTTTGATGTGCCACAATAAAAGATGTTGCTTTATTGACGGCTGTTGCTATTGCCGACGTCTGGGCAAATAGTTGCAGCGTTCTGGAAACAACCGCGGTCATGTAGATGTTGCTGACGTCGCCATTGTCGAAGCCCCATCCGCCGTCTGTGTTTTGATGGTTCAGAAGATAATTGATTGCGGATTGAATGGTTGTTTGATTGGCGTAATTGATAGCTTTGAGCGCCTGTAAAGCAGAAGCCGTGTCCAGATTATCAACTGTAAAATCATTGTAGCCGCCCCAGGCAAGCGCAAGCTCATCCATGTATGAAACAAGGGCAGTGCTGTCCGTGCCACCTGCGGCAAGGCTGTATATTCTTGCGGCAATATGGTTTGTCGATTCCAATGACTGGTTTTGCAGCCAGGACAAAGCGTTTGCGTAATTTGCGGTACCGGTTTGTTTAAGGAGTTTCAGCGTTTCGATTACTTCGGCTGTGGCAATGGCTGATTCATCTCCAGAAGTCCATGAACCGTCGGCATTTTGAGTAGAGGCAAGATAATTCAGGCCGTTGGTTATCTGCGTAGATTCAGCAAAAACAATTGAAGTCAGTAACATTTGAAGCAGTAATGCAATAAATACGATACGCTTTCTCATGAGTGCCCTCCTGCACTGCTATTTTTGAGTATTACTCGATGAATTTTCTTCTTTAAATAATCTTGAAAATTGTTCATGAGCTACGTTGTTTCTTTTATGCATCAACCTGAACATCAAAAACATATATAGGACTGTCAATAAGCACAAAATAATCATACCGTTCAAAATTAAAATGGCATCTCTTCCAATAAGAATAGTTTTACTGCCAATATTAATAATGTTGGGTGTTTTTGTTGTATAGTAAATAGTAAAAAATATTGCCTGCAGAATCAAAAACCATTTAATGATTTTATTTGTCTTTTTCCCGGATTCAACTTTCTTAAAAATATTTACCAGTATAATATCTTTATTATAATTATATTTTTTAACATATTTAAGAGCCCACTTATTCAATTCAGATATTTTTTTTGCATTTCTTAATATTCTAATATCTGACATATATAAAGAACAATAAACGATAAGCGTCAAATACATTAAACATATTGCTATAAACATTAGAAACCAAGCAAGGCCAACAATAGACATAATTAAAATTCTCCATGAAATTGTCTTTTTAATAATTCGTATATGTGTTCTAATTTATAAAGTGCAGTAAATATTAAATAGCATTATCAGCCTAAAATAGTTATTACGCGGTAACGTTATTTTGTGAGTTATTTTCTTCTTTAAATATTCTTGAAAATTGTTCATGCGCAACGATATTTCTTTTATGTATTAATCTAAATAACAAGATAGTGGATAAGACAAACAGTAGGCATAAAATCATTATACCATTCAAAATTATTAGTTGATCATGTACGATATGAATCGTTTTCCAAAAAACATGAACAGTATAGGGATCTCTTGAGGTGAAATGAACGATGACAAATATTATTACTAGCAAAAAACAAAATTTTATAATTTTAATATTTTTCTTGTCAGACTCAATTTGTTTAGTAAGATTTTCCAATATAATATCTTTATTGAATTTATATTTCTTGACATACTTAAGGGCCCATTTATCTAAATCGTCTATTTTATTTGCATTATTTAATATTCTTATATCTGACATGACTTGAAGATAAAATATTATAAGACACAAATAATTGAAGCATATTGTTACAACTATTAAATAATTAGCTAGATACACATTAGGCATACAGCAAATCAGCCTCCTTGCAATAATATTTTCTTCTGTTCTGCATCGAAGTATTTGGATAGTAAACAAATGCAAAATATATTAAAGATAATACTATCAGTAGCACCATGATTATAACAAGCGGCACAAAGAAACTCCCGATCGCGATAGTGCCTGCTATGCTTTTAAAAAATACATATCCAACGGCGAAAATTGTGCCAGGTATTTTGGCCCAATCCAACCATTCTATCAACTTCAATAAATATATATGTGAATTGGAGATTAATTCATTTAGCTCATTTTTCACACCTTCAGATGCTTCCGCTATTGACGCAAACAGTGAATCAATTTTATTCAAAATATTACCAACAAGTGACCCGCCGGCAAGTCCGCCTGAAATCATATAAGCGGCAGCGCCGGTATTTGGATTTTTTACAATATAACCAACGCCGGACCAATTGTAGAGAGAGATATTGGTTTTAGATATGGTTACTTCCTTGCCGGCATTTATGCTGTTGGATATGTCTGTCTTTACTTCATTGGATACCTGCAACTGAGGGAGAATCTGCGATACATTGTCTTTATTAATCTGGTATATCGGGATTCCGTTGTTGTTGGCAATGCTTAAAGCTTTTACAGCAGAGATAGCCTCGCTATTGGGGAATGCCTGTTCAAATATGCCATGCTCCAATGCCGAACCCAGAGTACCCGTAGAAGCCATGTATTCTCTTGGTTTGTCGGCATTCCCTTCCATCGAGACTACGGTTCTTATGTCACGATCAACATCAATCCTCATACTTCCCAGCGATGCTATATAGGGCGTCGAGTATAGATAAGAAATATTCAGTCCCTGAGACATTATCGCTTCCGATGGAAATCTGGCTGATGCAATTTTTTCTATTTTTGCGTTCATTGCGTATAATGTATCCAATTCAAAAAAGTAACTTGCTGCCAAAACATTCAAAGATTCTCCAATGACATCATCCAGAAGGATTTTATTGAGTTGGCCAGTCTTAAATAATTCGTTGGTTGCATTTAATCGGTCAGCCCTGTTTTGAATTAATGCTTCGTTTATTACCCCGTGATTAACAGCTATGGCATAATATTCTCCGGCAATGACATCATTGGCAACCGCATCGCGGATATTGCCGGGCATTATGAAAGTCATAGTAAAACTTTCCATGCTTCCCATGCCGATACTTGTACCTGTTGCCTTCGTTGCACCATCTATTTTCAGTTCCGGCCGGAGGTTGACAAGATAGGCATACACGCTATTGGCATCACCGGCAGATAGCATTACGTTTTTATCATTTTGTGTTGCAGGTGAATAGCTTAATGTGATTCTTTTATTGCTAAGCGCGGGAAGGCTTATGGTATAAGTAAAATCCGATTCATAGGATGATGGATTTGTTAATTCGAAAGTTATCTTATGCCTTAAACTATCCGGTATCTCGGAGTATCTGACTCCGATAATAGATTTTTGATAAGGCAATGTTCCCGCCAGAAACGAAAAGTTCTGTTTAATTATTTCCTTTTTGCCTAAAACATCTCCTACTGTGGCATCGGGATAATTCTGTTCTATGTAGGCCTTAACCTGATTCTGATAACTCTGCATCTGCTGCTGAATGTAGGTGGAATTGATATTGGTTACTGAACTATTTGCTTCATCTATGGTTGCCGTGGATTGAATCTGATTGACAAATGTCTGCGCATCAAAAGGAACGGCTGATTTAATATCTATCCCCTGCGTGTAGTTGTATTGCTTATAGCTCGCATCCAGAGGAATCCAGGAATCGCCCTGATCGGTTACATGTTTAGCGCCTCTCAAGGGATAATATTTAACAAAGGCTTCCACCCAGACATGTTCCATGCGAACTGCTGATATCTTACCGCCTGAGATAAGGCCAGCAACAGGTGTGCCGCCTGAGGCTATAAAACTAAGGGCGGCATTGGCATTGGTAAACCCACCAACCCAGTTCATGATCTTGTCAATCGGCAGTTCGATGGTGCCATAGACGTATCGGGCATGGATGCCGGAAGCTCTCAACAATGCGATAAGCAAAGAAGCAATGTCAAAATCATTGCCCTGCAAGGTTTGCAGGCACATGTCCGCGCCCTGAATGGAGCCGTAAGTGGGCACGTATTCGACATTGTTTCTCACCCAGTTATAGATTTTGACGGGGCTGTGGTTTAATTCGGCGGCTTTGGCTCTGATGGCCGGTGTAAGCTGCGCGTCAATGGTTTCGGCAAGATCGGCAGCAGTGGGCGCGTCGTGGGCAAGAGCTAACGTTATGGGTTCATTTGCGTTTGTGGAAAATCCCCCTGTGCTCTTTACGACAGAGGAAAAAATTTCGGTATTAGAGGAAAATCCCCCTGTATCCCCCTTTAGAAAAGGGGGAGAATTAAAGGTACGACGCCACTCTTTTTTGAAGAGGGGTTGGGGGAGATTTTGTGTGTCTTCATATTTAGGAAGTGACCCGACAAGGCCGGTTAAGGGGCCGTTGGAGGCCAGAAGAAGGGGTTGATTATTTTTAGTTTTCTGGATTCCCCCGGCATTCGCCGGGCTCAGCGCCGGAGTGAAATCCCGCGTATGCGGGACGGGAATGACAGCGGTGGGGATTGCCGCGCTACCTACGGTCGCTCGCAGTGACGATGATTCAAGAAGGTTTGCACCCCTCCCCTCAATCCCCTCCCACAGGGGGCGGGGAAGTTTGGCGTGATGCTTTAAGTCTTTCTGAAATTCTTCGGGTGTTGTTCGAGGTTCTTTGCGTTCGATATCTGAAAGGCGATGAGGTAGTTTGTTGGGGTCTAATGGTTTGTGTTTCCTCGGCGGCGCTGTCTTTTCCAGATGCTTACGGATTTTTTCGGCATTGCTTTTAAATTCCGAATCTGTCTTTGCTTTATCGGCAGCATCGAGGTTGGCTCTTAGCTCTTTCAGATTGTCTTCATAGTGTTTGACAAAGTTATAATGTCTTTGCAGTATCTCCTGCGGCAGCCCGGCATTTTTGAGTTTGTTTTCGGTATCGGCAAACTCGCTTTGAATTTCTTTATCTAAAGATTCAATCGCGTCGCGTTTTTCTTTTAATTTGCCCTTTCTGGTTTCAAATGATGCTTTACCGGAGCGAATGATGCTTTTTATGTCTTCAACTTCAGACTGAAATTTTTCCTCTGGTCTTTGCTCCTGTTTTTTACTGGATGCGGGCTTTTGTATCTCACTATAGGCGGCGAAGGCAATGTTGAACATTCCGCCCATTGTCCAGGTAAAAAAGAAAATCACCAGATAGGTAACAGCTCTCAAAATCCGTTGACGCATAAGAATCCTCCTTAACAATATCGATCACGGGTATAAAACCCTCCGCTATGCGGGATTGTTCGACTTACAAATTTCAATGTACTTCGTTTTTGAAATTTGAGTCTCACAATAGGGGAACAAACAATCTGCCCCAGGCATTTATGATTCTGCTGCTTTTATTTTCAAGACTGCTTTTTTGAAACGTGCTTGCGAGAAACTCAAGCAACCGCTAGTGTAAAATATACATATTACACATTGGTGAGACGTGCGGTTTTTTGTTGATTATAAAAATATTTATTTTTTTGTCAAGAATGAAATAAATAGAGTTTAAATGACAGATTTACCAAATGCTCCGTATTAACTCGCTGACTCTCATTTTGATTCTTCGTATGAAATGGCAATCCCCATTTTTACTATGGTTTATGGACGTAAGATTTTACGAGATGCTTGACATCCTCGGATATTATCTCCAGCCGGGACAAAAATAGTGGCTGGATCTCAGGCGGAACATGGTAATAAATATCTTTAATCAAGCCTCTGAAATCTCGATTGTTCATAAATTTTGTTTTATACCATTTCCTTTTTTTTGTATCATCAAAATCAGTCAAAAACATTTCGTCGCCTCGAAATACCGTGTTTTTCAAACGAATATCTCCATGGATCAAGCCGAGATTATTTATTTTCCTGGTCATTTCCACGATCGAATTGATAGCTTTTTGAATTTTTTCCGCATTGCTTTTGTTATTCATAAAATACTCTTCCCCGTTGATGCCCTCAACCCATTCATATATAAAATAAGAATCGCCGCGAAGAGGCCCTATTCTTGTTTCTTTATAAGCTATTGGCCGTGGCGTCGGTATCCCGTTCCGGTTAAACAAAAAAGAGTAATGCCATGACCGGCTGGCCCGTGTTCTTCTGAAAAAACGTTTTATTTTATGCCATGTTGATTTGTAGTTATGAATTTTGATTATCGCCGGGATTTTATCGATTTCCACGTAGACGATTTTGTTTTTAAAATTATCCTGGATTATTTTTGCGTTGCTCCGACGAATATAATTATCAGGATGGCTTAAAAGATCCTGCATTTCGGCGGACATTAAATTTTGATCGCAGACAATACGCGTAAAAAAATCTTTATGTTGGTAGAATTGTTGCTTTTTCATTTTCTTAACTTTTGGAATGATATTCAGCAAGCCAACGTTTGACCTCATTAAATACGACATGCGGATCTATATCGGCCATGCACGGAGAAAGGCGGTCCCGTTCTCCACATCTGGCAGAGTGGCCGCAGGGAACGCATTCCAGAGACGATTGAAAGAGGGTGATGTCTCCATAAGTCTGGACAGGCGCTGACTGGCTTCCGGCTCTTTGCAGTGCGTTCGACCATGGCGACCAGATTTCCGGGATATTAGGACCGAAAATGACAAAAATCGGTTTGTTGAAAGCAGCCGCCAAATGACAGTTAAATGTATCAACGCCCACAAAAGCCATGGACATGTCGGTTAGAGCGGCGCATTCCTCCAGCGTTATTTTACCAATCAGCGAATGCACATTTTTCAAGGCCGGCATTTCGGCGGTAACCTGACGGTCGATTTCTCCTTTCCCGCCGGTAACGATGATTGGGATGTCGATCGAATCCAGTAATTGCAAAAGAATATTTCTTGGTTTTTCCGGATACAATCGGCACAAAAACTTGCCGGTCGGATGAAAAATGATAAACCGGTCGATGGCCATATCCTTTAATATACTCTTCACCTTTTGTTTCGCGCCTTCCGAATAGCGGGCAGACAGGACAATTCTATCGATGGATATTCCCAACCTGCGTAAAGCTTCGACATTGTTTTCAACAATATGACGTTGCGGATTAAACTGATAACCATCATCCATTAACATCCTGTGCCACCAGTTTTTTGAAATGGTTGGTTCCCTGGTTCCGATGGATGTTCTAGCGGCCAGGTACGCGTATATGTTGCTTCGTTCGTTTGTGGTAAAGGAAACCGCTAAATCATATTTACGAAATATTCTTCGAATCAACTTTATTTGCATCGCAAAGCTTGAAAAACCAGACTTGGCCAGCAAATTATTGTCCAAGGGGATGATATTGTTTATTCCGTTCAGAAGTTTCGCGGCCGCGACTGTATCTTCGTTGACCAAAAGATCAATCGATACATTCGGGAATCGGCACTTTAGAATATGTATTACCGGAGAAAGCGCCAGAACATCGCCCAGGGATCTTCTTATTATCAGCAGGATTTTTTCAGGTGATTTCATAAAAACACGCGGGGATCAGCAGTTCAAAAGCAACATACCAAGAGAAACCTTCTGTTTCCAATCATTTTTTATAAAATCTTCAATCTCACAGAACGCTTTAAGCTTAACATGAAATGACTGTTATCCCGCTTAATGAAATTCGATCTTTGTCAAAAGTCGCTCTTTTAAATTTTGTCTAACTCGGAGCCCCTTTAATTTATAGGACCATATCTCTGTCAGTGTTTATTTGCACACCGCCTTCAGAATGGTTTCCCCGTTTGATTCTGGTTGTATCATCAGCCATTCGGGATTTTTGTACGTATGAGAAAACAATGCTTTCCCATCTTGATCATATAAGAATAAATATAATGTCCGTTCGCTCTGGTTTGAACAGCCTATTTCAGATAAATAAACCATATACGATAGCTTGTCATATCCCCTGGTTGATAATCTGTTCTCTCTTCTATACTGAATGGCTTCAGATATTTCTTTTTTCGAAAAAACCCATTTATTCAAAACCTTTACTATATCGCTATCTTTATCAATTTTGCCCTTCTTATAATAATGAAGCGTACCTCTTTTATCCTTGCCATATTTAACCCATTCAGACGCCTCGGGTTCGGAGATTTCACTCATGGGTTCTGTTTGATAAGCATTCGACAATAAAACTTTCCCCGTACTGATCTTCCGGACTTTGGTCACTTTACTATCTTTATAGATCAATCTGTGAACGATAACGTCCAGACGGAGAAGTTTCCCTAATTGAAAAATATCTTTATCTGATATTCCATATAATGATATTTTATGCTTTTCTGCAACCTTCACAAAAGACTTCTTGTCCAGCACCTCGTATTTATCCGGGCTATTACCCGTCATGGCCAGAAACTGTTTTTCTTCCTCCTTCTCCATGATTTCTTTTTGATGCGCATCAATATTGGGAATTTTGACTTCAACGATCAAACCCACCTCGAGTTTTCCTGTCTTCTCCGGCATAACCTTGTCAATATCCTGACACCAGTCGGCATACTCTGCGCCTGATCCCCAGCCTTTTAAACAAGTCTCCTGATTAAGATATTTTATGATGACATCCGGATTTAAAGTTATTCTTACCTTCTCACAAATTCTTCTGCCGTTTTCTTCCGCCCTGTCTGTTCGACGAAGAACCTCTATTTTTTCATAATAATTATTTATCGCATGCTTAATACAGTTCGGAGTCGTATTCGATAATTGAGATCCCTTCACCAACTTTTTTAGGACACTTTCTTTCGCTTTCACACTCACGGATTTCTTAAATTCATCGAGATTTTTCTTATTTTTCACATCCCCTTTATATACGTCACAATATTCACTCATCATTTCTTTGGATTCCGAAAACCCGATGGAAGGACATGCAATGATAATAATCGCCAAAAGTATGATCATCCGCTGAATTTTATTTTTCATAAATCCTCTTTACTGGATATAATATTGAAAATTGTTTATAGATTTAATAACTTACGGCACAAATCAACTTAACAAGGTTAAAGATTATCATATTTCCCATTATTTACAAGATACAATTTACCTGGTGTCAAATTCACGTTAATAAAACGTTTTGTCAAAATCAGTCATGCAAGCTTCCTGGACATCTCTCCTTTCTGACCTGCCGTATATCTGTAAAAATTCCTATCATGACTTTTTCTCTGTTCACAGATTAAGAATTTTCCTAATGATTCTTATTAAACTTTTTTTCCTCCGGTGAATTGATACCTCTATTGCCTTTTCCCCTCGTTTGAAGGTTAACAGGGTAAGGTCTAAAACATCTTTAGGAGGAGCAGCTAATTTATGTTTATCTTTTCCACCCAAAAGGCTCATGCATTTTCCCCTAAATTGGCTTGTTTCCCATTCTATTCATTACAGAAAGTTGAATGTACCCATACTGACAGAAACCAATTATTTCTTTATCTTAAAATATCACATTTATCGAATTGTGGATATTGAATGAACGAAAACGAATCTGTTTATTAAAAAATGTCTCATTCATATAAAAAATATTTTATCATAAGGGAAATGAAAAGAAAAATGAAAAAGAAGTGATTTTATGTTTACAAATATTTCACAATAAAAATCTGACGATAAGAAATGTAAGTATTTGCTAAGTCTGCCGGAAACGCTTCATCGCATTATGAACAAATTTGCTTTTGCTTCTATAAGCGAATCTATGATAAATAAGGCAGAACCTGCATATCAAAAGAATTTAGGAAGAAAAAAGTCTTTACAAGGAGAAAAACATGAACATTCTGAAAAAGCAAAACGGGATGTCATTGGTTGGCTGGTTAATAACGATAGCATTGATCATTGTCGTCGCAATACCGTCAATAAAAATTATACCGATATATATCAAGGATATGAAGATTCACTCCGAAATGAATAAACTCGGAGACGACATATTAAAAAAACAAGATTCTTTGAGAGTAACACCACAAACAATACAAGCACATTTACTGGAGCGTTTGACTCTTAAAGGCGTTACAGAAATAACCGCAGATGATATCATAATTACGGAATCGGAATATAGTTTCATTGTAAGGGTACAATATGAATTCAAAGAACGAATAATTAACGATAAGTATTTTACCTTAAATTCTGATAGAATTGTTAATATACCTATCATAACGAAGAATTGATAAATGACAGGAAGGTCTGTCGACAAACGGAAGAGCCCCTTTCTGCTGTTCCAGTTCAACCAAAGAGGAGCGATAGGGGAGCTAAGGAGAAATTAAGAATCTATAGTAAATTTGTAAGTTATTGATTTAAATGGTGCCCCTGGCGCGAGTCGAACGCGCGGCACACGGATTAGGAATCCGTTGCTCTATCCTACTGAGCTACAGGGGCATTGGGTTTGCTGATTGTATCAGTATTCATTGTGAAAAATTTGCGAAAAGAGATCAACCTTTAATTAGTTGTTTTTTACTCATTTAAAACAAGTTAAATCTTTTTCACAAAACACAACAAATCTTCCTTAAAAAACCCTATAAAACATCATTTCAACATGGGTGACCATATATTATTTTGTTAAAAAAATACACACAAATCATCAACCTTGGCACTTTTGACCATGTTCAATTTTTCCATATTCGAAACAACTCCCGAAAGATAATACTTATTTAAATATTTGGCCTTGTAAAACATCATGATTTTGGTATTTTAAAAAACAGATTCATTTTTTATTAGTTTTGTCACTGCAATTGAATAATATGAGGTCCAAGATGAAAAAAAATTTATTATCGCTCTTTATTATCGTTTTCTTCACGGTATCATTTATATCATCCATCTGTTTTTCTGAACCGGATAGTAAAGTGTGGGAATCTTTTTCGGATAGCATGTATTACAATAAAACGAATATCACTAAATCAGCTCCGTATGTAGCTGTCTGGACGTATACCATGGTAACAGATGAGTATAGAAAACAGACGATTGAGGTATCAAAAAAACATGATCCGGAACTATCGGAAAGATATAAAAACTTTGACCACTTCGTCACGTTGTGGGGAATTGATTGTGAGAAGAAATTGTTTAGGATTAAAGAGCGAATAGATTATGATGATCGGTGGAAAATTATAAACAAATATACATATAAAAATGAAGAAAGAATAAAAATTGCTCCCAACTCTCCGATAGAAAAATTATACGATAAAATTTGCGTAATTCCGGGAAAGCCGTCAAAGAAGAAGTAATTTAAATTTCAATAATCGACACTGAAGATATGAAAACCATAGCAATAAAAATTATTGTTTCTTGTTATTATTACTTCGGCATTTAAATGTTTAAATAATGACGGGCAATTTTATTACTACCTTAATTCAACTTCTTGTTATTACTGGATTCCCGCCTGCGCGGGAATGACACCTTTTATATATTTTGTTGCCGGAGTAATCGTAAACTATCTTTCCCGTTGAGCCGGGATTCATGATGATGCCCTGACGTTGATAGTATAGTAAATATTATGGATGAAGTATTTTCGATATGAACATTTTAAAACAATCCTTAATGAGTGCGAAGAAAAGACCTTTTGTCTATAAAGATCGGGCAACTCTGGAAATTCGCAGTGGCGGCGGCTGTCTTTCCATCTTCGGATTGCCTTTTCTTCTGGCTGGATTATTTATCATGCAGATTCCTCTTGGGATTATTCCCATCGAGGGCGCTCCTGGCGGACTGACATCCATTTTCGTCATTCTGTTCGGCGCTGTGTTTGCAGCAGTAGGTGCTACTTTAGTGTTTGGACGCAACGGCATTATTCTTGATCGCGGCAGAGGACGCCTCCTCCAATGGTATGGTTTGCTTGTGCCCATGAAGCGAAAAGAGTATTTACTGGATGCAGTAGATCAGGTGGAAATGAACTTTTCCAGCGGTGACAGCGATTCCCCCGCGACCTGGCCGATTAAACTCTCCGGCAGGAGCATCGCCAAACCCATTCCCATTTTACAGCCGGCAAGTTTCCCTGAGGCAAGGCAATTGGCCGAAGAACTTTCCCGATTTCTTTACAAACCGCTCGTGGATTCTTCCACCGGCGAGAAAATTACCCGTGACCCTGATCATCTGAACGAATCATACAAGGATCATGTGAAGCGAATGGGCAAAACGGCAATCGCACTGCCGCCGGAACCTTCCAACAAGCGCCCGCGGGTGGAACGAACGTCAGAGGGGTTAATTATCCATATTCCAGAATCGCAGAAAAACGTCTTACATTATATACCGGTGATCATGCCCCTAATCTTTGCGGGAATCGTTGCCTGGTTTTTCCTGCCGTCTATGTTAGCCCGCGGCATTTCCAACTCATTTCACTATATTTTTCTGGGAATTTTCTTTCTTTTTTTCGCGGTACCTGTGGTCTCCGCGTTTCTGAAAATACGCAACTTTAAAAACCAATTTGAAAGAATCACTGTTACAAAATCTTTCCTTCGCGTGGAATCCCTGAAGCAGGGCAAAAACACAACCATGGAGATTCCTATCGAGGAGCTGGAAGATCTTGTCGCTCCCACAACGGAAGATGCGATCAATTCTATTGAGGTGCCCGGAATGAAAAAAGTTCCGCTGGGAGACACGGGCATTCCTCGTATGCCCGACGGACGACCTGTCCCCCGCCTTATTTTATCATTAATGAAAATGGTCGGGTCCAGGGGTATCATTGCCCGTAGCGATAAGACCGTGATGGAGTTTGCCGGAGGTCTGGACGAGGCCGAGGTGGCCTGGCTTTTTGCGCTGATCAAAAAAACCATTGTGGAATGATAATGAGGCTCGCTGAAAATGAATTCCGACAAGTCGGGATGACGTTTGAAGCGCTAGTCGAATTATCCCCCTGAAGTGTAACGTAATGGGGGATATCAACTTTACCTTTGGTTCTGCATGCTTCATTAAAAATTACCTGTAACATAAAGGAAAAATGAAAATTTATGAAAGAAGTGAAAATGTTTATGTTCGAAGGATGTCCGCACTGTAAAAGAGCCAGAGAGATGATGGTCGAAATTTTTGCTGAACATCCGGAATACGCCAAAATTCCCATGACCGTCATAGACGAAAAGAAAAATCCGGAAATCGCGGATCAATACGATTATTATTACGTCCCGACATTCTATGTAGGAAATGAAAAAATGATGGAGGGCGTTCCCACAAAAGAAGAGATTGAAAAAGTTTTCGCCAAAGCCTTGTAAAAGGTTCAGGCGTAATTATATTTAATTTAATGAAATCGAATCGTCTGATTAATGAAAAAAGTCCTTACCTTCTTCAGCATGCGCGTAATCCCGTGGACTGGCATCCCTGGGGCGACGAAGCATTTACCAAAGCAAAACAAGAAAACAAACCTGTTTTTCTTTCGATCGGTTATTCCACCTGTCACTGGTGTCACGTTATGGAGCGGGAATCTTTTGAAGATGAAGAAGTCGCCGCGCTGCTCAATGACGCCTTTGTGAACATCAAAGTTGACCGGGAAGAGCGTCCCGATATTGACGCCGTTTATATGAAGGCATGTCATCTGATGACACGCAGCGGCGGCTGGCCTTTGACCATTGTAATGACGCCGGACAAACAACCGTTCTTTGCCGCAACCTACCTGCCTAAAGAAACAAAATACGGCCGTACCGGAATGCTGGAAATGATACCGAAAATAAAATCCCTCTGGCAGACACGACGCGCCGATGTGCTTTCCGCCGCCACGGAAATAACCGATATCTTGCGCCAAACTTCAGCCGAAAAAGGAAATGAGCTGTCCGAAGAGACTCTGCATCGGGCTTATCGCTCATTCCTGGTGAATTTTGACAAGTCATTCGGCGGATTCGGCCAGGCGCCGAAGTTTCCTTCTCCACATAATTTCTTTTTTCTGCTGCGCTACTGGAAGCGCACCGGTGACGCGCAGGCTCTGCATATTGTAGAGCACACGCTTAAAAACATGCGGCTCGGCGGGATTTACGATCAGATCGGCTTCGGCTTTCATCGTTATTCGACCGACGAGCGCTGGATTGTTCCGCATTTTGAAAAAATGCTCTACGATCAGGCGCTCATGGCGATGGCTTATATCGAGCTTTATCAGGCAACCGGGAAAAAAGAATATGAGATCATTGTTCGCGAAATACTTACCTATGTTTTGCGCGATATGACGGACGAGCAGGGCGGCTTCTTTTCTGCTGAAGACGCCGACAGTGAAGGAGTGGAAGGAAAATTCTATCTCTGGACAGAGGAGGAAATCCGAAGCATCCTGACCCCGAAGGAAGCCGATTTGTTCCTGTCTCTTTACCGGCACAGCTCCGACATTGAGTTGCCGGCCATGCACGAAATTCCAGCCGGTAATTTCATCCTGCATTTAAAACCATCGACAGGAGACCAAATTGATTTTACAGAAATACTCCCTAAAATTAAAAGCATCCGGGAGAAACTTTTCTCCCACCGTGAAAAGCGGACACACCCGCACAAGGACGATAAAATTCTCACCGACTGGAACGGCCTGATGATTGCGGCGCTGGCTCGCGGCGCGCAGGTTTTCGGTGAACCGGATTACACAAAGGCCGCCTGTCGCGCGATGGATTTTATTCTTGAATCCATGCGCGCCAAAGACGGCAAACTTTTTCACCGCTACCGGAGCGGCGAAGCAGCGATTACCGGAAATGTCGATGACTATTCTTTTGTGATCTGGGCGCTGCTGGAACTTTATGAGGCAACTTTTCAAGCAAAGTATCTGCAAAAAGCTCTGGAGTATAACAATTATTTATTCCGCAACTTTCTTGATAAAAAAAACGGCGGGCTCTTTTTTACCTCCGGCGAAGCGGAATCACTTTTAACGCGACCGAAAGAACTCTACGACGGCGCCATTCCTTCCGGCAATTCTGTTGCGTACATCAATACGCTTAGACTATTCCGAATTACGGGCGATGCCGAAGTGGAAAAACAGGCGAATGAAATTTACAGGGCATTCCGCGCGCATGCGGACGCGATGCCGACAGCTTTCACACAATTTCTCTGCGGTCTTGATTTTGCGATTGGGCCATCGAGTGAAGTCATTATTGCCGGAGACATGGATAAACCGGATACAAAGGAACTGCTTTTTGCGTTAAGAAAACATTTCGCGCCAAATAAAGTTGTTATTCTCCGGCCTGAAGAATCAGCGAAGCCGGATATTGAAAACATCGCGCCGTTTGTGAAGTCGCATCCATGCATCAACGAAAAAGCAACCGCCTATGTCTGCACCAATTATACCTGCGCCCTGCCGACAAATGATCCACGAAAAATGCTCGAACTTATAAATTGAAATCAATAGCGCGCCCCCTCCTTCATTTGTCAACACCAAGGGATCGGAAATTTATTGATATGCTGTTTTCTATTTTTTTCTTATATATTCCAGAGCTCTTTCCGCGGCATATTTAACTTCTTTAGGATAGGACCCGATGCCTAAAATGGATTTTGATTCAACAACTTCTGAAAGAGTTTTTATTGCTTCGGGCGAGCCGATAGACCCCAGCGCCTTGCATATCTTTTCCTGCATGGATATTAGATCTTCTTTAGACATGGAGGACTTGCTTTTGAGCATATCGTGTAAATCTGTCACGGCTTCTTTGCATTTAACTTTACCGAGTATTTCAATAATATTTACTCGCAAGTCCTGATCGACTTCAGGCAAAACCGACAAAAGCAACGCCCCCCGCTTATCGCCTCCTGTCTGATTAATGCTCTTGAAGGCTTCCATGCGAACCCGTTTTTCCTTGTGGAGCAATAGAGGTTTTAATGCATCAACGCTGGTATCATTGCCGATACGGCCTAGCATATAGGCAAGATTACGGAGGTAATACCACGGCTCATACATGTTAATGCTTGACTTAATGGCCGGTATTGCCGCCGAACCCATTGCTTCAATCGTATGAAGAATGCTGATACGCACTTTGCTGTCGCTGGCATTTTTGAGAACACTGAGCAATTTCTTTAATACAACCTCGCCCAATCCGGTAAATAATTTCAGGGCTTCATACTGGTGGTTTTTTTCGTTGGTATTAATTTCTTTAAAGAGGATGTTAAAGTTACTATCTGACGCAAGATTTTTAATAACCTCCAAGGACAACACCCTTATTTTATCATCTTTTATCAACTTTTCTTCGTTAATTCTGCTGAAAACATTTACAATCGGATTCGCTTCGGCAATAAATCCATTCTGGATGAAGTCCTGAAGAAGTTTCTGCAAGCGCAGGCATGTTTCCTTGAATTGAGGAGTAAATTTTGTCTCCGTTTCCAACCACTGCGCCGCCTGTAATGATAAATGACTAATCATTTCTATTTTTTCTGCGGAAGGAATGGATTCAATGGCGCCGTCCATTGCGTTTAAACGGATAAATACTTTTTCCACCTCTGCCATGTTATTATAAAACTTTTCTTCAGAAGTCTCCTGCACGGCCGCAATTTCCCGCGGCATCTCGATTTCCCTGACTACCTTATCATCAGGGTGAATCGGTTCTGCCTTTTCTTCCTCGATGATTTTGGGCGACTCAGCTTCAACTTGAGCGGGAATTGGTTTTTTTGCGATAAAGTTTATTAAAATACCAAGTTCTTCTTTTTCCAAATCCTTATTAAAAGAAAGACTCTTGAGATTTAAAACATGAAGAATTTCAAGCAGGGACGAAACGGGAATCGATTTTTCGTCTTTTTGATTTGAAATATTCTCACCGGGGGAGGTTGTTGTTTCCAATTGCGCAAAAACCGAAGGCGATTCCTGCCGTATATTTTCCACAATATGAAGGTAAAGAGTTTCTATGAAATCAGTAATCATTCCACTGAAGGAAGAATACGATTGATCATTCTTTATGGCCGCGTGTATAAGCACAAGCGAATTAACAGCCTTTCGTTGTAAATCCATATCCGGCATAATTTACCCCGATCAAAGCAAAAGCAATAAACGTAAAATTTTTCATCAAACTGAAATTTTACAATTTCTTATTCCCGGGCAATTTTCTTTTATAAATTATAACATTTCCGGATGATGAAAACAATCGACTTAATGGCCACCGAGAGCAAAACTATTCATTCCCTAATCATATACTTCAATAATTATTTTCCTTGCATTGCTTCTTTAAAAGAGTATGCTTTTTTCAAATCCCGCAATATGCGGAGGGCATAGATGATGCCTTTGGTTCTGCATGTTTCACTGAAGTAAATTTGTAAAGTTACAGGCTAAATACTTATTGATGGGTGACTGATCATGATGTCTCGTACACCGCGATGTTATGCGGGTTACAGGCAAAATAGCACCGCCACTTAATTTTCTGAAAGCAAGGAGGAATACCATGCCCAAAAAACAGATTATTGATGTACATTGTCATTTGTTCAACGCGAAGTACGCCATCATGGAACTTGCCTCTGCATCATGGAACCATATTCGGGGCAATTACCCGCTCCAAAAAGGCGCAACCTTAAAAATGCAAAGGCTGGGTATCGTCGAAACATTGGACGGCATCAAGGACTTTGCAGCCTATATTGCCAGGCTGCTAAAGGTTACATTATCCGGCTGTGAAGGAAATTACAAAACCGCTTTGGAAAACTTTGCCAACAGCAATTTAAGTAAAAATGCATCATTGATTGTGACGCCGTTGATGATGGATATCTATTTCGCGCTCGATGATAACACGGATGAAGCAAAACTTGCACGCAAAAGACGTCTCACGACACCAGGAATTGAAGCGTTTACCATTCCAGAAGACAGGAAAAAAGATTTTGAAGATCACTTTAAAAAAATCGAATCCATGGTCAGGCAGGAATTTAAAAAGACTCAGCCGCGCACAAAACGATTACTTCTGCCAGACGATAAACTCGCCGTCATCTTCGATGACGCAAAAAAGGAATTGCTTGCCACGCCCCGGAAACTTCTCAAGGGTGTTGATCCTTACGCGGAAATCGAACTGTCCCCGGGTTATAAAAAACATATGCTCGAACTCGAAGGACTCGCGAAAAAATATCCGGGCAAAGTATTTCCTTTTCTAGCCATAGACCCGCGCAGAATTGGCATCATGAAACTGATTGATATGAAAGTGAACAAGGGCAAAGGCATTTTTAAGGGCATTAAAATTTATCCGCCGCTGGGATATTTGCCTACGCATCCCAACCTGGTACCGGTTTTCGATTATTGCGTCCAATATGATATTCCCATCACGGTGCATTGCTCGCCGGGTGGAATAAATAATTTTAGAAAGAACAACTATATCAGAAGCTGGGATGAAAAAAATCATCTGGAAGATTTCAAAACGACAGAGGGTAATAATAAGAGCATTTATTATACCGCGCCACAAAAGTGGCTGCCTGTTTTGGAAAAATGGCCGAAGCTCCGCATTAACTTTGCCCACTTCGGCGGCGGCGAAAATTTCTTCAAGGACGAAACGGGGTGGGTAAAAGAAATTATGCCGCTTATTAAAGATCGCCCGCGTGTGTATACGGACATATCCTATCACGCTTATAAAGGATCACCGGATAAGATTCTCGACGTTGTTGCGAAAAATGACTACCTGAATACGAAACTCATGTTCGGCACGGACTATATCATGATCATGATGTACAAGCCCTTGGGCGGTCTGGATAAATATTTTAATCTTTATACCGCATTCAACGATAAGCTGCTGTATGAAAATGCCAAGGATTTTCTAAAAATATAATAAAGAGATAAAAAATCAAAATGAAATCACCTTTAAAAGATAAACCCCTTCATAATCCCGGACAGTCAAGCGATGGATATATTCAGGATTTTATCATTGATGAAATCAGCCCACCTATATTGTTTGCTGCCGGCATGATGGTAATATTAGCTATTATGGAATGGTACAAATGGGCAACAAAAAGTCCTCCCATACCAGAATTAACAACAGCCCTCGCTTTTATTGCTGTGCTCTATGCCATAATAAGAAGGATGATTCTAAGAAAAAAGCTTAAAGCCCTGAAACTAGGCAGAGATGGAGAAATCGCTGTCGGACAATACCTTGAACACCTCCGCGAATCAGGTGCGAAAGTCTTTCATGATATACCGGGCGACGGTTTTAATTTGGATCATGTTGTCATAGATAAAAGCGGCATCTATGTCATAGAAACAAAAACATTCAGCAAACCGGACAAAGGTGAATCAAACATTGTATATGATGGTGAAAAGATTTTGGCTAGTGGAAAAGAATTGGATAGAAATCCAATCGTTCAGGCTAAAGCTGCATGTGATTGGCTAAAAGATCTGCTGAAAAAATCGACCGGCAAAGACTGTAATCCAAGACCCGTGATAACTTTTCCGGGCTGGTTTGTTCAGCCAACGGCAGAATCAAAAAACAGCGATGTATGGGTTTTAAATCCCAAAGCGCTTCCTGCTTTCATTTCAAAAAGCAAGTCTCAACTTAAAAAAGATGAAGTCAATATATTTGCTTACCATTTATCCAGATATGTGAGAGAAGAAAGCAAGTAATACAAATATTTCACATGGTGCTTCACCATGAGCGGTTTTAACCCTTGAAATCTCTTTGATAAATTGCTAATAAATTCGTGGTTTATCCAACAAACACCCTTTTGCGAGGCTGGCCTATGATTGAAAATACCGTGGCAGTTTGGCACAAACTGATTAAAACAAAGGACGCGGCCGGTCTGGATAATCTTCTGGCTGATGATGTTGTCTTTTATTCCCCTGTTGTTCACACACCGCAAGTGGGAAAGCCCATCACCACACTTTATCTTACTGCGGCGCTTTATGTTTTCGCCAATGACAGCTTTAAATATTTAAGAGAGATCATTTCCGGCAACAATGCCGTTCTGGAGTTCACCACAGTGATAGACGGCATCACCGTCAATGGCGTGGACATGATTACCTGGGGCGCGGATGGCAGAATTACCGAATTCAAGGTTATGGTTCGCCCGCTCAAAGCCATCAACCTAATCCATAAGATGATGGGCGTGATGCTGGAAAAGATGAAATGAATATTGCGAATGCTTTTAAAATAAACGAAGCTCGAAGAAAATAAATAGTCTTGCATAAAAGGTTGATGCCATAGGTTCTGCTAAAAGCTTTTGTATATTACATCTGCCAAAAACAATGGAGGCATATTATGGGACTGATGAATGATTACATAAACAGAGGATTAAGCGCTAATGAATTAGAGCAGGAATTGTTAGCATTGATTAAAAGATATAATAAAAAGAGAGAATCATATCTATTAGTAATGAGTAGTGCTTTAAACAAAACCATACCCGATGTTTCCTTGTCACAAGAAGATTTTTATATGTTGGCCGATATGCTAAATGATTTGGACGGTATCTCGAAAGTAGATATATATTTGGAAACGCCCGGTGGCAGCGGTGAAGCTGCTGAAGAAATAGTTGAGTTTTTACGTAAAGAGTTTGAATATGTTTCTTTTGTCGTTTCAGGTGAAGCTAAAAGCGCTGGAACATTAATGGTTTTGTCCGGTGATGAAATTTTAATGACTAAAACAGGAAGCTTGGGTCCGATAGATGCGCAGGTTCGAATTGGCCGAACTACCATCTCTGCTTATGATTACATGGAGTGGGTTAAGGGAAAGGAGAAAGAAGCTACAAAAAAGGAACGTCTTAATCCTTTTGATGCAACCATGGTTGCTCAGATAAGTCCTGGTGAATTAAAAGGTGTTAATCATGCTTTAAGATTTGCCGAAGATTTAGTTGGTAAATGGCTAAAACAATATAAATTTAAACATTGGAAAGTAACAGAAACGAAGAAGAAAACTGTCACTGAAAAAATGAAGGCTAAAAGGGCAAAAGAAATAGCACAAAAACTTATCGATCATGGCAAATGGCGTTCACATGGTCGGTCAATAAAGATAAAAGATTTGGAAAACATCGGCTTGAGAATTACAGAGATTGAGAAAGATGAAGAATTAAAAGATATTGTATATCGAATACAAATTGTTTGCAGATTATTATTTACAACAACAACCACTTATAAAATTTATGCTACAGAAAAAGAAAAGATTTTCAAGTCAGCAAGTTCTGCACAAGAAATGCCACGCATACCTAGAAACGTTAAAATTCCTGACGTTGCGGAGCTTGAGCAAAAATGTCAGCAATGCGGGAAAAACCATAAGGTTTATGCAAAACTTGCTAATAACAAACAAATAGATGAGGATTTTCAATCTAAAGGCTTTAAACCTTTTCCCAATGATAACAAGCTTATATGTGATTGTGGTTTCGTGATGGATTTAAGTGGGCTTCGTAATGAGATCGAATTGGGTACAGGTTTGAAAGTACTTGCTTCTTAAAATTTAATAAGGTAATAATATAAAAAATGTTAAAAACGCTAACCTAACCAGCCAAAAGGAAAAGGTGCGATAATGAAAAACAAGAAAAATTTTAAAAGAAGTGATGAAGATAGACTTCTAACTTTTTTAAAGAAAACAAAAGATGGTAAATACGCAAAAATTGAGAAAAGTTCTCTATCATTTATTCGCGTCAGCGAAAGAAACGGGTTTGCTGAATCTTCAAATGAAGAATGCTATTATTATGGCATTTCATGATCATCAGAAATTATTTTAATATAAACGCTAAGCTCAGGAACATATTGGGAAGAGTTTAGGACGTAAGTGTTCCCTAGACCTTATTGTCACTGGCTTTCAAATTTTTATAAATATTAGATTTCCCGCCTACAAGAAAAATGCCAGAGAAAGAAACTAATAGATGCCCATCCAGCAACCGCCGGGGAATTTACAACAGCGGGGCTGTTCAAAAATGTTCAGAAGCAAGGCGCGCAAAAAAAACCGAATCGTGTGTTAAACGACGCCAAGAAAGATAGCGCTTTGATTCAGAATTGGTATTACAGATCAGGAGGGATAAAATGATTAATCATGACTTGGTAGCTCCATGCGGTTTGTATTGCGGCGTTTGCGGCATCCACGTAGCCACAAAGAGCGGCGATATGATATTAAAAGAGAAGCTTGCCAAAGCCTACGGTGACACGCCGGATAAAATTAATTGCCTGGGCTGTCTTTCAAACTCGGTATACTGGTATTGCAGAGTTTGCGCTATTAAAAGCTGTGTGGCGGAAAAGAAATATACAGGCTGCCATCAATGCGATAGTTTCCCTTGTGATAAGATCGATAATTTCCCTGTGCCGGAAGGCAAGAAAAATATTTTACGCGCTATTCCTCAGTGGCGAGCGCTAGGTACGGAAGAATTTATCAAGGCTGAAGAAAAACTCTTTTCCTGCAGTAACTGCGGCGCTGGTCTTTTCCGCGGAGCGCGAAAGTGCCGCCATTGCGGTACAGTTGTTGCCCCGGCTAGTTAATGTTTTAAATATTATTAAGGAAGAGAAGAAAGGCTGGATTCCCGCCTGCGCGGGAATGACAGAGGATGATATCCCGATGTGCTTCGTACATGGTGATAGTTCCCAATCGCGATACGTCGGGATTGGATAGTTCGACCAACGCTTTGAGCTACACTTCGTTTGCTCTCAGCGGGTCTCACTACAACTTACGCTGCGAACTTCGCTAAGCTCGTTCTTAGCGAGTTTCATTGGATTGCCACGGCTCCTGAGAGTCGCCTCGCAATGACAATGAGAGGGCGCTAATAGCTTTGCATTTGGCAGCCGCCGGAAAACTAGCAACAGCGGGGCTGTTCAAAAATGTTTAGATGCAAGGCGCGCAAGAAGCACACCACGAGGCGTATAATTTAATACGTCGAGCGGTGCGGTTTGTAGCGCAACACAGCAGATGAGCGTTTTTCAACGGCCCTACAGAGCCCAATTTAATTCAGGAGGATTAACATGAACACAACTTCCGCAACCGAAAAAGATAAAAAAATGGCTCAGCGCTGTGTTGAGTGTCCGGTTTGCACAAAGGCAAGAAAACAGCAGAGGGGATTTGCGTTCTGGTTTGTCAAGAACATTGAAAACGGCATCTGCCCCTACTGCGCGGCATACGAAAGGGTTTACGGGAAAAAAGCCCATGAGGCTTGAACGGTTTTTTATGAAAACACTTATTCTGACAAAACGTGATATCGAAAAAATTCTGACGCCCGCCGTAACCAATGAAACGGTCGAAAAGGCTTTCCGGGCATACAGCCTGGGATACGAGACTGTGTCGTAATTGTTCTTTGACAAGAGAATATTAGAAAAAGATAAAAAAG
>CAYZRT010000013.1:0-39048 GCA_964480875.1 uncultured Smithella sp. | reverse complement strand
CTGCTGATTACAAATCAGCTGCTCTACCGATTGAGCTACGCCAGCCAATCCCATCTTAAATATTTGTAATATCAATAACTTCCACCATCCAAGGCATAAAAACACATCTACACCCTTAGGCGAATTGTGCAATTTAATTTTTAATATTGTTTTTGTCAAGTAAATTTTTAAAAAATTTTTAAATCTTGAAAAATCTTAAACAGACAAAAACATCCCATAGTTTATTACAAGATCTTTAAAGAGTTATGTATTTGTAGATGTAAAAAAATGAGGCCTTAATTCAAGGCCTCAGAAAAATACACTTTAATTTAAAATTTAATTTTACATCACTAACAGAATCAATTTATTTTAATTTTGACAACATAAATACTTTTCTCTTTGAAAGCAAGAAGATGCAAGCTTCCTGCATCAAAAATAAAGGCTCCCTTCCCCAAAGCTACAATAGCATCATATTTATCTATCTCTTTATCATTAATAACTGCAATTTGCTTATTTTCTGATTGGGCAACATACGCTAGGGACTTGCTGTCCGGACTGAAAACGAGAGTTCGACTTCCAACGCCATCATAATGTTTCTTTTCTTTCCCATCAACAACTACAAAACGTTTTTCTCCCGATTGAGCTCCATAAGCCAAATGCTTACTGTCCGGGCTGAAGATCAAAGAGCCATGTCCAATATTATTGTATGGTTTCTCCTCTTTTCCATCAATAACTACCATAAACTTTTTATTCGCTGACTGAGCGATATAGGCCACATGCTTGCTGTCTGGACTAAAAACAATGGAGGAACCAATCCTTTCATAACTTTTCCCTTCCTGTCCATCGACTATCAAAAAACGTTTTTTTTCTGATTGAACCTGGTAGGCCACCCGGCTGCTGTCCGGACTAAAAAAAATGTGATCTCCGACGCCATCATAATATTTCCCTTCTTTTTCATTAACCACGGCAAACCACTTGTCCGCCGACCTGGCAATATACGCGAATTGTTGGCTGTGCGGACTGAAAAAAAAGTCTATTCCCACATCGTCGTATTGTTTACCTTCTCGTCCATCAACAACCCAAAAGGCTTTTTTATCTGATTTAGCCAGGTAGGCCACGCGATTTCCATCAGAACTGAAAACAATATTATTTCCAATGCCATAGTAATGTTTACCTTCTTTTTCATCAACCACAACAAATTGTTTGCCTTCTGATAAAACCCCGTATGCCAAATGCTTGCTGTCGGGACTGAAAACAAAGTTGGAACCTATTCCCCCTTCATAATACTTGCCTTCCTGCCCATCAATCACGGCAAAGCATTTCTTCCCTATCCTCGCAGCATAAGCAATCCTTTGGCTATCAGGACTAAAAACGATATTAGATCCAACGGAATCATAATGTTTGCCTTCTTTCCCGTCAACCACAATCAACTGTTTATTACCACTCTGAACTCTATACGCAAAATGTTTGCTGTCCGGACTGAAAACAATATTAGAACCGATACCGTCGTAACGTTTCTGCTCTCTGCCATCAACGATAACAAACTCTTTACCTTCTGCACGAGTAGCATAGGCCACATGTGTACCGTCGGGACTTGCTACCAAGACAGCGGGAGGAAGATCGAATTTGAGAAGAAGTTTTTCAGAAACCGATGTTTGAGCGCTTTTATCCTGCGCAAAAGATGTCATACTGCAAAAAACAAGAAAGATAGCAATCAAAAAATAGATGTTTTTTTTACACATATATAATAACAACTCCTAAGATTTATTAAAAAAGTCCCTTTCTTAAAATCAATCTCCAGTGTTTCTTAATAATTAATTGTGCAATCTTATTTTTGATTATTCTATTTTTTATTTAAGCACAAGTAATTTTTTGCATGGGCGCCAGTTGATTTATCATCTATGAATATGACCTATTCAACTTCAGGACGAATTTGAATTTTATGACCAGAATATTCACTGCTCGTTTTCAGATTTTTTACTCAAATGTAAAAAAACATTTTGACAAACTTTAATATTTGCATTAATGTGCTTCAAAATCCTAGGCAAAAGCTGTAAAAAACGATGTCGGAGATAATGAAGAAACACAACTTGGCAATTAATTTTCTGCTCCTGATTACGGGACTGGCTTTGTTGCGCCTTTTACTCAAGGCCGCCCGCCCATCGTTTTTAGGTCATCACTAGGAATATAAAAAATGATTACCTAAAAGGCCGTGGGCAAAAAACTCACGGCCTTTTTTATTATATATAAAAGGAACAAATCCCGATGGCCTGCGGCCACGGGATAAATTCCAGTAGTCTTTGACGATTGGATAATTCGACTTACAAAATTCAGTTCACTTTGTTTCTGAATTTTGAGTCTCATTACAACCAGCAAGTTTCAGTGCACTGCGTTTCTGACACTTGGGTCTCATTGAGGAGAAGGCATTATGAAAAAGGATCAAAATCGCGTTTACATTTTTGACACGACATTAAGAGACGGCGAGCAATCCCCTGGCTACAGTATGAATACAGAAGAAAAGCTGCTGCTGGCACGGCAGCTCGAAAGACTGGGTGTCGACATCATTGAAGCAGGTTTTCCCATCGCTTCGGAAGGTGATTTTGAAGCCGTCAAATTAATTGCGAAAGAAATAAAAAAATCCCAGGTGGCGGGATTGGCCCGCGCCAACAAAACAGATATCGACCGCGCCTGGCAGGCCATTAAAGGCGCGGCTCATCCGCGCATTCACACATTCATTTCTTCTTCGGATATTCATCTCAAATATCAGTTGAAAAAAAGCCGCGAACAGGTGCTTAAAGAAGCGGTGGCCGCCGTCAAGTTGGCAAAATCTTACACGGAAAATGTGGAGTTTTCACCCATGGACGCCACGCGTTCGGACAAAGATTACCTGGTTGAAATGGTTTCAACTGTTATTGACGCCGGAGCCTGCACGGTAAATATTCCCGATACCGTGGGTTATGCCATTCCCGAAGAATTCGGCAATCTGATCGCGTACCTTTTTGCCAATGTAAAAAATATCGGCGATACCATCATTGCCACGCATTGTCACAACGATCTGGGTTTGGCTGTCGCCAATTCCCTGGCCGCTATCAGGCAGGGGGCTCGTCAGGTGGAATGCACCATCAACGGCATTGGAGAGCGTGCGGGTAACACGGCGATGGAAGAAGTGGTCATGGCGCTGCAAACACGCAAGGACCTTTTCGGCCTTTATACAAAAATTAATACAGACCAAATTTACAAGACGTCGCGTCTGTTGACACAGATCACCGGCATTTCAGTACAACCGAACAAGGCGATTGTAGGAGCAAACGCCTTTGCGCATGAATCCGGCATTCATCAGGACGGTTTGATAAAGGAAAAAATTACCTATGAGATTATGACCCCGCAATCCGTCGGCATCAGCGACACCCATATTGTCCTGGGCAAGCATTCGGGACGCAATGCCATCTCACACCATCTGAAAAAGATGGGATACCAACTGAACGACGAACAGCTCAATAAGGTTGCGGCACGTGTCAAAGAACTGGCGGATATCAAGAAAGATATTTATGACGAAGATCTGGAAGTGATTCTTTCGGAGGAAATTTACAGGGGAGAAGATAAATACAATCTGGTTTATTTGAATGTTGTCAGCGGCAACGTGGCCATTCCCACGGCAACGATGGAAGTGCAGATCGGCAAAGACATTGTTCGAAAAGCCGGATTTGGCAACGGACCGGTGGACGCGACTTTCGCGGCCATCCGCAACATCACAAAAACCAATTATCCGTTGATGAAATATATTGTCAATGCCATCACCGGCGGATCGGACGCCCAGGGAGAAGTTACCGTACAGCTTAAATATAATGGTCACTCGGTTGTAGGACGAGGCGCACATCCGGATGTTATTGTCGCTTCCGCCAAGGCCTATATCAACGCGCTGAACCGCCTGGAATTTCTCAAAACGAACAGCAAGAAAGTTAAAATTGTTGAATAAATTCTTGAAATAAGCTAAAGAGCGTTTCACTTTTTACAAGGAGAATAAATCGTGGGCAACACCATTACAGAAAAAATATTAATGGCTCATAGCGGTCTGAAGCAAATCTCCGCTGACCAGTTGATTAACGCAAAAGTAGACATCGCGTTAGGTAACGATGTTACCGCGCCAATAGCAATCCACGAATTCAAAAAGGCGGGAGGAATAAAAGTTTTCAATAAAAATAAAGTCGCTCTGGTGCTGGATCATTTTACACCGAACAAGGATATTAATTCCGCGCAGCAATGCAAAGCAGTGCGCGAATTCGCCCTGAAACATAAAATTACTCACTTTTACGAAGGCGGCAATGTGGGCGTTGAACACGCGCTGCTCCCAGAAAAAGGAATTGTTCTGCCCGGTGATCTGGTCATTGGAGCGGACAGTCATACCTGCACTTACGGCGCACTGGGCGCCTTTGCCACCGGAGTAGGCAGTACCGATCTGGCCGCGGCCATGCTGACCGGCGAACTCTGGTTGAAGGTCCCTCAATCCATCAAATTCATCATTTACGGCAAACTGCAAAAATGGGTTTCCGGCAAGGATTTAATTCTGTATATCATCGGACGCATCGGCGTTGACGGCGCGCTTTATCAGGCGATGGAATTCACCGGTGAAACTATCGGCAGGCTGCCGATGGCCGACAGATTTTCCATGGCGAACATGGCCATTGAAGCGGGAGCCAAAAACGGAATTTTCGCTCCGGACGCAATAACCAGAGCGTATGTCAAAACAAGAGCGAAACGTCATTACAAATTTTATACTTCCGATGATGATGCCCTCTATTCGGACATCATCGAAATCGATGCCAGTAAGATTGAGCCGCAGGTGGCTTTTCCTCATCTGCCTTCCAACGTCAAAGGCATCAGCAAATCGGGTAAAGTGAAAATAGACCAATCGCTCATCGGTTCCTGCACGAACGGACGGATTGAAGACTTAAGAATCGCGGCCAAAATCTTGAAAAACCGCAAAGCCGCGTCCCATGTACGCTTGATTGTCGTTCCGGCAACGCCGGAAATTTACAAACAGGCAATGAAAGAAGGGCTGCTGGAGATTTTCATGAAAGCCGATGCCGTGATCAGTCCACCCTCATGCGGCGCCTGCCTGGGCGGCCATCTGGGGATTCTGGCGGAAGGAGAAAGGGCGGTGGCAACGACTAATCGTAACTTTGTCGGCCGCATGGGTCATACCAAAAGCGAAGTTTACCTGGCGAGTCCTGCGGTAGCAGCGGCATCCGCCGTATTAGGGAGAATCGCCTCCCCGGCAGAACTTTAAATAAGGGAAAGGCCCAACGTTGCTTCGCACGTTGGATAATTCGGCTATAAAACTTCAATGCGCGTTGCTTTTGAAGTTTAAGCCTCATTACGACCTGCAAGTTTCAGCGCACTTTGTTTCTGAAGCTCGGGTCTCATTAAGTTTCATTAAGGATTTTAAAATGATATTCAAAGGAAAAGTCTGGAAATTTGGAGATAATATCGATACCGACGCGATTATTCCAGCACGCTATTTAACAACGTCGGATCCGCAGGCGCTGGCGGCTCACTGCATGGAAGATGCCGATCCTGATTTTGTTGCCCGCATGAGCAAAGGCGATATCATTTTGGGGGGAGAAAATTTTGGTTGCGGTTCGTCGCGCGAACATGCGCCCATCTCGATCAAGGCAGCGGGCGTTTCGTGTGTAATCGCCAAAAGTTTCGCCAGAATTTTTTATCGCAACTCCTTCAACATGGGGCTGCCCATTTTCGAATCCAGAAAATTTGTTGATGAGATTAAAGAAGGCGAAGAAATAAATGTGGACAGTGCCGCGGGAACCATTATTGTGGCTGGCTCAAACAAAATTTTTAAAATTAATCCCATCCCTCCTTTTATGGAAGAGCTCATTGCCAACGGCGGGTTAATGAAACACATCACTAAGAAAAGAGAGTTAAATGAGAAAGGATAATTTTAAAATCGCTGTTTTTGCCGGTGACGGTATCGGGCCGGAAATCATGAAGGAAGCTTTAAAGATTTTAAATATTATCTCCAACCACAGAAAGTTCAAATTTCAATTTCACGAAGGACTTGTCGGCGGTATCGCTTACGATAGCGTTGGGACACCCCTTCCTGATTCAAGTCTGAAGCTTGCTTTGCAGAGTGACGCTGTTCTGCTGGGCGCCGTAGGCGGTCCCCAATGGGAATCGCTGGATTACAGTGTCAGGCCGGAAAGAGCGCTACTGGGCTTACGCGGCCGCTTGGGAATATATGCCAACCTGCGGCCCATCGTTGCTTTTGACGAACTGCTTGATGCGTCACCGCTTAAAAGAAATATCGTCCAGAACATTGATATTATGATTATCCGTGAATTGACCGGTGATATTTATTTCGGCAAACCGCGCGGCGTAAAGCAAGGAAAAAACGGAAAACGCAAGGGCGTCAACACCATGGTTTACTCCGAGGATGAAATCCGCCGGATTGCCGTCCGTGGTTTTGAAATCGCCCGAACCCGCAAAAAAAATCTTCTTTCAGTGGATAAAGCCAACATTCTCGAAACCATGGAGTTATGGCGTGACGTGGTGACTGATGTCGGACAAAGTTACCCCGATGTTACGCTTAAGCACATGTATGTTGATAACTGCGCCTTACAACTCATCCGCGATCCGGCACAATTTGATGTCATTGTCACGACGAATTTATTTGGAGACATCTTAAGTGATGAGGCGGCCATGCTGACCGGGTCTATCGGCATGCTGCCCTCGGCAAGTCTCGGTAAAAAAACCGCTTTATACGAACCCATTCACGGCTCGGCTCCGGACATAGCGGGACAAAACATCGCCAATCCGCTGGCGACCATTCTTTCTGTGTCTTTGATGCTGCGTTACTCCTTATCAATGCATCAGGAAGCCATTCTTACAGAAAATGCGGTCAAAGAAACTTTGAAAGAAGGCTTCCGAACCCGGGATATTTATAAGCAGGGCACAAAACTTGTCAGCACGGAAGCAATGGGTGATCATGTGGCCAAGAATCTACGCAAACTCTTGAATGAATAATAACCAGGAAACTGCGGATAATGCCCGCGAGGACAGGAAATGGAATCTGTCGTTTTTTTTGAAAAGATATTAATTGATCCTCCCCGTGAAAAAATATATCAGCGCCTTGGTTTCAAGAAAAAGACCACTGACCTTTCCAGTGCCCGGGAAAAAGAAACTGATTTTTTTATCAATGAAGCGTCCTCTCTGATTTCTCTCAAAGGAATGATGTTGCGTCTTGCCATACAGCATAATGACGGTGAAAAAATATTGCTGTCTGGAGATCTGGCTTTCGCAAGCCAAAAATTAGCCAACGTCCTGCGCGATTGTCACGAAGCCGTTCTCATGGGAGCCACGGCCGGCGATGCCATCATGGAAGCGATCAAAGAAAAAACGCTTCAGGACGATTTAGCGGTCGCGGTTGTTTACGATGCCACCGCCAGTGAAATGACTGACGCCGCTCTGGATTGGATTGTGGATTATACCAATCAACTGATCCGCCGTGAAGGCAAAACTCTTTTGCCGAGACGGTTTTCCGCCGGCTACGCCGATTTTGCTCTGGAAAATCAAAAAATAATTTACGAAAAGCTGCAAATGGAGAAATTTGGTGTAAAAATAAATTCCAGTTCTATTCTCCTTCCTGAAAAATCCGTTACCGCGATCAGCGGCATTTGCTGACCAAATGCCTCAGAACAATTTATGCATGAAATCAAATAAAGATCATGACAATCGGTTTTTCATCCGCACATAAAAAACCCGGCTTGAACACGTATTTATTCTATAAAAAAGCTTTTTGATACTTTTCCGCAATAACATCCCTCTTGATAATTTTAAAATTATATAATATTATTAATCACTATTGCGAGCTGTTCAATTCTTATCACGACCCCTTTGCCGTCACGAAAAGGTTAATTCATGAAAAAAAACCGTTCATCTGGCGTGAATGATTCTCAACACATCAGGGTATTGATCATTGAAGATTCTGAAGATGATGTGTTGCTTATCGAGCGGGAGTTAAAAAGAGGAGGATATAACCCCGTCTATGAGCGGATAGAAACAGCCGCCGCGATGAAAAAAGCCCTTCAAGAGAAGGAATGGGATGTTATTCTTTGCGATTACAACATGCCCAAATTCAAAGGTCCTTCTGCCATTGCCTTATTAAAAGAAGAAAACATCGATATTCCTTTCATTATTGTATCCGGAACGATTGGCGAAGAGAAAGCCGTCGAATGTATGCGTTTGGGCGCCCATGATTATATCATGAAGGGCAACTATTCACGTCTTTGCCCGGTCATCACCAGGGAATTGGAAGAATCAAAAATCAGAAAAAAACAAAAGGAAACAGAATCCCAAAGGAAGGCTGCCCTTGAACAATTACATCACAGCGAGGAACGCTACCGCAAAATCACCCAATGCATTCCGGATTTGATTTGGATCATGGATTTATCGGGCCGTTTCATCTATGCCAATGAAGCGGTGCACCGCACGCACGGCTGGACGGTTGATGAGTATCTGAACCTCTCTTTACAGGACATGGTATCCCCTCAACAAATTGCTAAAGACACGGCAATGATTGCAGAGCAACTTACTAAAGCCAATGAACCCGGTTTTGATCGCAATACGACGCTTACGTTTGAATCGGAAGAATTACGCAAGGACAGCTCAACCTTTTGGGCTGAGATCACGGCCACCTTTCTGTGGTCGGAGGATGGTAAACCAAACGGCATAATCGGTGTTACCCGTGACATCACCGAACGCAAAAAGGCGGAAAAAGAGCTGCGGAAGAGCGAAGAACTGCAAACAAGGCTGGTCAATGCCATTCCTGATGTCGTTGTCCGCACCGATCTCAATGGCAATATCCTCTTTGTAAACGACAATACGTTAGAAATGGGCGGTTACAGCCGGGAGGAAATGCTTGGTCAAAATTTGCTTAAATTCATAGCTCCGGAAGATCATGAAGATGCAATAAAAAATTTGCAGCTCATGAAAGAAAGGAAACTGGCCCCCAGAGAATATCATCTGATCGCAAAAGACGGCCGGAAAATCCTGTTTGAAATAAACGGAGATGTGTTGCGTCATGAAGATGGATCGCCTTTTGCTATTGTCCATGTTTGTCGAGATATCACCGAACGCAAACGAACGGAAAAAATATTGCGAGACAAAGATGAACGCCTGCGCGGTATCACCGAAAATCTGCCGGGAGTTATTTTTCAGTTCTATGCAAAAGAGAATGGCGAATACGGGATCAGCTACATCAGTCAACCGTTGGATGATTTTGCGAAAATAATACCCCATATCGATACGGCCAACCCGGATAATGTTTTCGCTGAATTTCTTATGCGGATACAGGAGGACGACAGGGCAAGATTTCTCACATCCATTAAAACAGCGGTCGAAACATTTTCCCGCTGGAGTTTCGAAGGCCGGGTGGCGATACAATCGGGTAAAATAATCTGGTTTCAGGGGCTGTCCGTACCGACGCGCCTTGGAGATCAAATCGTTTTTGATGGAATTTTATTGAACATTTCAGAACGCAAGCTTGCGGAAGAAAGTTCACAAAAATCCGAGGAAAAATTCCATAAAATTTTCATGACGACGCCGGAGTGCATTGTTATTTCACGATTGAATGACAATTTGATTATTGACGTCAATCAGGGATTTGAAGATATATTAGGATGGCAACGCGATCAAGTCATTGGGAAAAAGGCCGAAGAATACATAAAATTATTCTGGGTGGATCCGGCGGAACGCGCCTTGATGGTCAAAGAATTAAAATGCGGCAGGGATATCCTGCATCGAGAACTTAAATTCCGGAAAAATGACGGATCCGAACGCTTCGGTAATTACTCTGCACGAACCATAACAATCGACGAACAAGAATGCATTATTTTTATCCTTCAGGACATAAACGACCGCAAACTCATGGACCTGGAACTCAAACGGACCCTGGAAAGTCTTAGGAAATCAGTGGGTACAACGATTCAGGTCATGGTATCCGCCGTCGAAATGAGAGATCCTTATACAGCCGGTCATCAGCTTCGGGTTGCGGATATCGCCAGATCCATTGCCACGGAAATGGGACTCGCTCCGGACAAAGTTGACGGTATCCGGATGGCCGGCACAATCCACGACATCGGAAAGTTATCCATTCCGGCAGAAATATTGTCCAAACCTACAAAATTGACAAAGATCGAATATTCCCTAATTCAGGAGCATGCTGCGAGCGGATATGAAATGTTGAAAAATGTGGAATCACCCTGGCCGCTGGCGGAAATAGTCTATCAGCACCATGAGAGATTGGATGGCACCGGTTACCCAAGAAACTTGAAAGGAGATGAAATTATTCTTGAGGCTAGAATTATTTCCGTCGCGGATGTTGTTGAAGCCATGGCTTCTCATCGTCCTTATCGTGCCTCTTTGGGCATTGAACCGGCCCTGCAAGAGATTGAAAAAAACAAAGGGGTTCTGTACGATGAAGCTGTCGTCAATGCCTGTTTGAGACTATTCAGGGAAAAAGGATATAAGCTTCCTCAAGTATAAATTTACGCAATCGTTTGGTCATGCAAAGCGTAAAAACAATATGATTGGAAACATAAAAGGAAAATCTAACGTGGGAAATATTAAACCGCAAGGTCTTAGAGTATTGATGATCGAAGATGTTGAAGATGACGCTCTGCTGACCTTCCGTGAACTGAAAAGAAACGGATTTGATCCCGTCTATGAACGCGTGGAAACTGCCCCGGCCATGAAAAAAGCTCTCCAGGAAAAACAATGGGACATTATTCTTTGCGATTATAAAATGCCCCATTTCAGCGCTCCTCAAGCGATTACCCTTCTGAAGGAAATGAACATTGATATTCCCATCATCATTGTATCCGGTAACATCGGCGAAGAAACTGCGATCGAATGCATGCGCCTGGGCGCCCAGGATTATATCATGAAAACCAACTTATCCCGTCTCTGTCCGGCCATAAACAGAGAGTTGGAAGAGGCACGCACCAGAAACAAAAAGAAGTTGGCGGAAGCATTATTAATTCAAAGCGAAGAGAAATATCGAATTATCCTGGAAAACATTGAGGATGGTTATTACGAAGTAGACATCGCCGGCAATTTTACGTTTTTCAACGATCCCCTATGCCAAATACTAGGCTATTCGAAACAGGAGCTATTAGGGATGAATAGCCGGCAATACACGGATCAAGAAAACGCCAAAGTCCTTTTTCGGGCTTTTAATAAGGTTTACAAAACAGGTCGTCCAACCAAAGGATTTGATTGGCAGCTTATAAGAAAAGACGGAACGAAAAGATATATAGAAGCATCGGTTTCTTTATTAAAAGATGGTTCAGGCAAACCAGCAGGATTCAGAGGAATTGTTCGGGACATCACCGAACGTAAAGAAATGGAAAAAAGTTTACGCGAGGAGGAACAAAGATTTCGGGCTTTGGCTGAACAATCTTCCGATATTATTCTGATTATAAAAAGAGAAGGAATTATCACTTATGAGAACAAGGCGGTAAGTGAAATTTTAGGATACAAACCGGAGGAAAGAATTGGTGCCAATTCTTTAGACAACGTCCACCCGGACGATAAAAAATCCAATATAGAGACGTTCAGAAAATTATTCAACGATGTAAATGCGTCTACGATTCAAACTGAAGTGCGTATTCGTCATAAGGACGGGAGTTGGCGAATATTCGAAGAAGTGGCCAGTGTATTGTCCACAGATAATAAAGTTGAATCGGTCGTGGTCAATCTTCGTGATATTACGGAGCGCAAGCGTGCGGAAGAAGCTTTAAGCAAAAGCGAAAGATACTTTAAGGAGATTACGGAAAACTCTTCAGACATCATTATCATTACCGACGAAAAAGGAAACATAACATATTGCAGTCCCTCAATCGAGCGTTTTGCAGGATACAAACCACAAGAAGTCATAGGACAGAACGCCTTTATTTATCTTCATCCTGATGAAATGAAACGAGCCTCTGATGATTTCGCAAATTTTATTTTAGCAAAAGATAATTCATTATCTTCTAATTCATTCAAAATCTTACATAAAGACGGTTCGGAACGATATTTTAGCGGAATCGGCAAAAATTTGCTCGACAATCGTGATATTGCGGGCATTGTTATGAATATCCGTGATGTTACCGAACAAAAACAGGCGGAAAACGCTTTAAAGAAAAGTGAGTTAAAATACCGTAACATTTTTGAAAATGCGATGGAGGGCATTTATCAGGTAACTCTGGACGGAAAGTTTATCTCAGCCAACGCCACTCTTGCCCGGATGGCCGGCTATGACTCACCGGAAGAATTTATTGAATCCATCGAAGATATAGGGTCCCAGGTTTATGTTCATCCGGAAGACCGGGACAGATTCCTGAAAATCATCCAAGAAGAGGGCTCTGTAAAAAGTTTTGAAGTAGAGTGGCACAAAAAAGACGGACGCACTTTCTGGGTTGTTCTTAATGCCATGGCCGTCAAGGATGAACAAGGTAATATTCTTTACAATGAAGGACTCGTCGAAGATATTACCCTGCGTAAACAAGCAGAAGAAAATCTAAAGGAAAGTCTTGAAAGACTCAAAAGAGCCGTTAATACGACGATTCAGGTTCTCGTATCCGCTTTGGAAATAAGAGATCCCTATACGGCAGGTCATCAGTCCCGGTCCGCGAATCTGGCCTGCGCCATCGCGACTGAAATGGGATTGCCTCAGAATAAAATTGATGGAATACGCATGGCCGGTGTCATTCATGATATCGGGAAATTATCCATACCCGTTGAGATATTGTCCAAGCCCTCTAAATTAACAAATCTGGAATTTGCGCTCATCAAAGAACACTCCCAGAGCGGTTTTGAAATGTTGAAGGACATTGAATCTCCCTGGCCGTTGGCTAAAATCGTTCAACAGCATCATGAGCGCATGAACGGCACCGGCTATCCCAAAAATCTTAAAGGAGAAGAAATTCTGATAGAAGCACGTATTCTGACGGTCGCTGACGTTGTGGAAGCGATGGCTTCACACCGGCCCTATCGCGCCTCCCTGGGTGTTGAAGCGGCGTTGGAGGAAATCGAAAAAAACAAAGGAATTCTTTATGATAAAACCGTCACAGATGCCTGCCTGAGATTGTTCCGCGAAAAAGGTTATACTTTAGAATAAATTCACGAACACATTAAATGAAAAATTGTAGAAAAGTTATTATTAATGATATAAGAACGTCAAAATATTTCGCATATTCAGGAGATGGTCGTGATTGCAATTACAAAAATTAAAAATCTTTTAAATAAGAAAATTATTATTCTGGACGGTGCTTTCGGCACAGAACTGCAAAAAATGGGTTTGCCGAGCGGTGTTTCCCCCGAACAATGGTGTCTGGATAATCCGCAAGCTATCCATGATTTATACGTATCCTACAAAAAAGCCGGGGCGGAAATAGCCTATACATGTACCTTTGGCGCCAACCGCTTCAAGCTTAAACAATATGGCCTTCACGATAATACGTACCAAATGAACCTGGAACTGGCCCGTCGGGCCAAACAGGCATGCGGCAAAGATATTCTTATTGCCGGAGATATCGGGCCGACCGGTTTGTTTATTGAACCTTTTGGTCCGCTGGCCTTTGAAGAGGCAGTGGATGCTTTTAAAGAACAGGCACGTGGATTGATAGACGGCGGATGCGATCTGATCGTCATCGAAACCATGATGGATATTCAGGAAGCGCGTGCGGCGCTCCTAGCGGCTAAAGAGCTTGCCAACATTTTCACAATGGTGTCCATGACGTATGAAAAAGACGGACACACCCTGGGCGGAACGTCTCCACAAAGTGCTCTGATCACGTTACAGAGCCTGGGCGCGGATGCAGTCGGTTGCAATTGTTCGACAGGACCGGAACCCATGATTAATCTTATTGCCGCGATGAAACCATACGCTAAGGTTCCACTTTTGGCCAAACCCAATGCCGGAATGCCGAAGTTAGAAGGTGGCAAAACCATTTTTGAAATGGATGCGAAAACTTTTGCGTCATTTGGAGCAAATCTTGCCAAAGCCGGAGCGAACATGCTGGGCGGCTGCTGCGGAACAACACCGGAACACATCAGAGCACTGGCACGGACGGTCGGGCGCAGAAAACCAGTTTTGCCCTTCCGCAAATCCATTGCGGCACTCAGTTCAGCGCGCAGTTTTCTGGAAATTAACGAGAATGAGCCTCTTTATCTCATCGGCGAAAGAATCAATCCCACCGGTAAAAAAGCCCTCCAGCAGGAATTGATGGAAGGCAAATTATCGATTATCCGGCAGATGGCCCAGGAGCAGGAAGCCCAGGGAGCGTCAATGCTGGACGTCAATATCGGTCAGCCCGGCATTGATGAAGTGCAAACCATCAAAAATGTGATTGGCCTTTTATCCACATCGAGCCGCTTACCGCTGGTGATCGATTCTTCCCGTATTGAAACCATTGAAGCCGCATTGAGGCTATATCCGGGCCGAATGATGATTAATTCTATCTCCGGGGAAAAAGAAAAATTAAAGAAACTTTTACCTCTCGCCGCCAAATACGGTGCAATGTTTATCCTATTGCCGTTGACCGGTGGCGAGCTTCCCAAGACGGCGAAAAAACGTCAAGCCATTATTGAAAACATTTCCCGAAAGGCACAAACGTTCGGTTTTACCAAGAACGATTTCATCGTTGACGGCCTGACGATGGCGGTCGCTTCCGATGCGAACGCCGCTGAGGAAACGCTGGCAACGATCAGCTGGTGCAAAAAAACATTCAAATGCAAAACGACTTTAGGGTTGTCCAATGTTTCTTTCGGTATGCCGGGACGCCCCTGGCTCAATGCCGCTTTTCTGGCGATGGCTCAGTATTGCGGTTTGAATATGGCTATTGCCAATCCGGCAAGTATCGAATTCATGAACGTAAAAAAAGCGGGGGATGCACTTACCGCGCGTCAAAAGGCATCATTGAATTTTATTGATCATTTTTCACAACACGTAACGGCGGCCTCACCATCACCCGTCATTTCATCGGCACCGGAGGAAAAAGTTGCAGCAGCTATCCAGGAAGGCGAAAAGGACGGCATCACCGGGCTGATTGATGAGGCCATGAAATCAGGCAAAACAGCGTCTCAACTGGTCGATGATTATATGATTCCGGCCATTGTGCGAGTGGGCGATCTGTATGAAAAAAAATTTTATTTTCTGCCGCAGCTCATGGCGTCAGCTGAAACCATGAAAAAAGCGCTTGCTTATCTGGATCCGCATCTAAAAAAAGTGGCCGCAACAGATAAAGGAAAAATTCTTCTGGCAACCGTCCGCGGGGATATACATGATATCGGTAAAAATATTGTTGCCCTGCTTTTGAAAAATTACGGTTATTGTGTTATTGATTTAGGGAAAGATGTATCCGATCAGACCATTGTTAATGCGGCCAAGAGAGAAAAACCCGATATCATTGGTCTTTCCGCGCTTATGACGACGACCATGGTTAACATGAAAGATATCATAGGGCTGGCTCGCGCACAAGGCATCCAGACTGATTTCCTTATCGGCGGAGCCGTCGTGACCGAAACGTATGCCAAATCCGTTGGTGCACACTTTGCCAAAGACGGCGTGGAAGCGGTTAAGGTTATTGAAAACTTAATGAAAATGTGATTATCTGGACAATGAAATTTGCAAAGTTACAGCGAGAGAAATACACGACAACCTCGGCAATATTTTTTTCACTCTTGATTCACTTTGCCGCTGGAATTTTTCTGTTTTTGACTTTATCAACAGATTCAATCTCCTCTCCGGAATCAAATAGAATAAAACTCGTCTGGATCTCCTTTAATGATAAAATGGAAATACGCAACGAAACAACGCAAAAGAATTCTCCGAAGCAAAAAATAGTTCCCGAAAAAAGCACACGTACGGCGCCGGGAAACATTTCAGCATCAGTCCAAAAAGCAATAAGCATTCAAACATCAGCAGTCACAACAACGAGTTTGACTTACGACGACGCAACCTTGCCGAACAAGGAAGCGCCCGGCGGAACAGAAATCCAAAAAATATCCTATCATGGAAACGCGCTCCCCGGGAACGAAATGACCGAAAATAATTCCAGCCTCAACACGGTCATTGCTTATCCTTTGTATAAAAAAAACGCTCCGCCTGTCTATCCTGAAATAGCGCGTGTACGAGGATATGAAGGTGTCGTTTTGGTGTCCGCTGAAATCCTGCCGAACGGTCGTGTCGGTGAGGTAAAAATCAGAAAATCATCAGGATATGCCATCCTGGATCGATCGGCCATACAGGCGGTCAAGCCATGGAAATTCGAACCGGCAAAAAAATCAGGCGATCCCTTTACTGCCTGGGTTGAGCTACCGATTAAATTTATCTTAAACAGCAATTCTTAATCATAACGATAGAGCGGAGACATCACAATGAGCATCGATAAAATGAAGAAAAAACTGGGCGAAATTATTCTAGAAAAATCTTTCAAATACAGCGAGAATCCACCCTTCACGCTCGCCTCCGGTAAGCAAAGCCATTATTACTTCAACTGCAAACCAACAACGCTTGACCCCGAAGGCATGAATCTAATCGGAACGATTATTTTCGATATGCTTAAGGATACAGATATTACTGCGGCAGGAGGGTTGACTCTGGGAGCGGATCCGATAGCCAATGCTCTGTCCGTCATATCTTTTCAGAAGGGAAAGCCTATTAAATCTTTCATTGTCAGGAAAGACATTAAGGCTCACGGCACGCAAAGTGCGATAGAGGGCAATGTGTCTTCAGGGGAAAAAGTGGTTATCATAGACGATGTGATCACGACAGGCGGCTCCACCATTACCGCAATAGAACAGGCGCGCAAAGCAGGATTAAAAGTCGAAATGGTTATCACGCTGATTGACCGCGAAGAAGGCGGGAAAGAAAATATCCTGAAGTATGTTGATCATATCAAAAGCATTCTGACCAGAACCGAGATTATGAAGCTGCATACAAAAAATTAATATTACCCATGAGAGCGCCGTTAAAATTTTACGATCGTCTAAAGTCTACAAATCACATTGACAGATGATAAGCATTGGCCTATATTCAAAAAAATTATTAGTGAAACTCCAATTACAGAAGCGAATAACCTAAAGGTCACTATAGGCGCATCGTAATTGGCAAGTTGTAATGAGACTCAAACTTTAAAAGCGAAGCGCATTAAAGTTTGTAAGTCGAATTATCCATTCCCGATTTATCGGGAATGGGAACTATCCCGCAAAGCGGAGGGTGCATACCCGTGATTTGGATGAATTGATGAAAAATAAATTTTTATTCTTAGCATGCTTAATTCCCCTGATTCTGATTGGATGTAACGCGGCCATAAATCTTCAGGGGAAAGTAGCCGGCATGCGCTACGGTAAGTTCTTTTATGAAGATGGAAATCTTGTCCGCGAATACAAAGTTGATATTGATTTGGCATGGAAGGCATGTGAAAAATCAATGAAGGATCTAAAAGCGACGGATATCCAAATAGAACGTAACATTTCCACAGGTGTTATGAAAGCGTTCATTCAGAATGAAAAAGCGACGATCAAAGTCGAATACCTGGGTAAAAACTTAACATCTGTTTCTGTTTTTGTCGGAACGTTCGGCAACAATGTGGCTTCCCGCCTTATCCATGAAAAAATAATCGGCAATTTAGCGACAAATTAATCTGCACTCATGGATGAAAAACTTAATAAAACAAATAATAAATCTATTCGTGTCTTCGCTTGGGCTTCTTTTTTAAATGATCTGGGTTCGGATATGATTTATCCGATCTGGCCTCTGTTTGTAACTTCTTTTTTGGGGGCAAACATGGCCATGCTGGGATTGATTGACGGCTTGGGAGAAGCCTTTGTTTCCATATCTAAAGCGGTATCGGGATATGTTTCCGACAGAATCAGAAAAAGAAAATTTTTTATCTGGTCCGGTTATATTCTGGGCTCAATGTCACGTTTCGGTTACGCGCTGGCCCCAACATGGCAGTGGCTTATTCCGCTCAAAATATTAGACCGTTCCGGAAAAATCCGTTCAGCGCCGCGTGACGCGTTGGTGGCCGATATTTCCACCGATCAGAATCGTGGCGGTAATTTCGGTTTAATGAAGGCCATGGATAATTTAGGAGCAGTTTGCGGCATTGTTGTCTGCCTTTTGCTTTTTGAGCATATTGGTTTTATCAACCTTTTTCTCATCGCCGCATTGCCGTCTCTGGTCAGCGCATTCCTTATTTATAAATACATTAAGGAGGAAAAATCTTCGGAAAAAAAACTGTTTGCCACTTTTACGCTGAAGGATCTGGATGCCAACTTTAAATTATTTCTTGTTCTGAACTCTGTCTTTACATTAGGAGCCTTCAGTTATTCTTTTTTGCTGATTTTTGCCGGCAAAAGCGGATTCAAAGCAACTTATCTGCCAATCTTTTATCTTATAATCACAGTAACGGCGGCAATTTTTTCTTTACCTATGGGAAAACTATCTGACAAAATAGGGCGAAAGAAACTGATGTATCTGGCTTTCATTTTATGGGCTGCCATTTGCGTTAGTTTTATTCTTTCAACCGGCACCATTGTGGTTTTTGCAGTTTTTATCTTTTACGGTTTACATAAAGCAGCTCTGGAAACTGTTCAAAAGACATATACATCGGAGCTTTGTCCGGAATGTTTCAGGGCGACAGGTTTAGGCGTATTTCAAATGGCTATAGGAATTTGCGCTCTTCCCGCTTCTTTGATTGCGGGATTTCTCTGGGACAAGATTAATATGCAGGCTCCGTTTTATTTATCTCTGGTTCTGTCTTTAATTGCCTGTTTTATGCTTTTATTTGTTAAAGAAAATAATACCATACCTGTTAACGATCAGACAACAAAACGGCAGGTTTAATTTACAAGATTGAACCTGCCTATTTATTTCCTTTTACCTACAAAGAAATAAGTTTTGTGAATCAATATTTTATTGATTTGCGTTAGAAATGTTTAATCAATGTTTAGACATAGTGAGAGTAACATGAAATATTGTCGAATTAAATGAACCGTCGTATGATTTATTTGCCATCTTTTTTCCTGAAAATCAGCACCGGCGGCGCATTAACCTCCGTTTTAAAATAATGCATTCGTAGGTCTTCTCTGTTTTCCCACAAAATATCAGGATAACCATAAAGCACTATTCTTTCATAATTATTCCAGTTAAGCATTGTCTTCATATATTTTATAATTTTAAAATCTCTAGATGAGGCGTACCCGTTTCTGATAATAACCCACTTTGCTTTTTTTGAGAGGGCAAAGTCATCTCCCGAAATGGCGCTGATGCATTTTAAACCTGTGTAAAACTTTACCGGGATATCGCCATATGACATAGCCACTATATCTCTTGGCGCGGCATTCGCCTTTAAATATTTTACTATACCCTCTGTGGGGCCATCATAGTCGTGAGTAATTTCATATATATAAAGGTGAAAGCATCCTTTGAATACTATTATAAGCGTCATTACTGCAACTCCCACTAGTAAGTGGATTTTGAAAAGGCTCTCTAAAATGAGCGCCATTAAAACACACGCTACAGGAATCAACGGTCCAAGGTACCTGAATAATAGCAAGGGCGCAGCAAATGAGATTATTAAAAGAAACATTGCGGAAAAAATCAGAAGAAATGCCACTCCATCGGAAATATTAATCCGCACTTTTTCCTTCCGGCTGAATCTAGCAATCAAATATTCACCTGGGATAATCAGCAACAAAGGGTAAAAGAAAAAATCAGTCGTTCTCTCCGCGAACATTGGCAACAGATTGATTAAATTTTCAAACGAAAACATGTTGACATAAATTGTTGTGAATTTGATATCCTTGACATAGTAAACCCATGGCAGGACAAAAAGCATGGATATGAATGTCAGTTTTATAGTTGTTGAAAGTTTATCACGTCTAAAAAAAAGGGCAAATGTACCCATCGCTGTTATAATTATACCATAATTAATATTAGCTGAATAAAAAAGCAGAACAAGCGCAGTTATTATTAATACTGGGTTTTTTCTTTTATCGTGTAAAATCATGACAAACTCGTAAATAACGAGTATGGTGAAAAACATCGTTAGGCTGTAATATCTACACTGTTTGGCAAGAAGCAGGAACGGTATGGAAAAAAGCAGGAGTATGGACGCGGACATACCAACCCTTCTATCGGAGAGTTCCCTTCCTAAAAAATAGACCAACACGACTGTTAATAAACCAAAGAGAGCGAATCCAAATCGTGCGCCGAATTCATTTACACCAAATACTTTAAAAAAAAGTGCTGTAACGTAAAAAGAAAGCCATGGGTGCCATTTGTAAATCAAATCTAATCCATACTCTGCTCCATTTTCTTGTGAGTAAGTGTTGACAGTGTCCCTGCCCATAGGGAAACTATATGTAGAAATAGAATTCGCCAAGAGTGCCGTCTGCGCCTCGTCATCCCAGAGATACTGGTTGCCAATGTTTGTAAAAAGCAAGAAGGTTGCAATAACAATAAGTATAACAAGAAATATCTTTTCAGCTTTTTTTTGTCTATAAGTTTCATTTTGTATTTCTTTAACTAGCAATCTGTTATCTGTCCAAGGTCATTTTTTACTTCATTTATGACATGACCTAAATATTTGTACCATATATTAATTTAGAGTTCAGCAATTTTTGATGATTTACGATTGAACCAGCTTAAAAATGGACAACGCCGCCGCAAGCAGCGGGGTATCCAGGAACATACACCAAGGGGCGGAAAATTAGGCCCTCCGCTGTGCGGAATTGTTCGACTTACCAATTTGACTGCGCTTTGCTTGTCATATTGGAGTCTCATTAAAATTTGGGTCTCATTAATTTCTTTTGACCAGAAGCAATCCCTTCAGATAACGGCCTTCGGGATGACCCAACAGCATTGGATGGTCCGGCCCCGCTTCCAATCGCGATAAAAGCTGTAAGTCGGCTCCGGCATCTCGTGCCGCGGCTAGAATTATTTTATAAAAAAGATTTTCTTCAATAAAATTAGAACAGGAAAAAGTGGCCAGCATTCCCCCCTTGGCAAGATGCTTGATCGCCTGTAAATTGATTTCCTTATAGCCCCGCGATGCTTTGACCACATCTTTTTTTGTTTTGGCAAATGCCGGCGGATCCAGAATAATAAGACTGAAATTTTCCGACGTATTTCTGAGATAATCAAAAACGTCGGTTTCGATGACCGGATAATTTTCAACGGTAAACCAGTTGAGATGCAAATTTTTTCTGGCGGCTGCACAGGCCGGATGCGATATATCCAGCGACACGACTCTTCTGGCTCCGCCTTCAGCGCAATAAACGGAAAAAGCTCCCGTATAACAAAAACAATTTAACACCTGCGCGTCGCGGCTCAAAGCCCCCAGCTTCTCCCTGTTAACACGCTGATCGAGGAAAAATCCCGTTTTCTGTCCGGAAACGATATCCACTTCAAATCTCAAATCGTTTTCCAGGATTTCCACCGTGCCGTTTGTACTTTCTCCAAACAAAACTTCGCTGTTTGAGTCCAACCCCTCGAGCTTACGCGAACGGCTGTCGCTCAGTTCATATATTTTAGTCGGTTTTAACTGGGCAACAAGAGCATTTAAAAGATGACTTTTCTGTTTTTCCATGCCCGCGGTGGCAATTGAAATAACCAGGGTTGTATGATAGACATCAACAATCAGCCCCGGAAATCCGTCACCTTCGGCATTGATCAATCGATAAGCGTTTGTCCGATCGCCGATTATCTTTTGCCTTAACTTATAAGCCTCATGCAAACGGGACTGCCAGAAATACTGGGAAATATTATCTTCACATTTTCGGGTCAAAACGCGAAAAGCAATATCGGTTGAAGGATTATAAAATCCCAAAGCCAGATTATGACCCGCCAAATCTTTGGCCAGGACAAGGTCTCCCGCTCCCGGATTTCCTACAACCTTGGTTATTGCGCCGGAAAATATCCAGGGATGACCACGCAGGATGGCTTCTTCCCGTCCCTTCTTCAGGGTTATTTCCGGATACGTTATTTTTGACATTGTGCCATCACGGGTATGAACCCCAAAGCAAGCTCTGGAAACAATTCCGCAGCAAGCCGCGATATCATACCCTCCGCTTTGCGGGATTGTTCGACTTATAAATTTCAATTTACCTATTATGCTCTTCAGGGTATTCGTTCCTGAAATTCAAGTCTCTCAATAAATTATCTTTTCCAGCTTGAAATTGCAAGGCACATTATATTATAAATGTTGCCGACATTAAGGAAACAAGGAGATTAAACCATGCACGCGGTAATCATGGCTGGTGGAAAAGGGGCAAGGTTCTGGCCCCGCAGCAGAGAAAAAAAGCCCAAGCATTTATTGGATATTATCAGTGATAAAACGATTATTCAAGAAACAGTTGATCGAATAACACCTCTCATTGCTCCTGAAAATATTTTGGTGGTTACAGGGAGAAAACATGCCGGAACATTAATCAAACAACTCCCGGACATTCCGTCTCGAAATATAATTATCGAACCGGAAGGGAAAAATACAGCGGCCTGCATCGGGCTGGCCGCATTGCATATTCGCAAAAACGCATCAGACGATGTGATGATCGTTCTTCCCTCCGATCATGCCATTGCCGATTCGAGAACGTTCATTGATCTCCTCGGTGCGGCGGCACAAATCGCGGCGGGAGAAGACAGTTTGGTTACGATAGGGATAAAACCGTCAAGCCCGCAAACGGGATTCGGTTATATTGAACGATCCGATTTGTTTAAAAAAATAAAGGCTGCGGATGTATTTCACGTAAAATCCATTCGCGAAAAACCTTCTTTTGAGCAGGCGGCACAATTTGTGGCAAGCGGTCATTTTTACTGGAACAGCGGCATGTTTATCTGGAAAAATTCCGTCATCCTGAAAGAAATCAGTCGCTGGCTGCCGGATTTATACACCGGGTTGTTAAAAATCGACAAGGTGCTGGGAACCCCGGATGAAGCGTCAACCGTATCCCACGTTTATAAAAAGCTTTCATCCATTTCCATTGATTACGGCGTTATGGAAAAAGCGGATAAGGTTTTTGTCATTCCGGGAGATTTCGGCTGGAGTGATGTCGGCACTTGGGACGCCCTTGCGGACATATCTTCCAAAGATGTAAAAAACAACACGGCGCTGGGCGGCAGCAGAACCATTATGGAGGATTCGGAAAATTCGCTGGTTTATAATCCGGGCAAACTCACGGCGTTGGTCGGGGTGAAGGATTTAATCATTGTGGAAACAAAAGATGCTTTGCTCATCTGCAAAAAAGGACGCTCCCAGGATGTGAAAAAGATTGTTGAAAAACTGGACGCGGACAAAATGAAGAAATATCTTTAATTCTATTTCAGATAAACCGGTTTATTTTTTATTTTATTTCCTTTTTTGCCGAGTTCATTCATGATGATTTCGAGAGTGGTTATTGCATCGTCAAAAGTCACCACCACGAAATCCTTCTTTTCGAAGTCAAATTTTTTAACGCCTTTAATCTCTTTCAGAACAGACCCTATTCTGTGCTTGGAACCTCAGGCGGCGCAACCCGGTATATTCAGTTGGACAGTCCTTTCACCGGCCGGAGCCACATTAAAAAAAACTGCTAAAAAAATCAAAACCCAGAATAAAACAGATATTTTTTTCACGATTCACCTCTTTATTTTTTATATGATAACGCCAATCTATATGGAAATGCAATCGTAATTTATAATTGACAGGCCATTTTAAATTTGTGATAGAAAATAACAATGAACTCATGGGAAACATAAAGACAGATGACTATTACGTTAAATGCGCCATTGATTTTAGCCTCTGCGTCCCCGCGACGGCGGGAACTTCTGCAATCGGCCGGATTAAAATTTAAAATCATTCCCGCTCACGTCAACGAAGATTATCTGCGGGGAGAAAGCCCGTCAAAACACGTCCGGAGACTTTCCCGTGACAAAGCCATGATGATCTCCCGTCGGCATCAAAATGCCTGGGTGCTGGGAGCGGACACCATCGTGGTGATTGACGGGATTATTCTGGGCAAGCCTCAAAATAAAACACAGGCGAAGAAAATGCTGACAACCTTAAGCGGACGCGACCATACGGTTTTTACCGGCTTCTCGATTATTAACAGCGGGAAAACCGTTTGCAGGACAAAAGTTGTTCAATCCACTGTGCGGTTCAAAAGCATTCGTCGTGAAGAAATGCACTGGTATATAAACTGTGCTGAACCCTACGACAAAGCCGGCGGGTACGCCGTACAGGGCAAAGGCGCCTGCTTCATCAAATCCATCCGAGGTTCCTATACCAATGTCATCGGACTGCCACTTTGCGAAGTTCTGGAAGAATTTAACAAACTGCAAGCCATCACGTTGGGTTGAAAATCATGGAAACAGTTATTGCCGCCAATATAAACTTAATCAGGCAACGCATCACCGCGGCTGCGGTCAGATGTCAACGCCAACCGGATTCCGTCAAACTTCTTGCTGTAACGAAAACCGTTTCTGCCGCACGTGTTAGCGAAGCCATCGCTGCAGGGATAACAGCGTTCGGGGAAAATTATGTTCAGGAAGCAAAAGAAAAAATCGCTGCAATAGACAAGCGCGTGGAGTGGCATATGATCGGACGTCTTCAAACAAATAAGGCCAAGTACGTTGTTAATCTTTTCGACTATATCCATTCCGTTGACCGCATGGAGCTGGCTGATGAAATAAACAAGAGGGCCGCCTTGACCGGACGTAAAATGAACGTCCTCATTGAAATAAACATCAGCGGCGAGGATACAAAAAGCGGCGTACCGGCCGTTCATGCGATGGAACTGATAAAAGACATTTCATCGCTGGAAAACCTTTCGGTCAAAGGCCTGATGACCATGGCACCTTATTCCGACAATCCCGAAAATTCCCGTCCCTATTTTTCCGAGTTAAGAAATTTTCAAAACAAAATCATTCATGAAGGGATTGAAGGCATTCAAATGAATGAACTTTCCATGGGCATGACCGATGATTTCGAAATTGCCATCGAAGAAGGCGCAACAATCGTGCGCATCGGCAGGGCCATTTTTGGAGAAAGAACATCATAGAAGGTTTAACCGAAAACCGTTAATTGACAGATAAGGGATTACCGTCTGTCCGATTGGCTGAAGTTTTCTTATAGACCTTCAGGCAGGCATCAACGACCACCGGGTCGTATGTTACGCCCTTGAACTTAACTATTTCCTGAATGGCCGCATCCACTCCCAGCGCCGGCCGGTAAGGTCTGTAAGATGCCATGGCATCAATAACATCCGCAACCCCTATAATACGCGCCTCCAGTGCGATCTCATCACCCTTCAGGCCTCTCGGGTAACCCGAACCGTCCATCCTTTCATGGTGCTGATAAATAATTTCCGCCACCGGATAGGGAAAATCAATATTCTTAAGAACATCATTGGCAACTTTACAATGCGTCTTGATTATTTCTCTTTCGAGATTACTGAGAACACTGGGTTTAGTTAATATTTCTGAAGGAACGGATATCTTGCCGATATCATGAAGAGTCGCGGCGATATGAATAAAAGAAATCTGATCTTCAGACAATTTCATTTCTCTGGCAATCTTGCAGGCAATTTTTGCCACCTGATCTTCATGTCCTGACGTATAAGGATCCCTCGTTTCTATAATCTTGGATAATGTCCGGACAATGCCGTCCAAAATGATTTGTGATTTCTTATAACTTTCCTTGAGCTTCTCCGTCTGAATTAAAAGATCGTTGGTTTTTTCCTCGGCCTTCTTTTCCAGCTTTTTGTTTAAAGCCACTAATTCTTTATTCTTGTTTTGTATCAATTCCATCAGACGTTTATTTTCGGCCAGTATTTCAACCTTGGAAAGAGACTGTTTGATATGAAGCAGTATTTCCTCTTCATGCCATGGTTTTGTGAAATAAAGATGAACTCCGCCCTTGTTGATAGCTTCAATAATGGCGTCGGAATCGGCATAGCCTGTGAGGAGAATGCGTACGGCGTCCGGGAAAATCTCCTTGGCCTGGGCAAAAAATTGAACACCGTTCATTTCAGGCATTCGTTGATCGGAAATAATGAGAGAAAAAGGTTTCTTGGCCGAGCGCAGAATATTCAGCCCGTCCGAACCATTATTCGCGACACGAACATCATAATCCTCATCGGCTAAAATTCGCTTAAAAGCATTCAGGATAGAATCTTCATCATCGACAATTAAAATGGAATGTTGATAACTTAAACGTTGAGACAGTTTAAAATCCTTTCTGTTACCGATAACCACAATAATTTTTTAATATAGTAAGAATTAAAAACTATTTTGATAATTATGTCAAGGTTTCGTTTCTCAATGAATTCATTGTCTAACAATTTTAATGGAGCCCCCGCCGGCGGGAGCCGGGAGATTGCATGTCGCGGGATTTAAAAAGATCATGATATAATTTTAACTTTTTTATGTTTGATCAGACCGGTTTGACGAAGACTTCAGTTATGAATAACTTCTCTTAAGAATTGACCGGTTATGGAATGATCATCATGCGCCACCTTCTCGACCGTTCCCGAAGATATAATGCTACCTCCACCCGAACCTCCTTCCGGTCCCAGATCAATGACATAATCAGCGCATTTGATGACATCCAGGTTATGTTCTATGACAACCATTGTATTTCCCATATCCACAAGACGCATCAAAACATCCAGCAGTTTCTGAATATCGGCAAAATGCAGTCCAATGGTCGGTTCGTCCAGAATATAAAGAGTGTTACTGTTTACTTTTTTTCCCAATTCCCGCGCCAGTTTTATTCTTTGTGCTTCCCCGCCGGAAAGCGTCGTGGCTGACTGTCCCAAATGAATGTATCCCAGACCTACATCGTTTAAGAGTTGCAGATGCGATTTAATGGAAGGGATATTGGAAAAGAATGCGAACGCCTCGTTGACGGTCATATCCAGAATATCGGCGATATTCTTATCCTTATACTTGATATCCAGGGTATCCTGATTGAATCTTTTTCCATGACAGGCATCACAGGTCACATAAACATCAGGCAAGAAGTGCATTTCGATCTTAATCAAACCGTTACCTTCGCAGGCTTCACAACGTCCACCCTTGACGTTAAAGCTGAAGCGCCCCGGTTTATATCCTCTGATCCTTGATTCCGGAAGATTGGTAAATAAATCACGAATAAAAGAAAAAACGCCGGTGTAGGTTGCCGGATTGGACCGCGGCGTACGGCCGATGGGATGCTGATTGATCATAATGACGCGTTCAATGTCGCCCAAATCAACAACTTTTTTAATTTTTCCCATTGATCCGCTATACTGATTCAAACGCCGCGCCATCACTTTATAAAGCGTTTCAATCACCATCGTGCTTTTACCGGAACCGGACACGCCGGTCACCGCTGTAAAAACGCCCACCGGTATCTTAATATCGATATTCTTCAGATTATTTTCGCTCGCGCCTTCCAGGATAATATATCTTCCCTGGGCAGGTCTTTTCTGCCGAGGCATGGCGATACATTCTTTGCCGGATAAAAATCTTCCGGTCAGCGAATCCTGGCTTTGCAGAATGTCGGACGGTGTTCCCTGAAAAACTATTTCTCCACCGTCTGTTCCCGCGCCCGGTCCGATATCCACGATATGATCGCAGGCCATGATCATATCGGCGTCGTGTTCCACCACCAGCACCGTATTGCCCATGTCCCGAAGTCTTTTTAACGTATCAATCAAACGCAAATTATCTTTCTGATGAAGCCCGATCGTCGGTTCATCCAAAACATATAAAACGCCCATTAATCCCGACCCTATTTGCGTGGCGAGTCTGATCCGCTGGCTTTCCCCTCCCGACAGGGAAGACGTCGCTCTTTCCAGACTCAGATAATCCATCCCGACGTTTAGCATAAATTGGAGGCGGCTTTTGATTTCACGAATGATTCTTTCTGTAATACTTATTTCCTGCGACGTCAGTTGCATTTGCTCAAAGAAGGTGAAGCAGTCGCGAATAGACAATCTGCAAAGTTCATAAATATTTTTCCCCTTCACGGTCACGGCAAGCACTTCTTCTTTTAAACGAGCGCCATGACAGGTATGACAGGCGCTTAGATCAATGTAGCGCATTAAATCATTGCGCACCGCCGTAGAAGCGGTTTCTTTCCAGCGACGTTCCAGTTGTTTAATGGCTCCTTCAAACGGCCGGTGCGTGAAGTATCTTTTATTACCGCGGTCATGATAAAACTTGATATTCTCATTGCCGGACCCGTAAAGCAGAACTTTTTGAATCTTGTCCGGAAGTTTATTAAATGGCGTATTCAGATCAAAACGGTAATGCGTGCTAAGGGCATCCAGGATGCTATAATAATACAGGGAACTTCGGCCGGCCCAGGGAGCAATCGCTCCATCCCGCAGGGACATGCCGGTATCAGGCACAACCAGATATTCCGTGAAACGCATCGAAGAACCGAGACCATTGCAGTCGGGACAGGCGCCATAAGGACTGTTAAAAGAAAACATGCGGGGAGTCAGCGTCGGGATACTGATCCCGCAATCGGGACAGGCATATTTTTCGCTGAAAAGCATGTCCTCGCCACCCGCAATCACAATGCGCACAAGCCCTTCCGCGCGGCCGGTCGCAATCTCCAGAGAATCCCGCAATCTTTTTCTGATGCCTTCTTTTAAAACCAGACGATCCACAACCAGATCAATGTCATGACGTTTGTTTTTCTCCAGCACAATATCTTCGGCCAGATCACGAATATCCCCGTCGATCCGAACACGAGCGAAACCTTCTTTCTGAAGTTTCTTTAACTCTTTTTGAAATTCACCTTTTTTGCCTCGCACCAGCGGCGCCAGAACACTGAACGCTGTATTCTCCGGAAGAGAAAGAATGCTTTCCAGAATGCCGTCAATGGTTTGTGATTTGATTTCCCGCCCACACCTGTAACAATGACAGATACCGATGGCGGCGTACAGCAAACGAAAATAATCGTAAATTTCGGTAACCGTGCCAACCGTGGAGCGGGGATTATGGCTTGACGCACGCTGTTCAATGGCAATGGCCGGCGATAAACCTTCGATGGATTCCACAATTGGTTTATCCATCTGACCGATAAACTGACGGGCGTAGGTGGAAAGAGATTCAACATAACGCCTCTGGCCTTCAGCGTAAATCGTATCAAACGCCAGCGACGACTTTCCGGAACCGCTCACGCCGGTAATAATAACAAATTTATCCCGGGGAATATCCAAACTTATATTTTTTAAGTTATGTTGAGCGGCGCCTCTTATTTTTATCGCGTTCATGTCTAATGTTCGTTCACATTTTATAATTTTATTTCAACGTGCGATCTGGCTCGGACGGAAGCAATCCATTCTCCGAATTTCTTTTCCAATTTTTCCTCTTCAAGTTTTGCTTTGATTTCCTCTCTCACCACGGCAATCGGCTTCAATCCGGCGCCCTTTTTGTCCACAACCTTAATAATATGAAATCCGACAGTGGATTCGATAACCTCACTCACCTGACCCACGGGAAGGCCGAAGGCTACCGCTTCAACCTCCGGAATAATGGTTCCTTTCTCGATAAAACCGACGTCACCGCCATGTGACGCTGCCGGTCCCTTCGAATATTGAGCAACCAACAAATCAAAAGGTTCTCCTTTGATGATTCGATCCCGCAGACGAAGAGCTTCATTTTTTAACTTCTTTTCCACATTTTTATCCGCCCCGGAAGGACGGGGCAATAAAATCTGCTTCATCCTTACACTTTCTTTGCCTTCGTATTCCTGACGGTGTTCGTTGTAATACGCTCCGATTTCACTATCGTTGACAATTATTTTATCTTTTACTTCCCGGCGCAACAATCGCGTACGGACTATTTGCGATCTGATATCTTTTTTTACAGCCTCAATGGTGCTGCCTTCCGCGGCAAGATTTTTAAGAAAATCCTGCATACTTAAATTTTGTCGATTCAGCGTTTCCTGAATAACACCCATCACATCTTCTTCCTTGACAATAATGCCTGTTCTTTTTGCTTCCTGTTCAATCAGCAAATTGTCAACGAGTCTTTGCAGAAAAGTTTCTCTGCTCTGTATGATCAAGTCATCCTTGTCTTGACCTTTATAAGTATTTTCAATGTTTTTCAGGTAAGGTTCGAACGCCGAATTCAGTTCGTAAAAGGTTATGATCTCATCATTAACTACGGCGACAATCTTATCGACAACCCTGGCGTAAACCGGCAGAGCTAAAAGCATGATACTCAAGCATATTATTAATCTAATCTTTCTGTAAAAATCCACAACCCTTCCCCCCTCGTTTAAATTTACTTGTGATATTTTTTTAACTTGATATTTGTTTCTTTTTTTATAACGGCTTTTTTCTTTAGTTCTTCCAACCAGATGACATAAGCCGATTCTTCTTTTTGAATACGTACGTCGGTAATAACATCTTCCCTGACGTCGGCCAATGCTCTTTCTTTTGCCGGTTGATTCTCCATAACCTTGAATATATGAAACCCGTAAGAACTCTGCACGATCGGACTGATTGTATTAACGCGTATTCTAAAAATGGTTTCATCCAGGGGTTCCGGCATGACGAATCGGTTAATAAATCCCAACTCACCGCCCCGGGAGGCCTCCGGACTGATCGACAGGTCTGAGGCCACTTTGGCAAATTCTTCTCCCGATTTTAATCTTTCCATCGCTTTTTCAGCGGTGGGCATATCTCGTACGACGATCTGCGATACCTTAACCCTTGCTTCGCTTTTATAATGGCTGTGGTGTTGTTCAAAATATTTTTCTATCTCATCTTCGGATATTTTAATGCGGGCATTCACATCCTTTTCGATAAGTTTCTGCAGAATCAGTTCATTTTTAAATTCCTCTTTCCATTTTCCATAATCGATATCTCCCTGGGCAAACAAGCTTGTGAAATCTTCGCCGTAATCTTTTTTAATGTCTTTGATTTTATCCTCCAACTCACTATCGCTTACAGATAGGTTCAACTCCTGGGCACGAAGGTACAATATTTTTTCCATAATCATACTGTCCAGAATTTCTTCTTCAAATCTTTTCATATAATCAGGCTGATTCAGAAAATTTCCGGGCACCAAACGTTTTTTTTTATCAATGCGGGCTTGATATTCATCAAGATAGATTTTGGAATCATTAACCGAGGCAACGTGCGGACGGGAAAATATATTAATTTTGTCGCAGGCTACAATGAAGAAAGACAAAAGCAAATAAAAAAAACAGAAACGCGCCATTAATATGACCCCAGATTTTCCGGCAAAAGAAAAAATGTTGGACGGCTGATTTGCTTTTCTCATAATGTTTCCTTATATCCTGCTTACGACTATTGGGCAAGCATCTTTAACAACAAATCGGCTTGACGTAGTATTTCTTTTTCGGAAAGCGACGGAGCGGGAAAAAACAACTTATAATCGGGAGTAAAACGTAAATCTTTAATTTTCTTACGATATAGAGAAATAATTTTTTCAGGATCCACCGGGGAATTATCCCTGAAAAAAATATAAAAATTTTTACCATCATAGCCCATCTTTTTACCTTTCAACGGCTTCAGAGAATTTCTGATACGAATTACCCGTAACAAATTATCCGCTGATGATGGCATTTCCCCATAACAATCCTGCATCTCGCTTTCGACAAGGTTAATTTCTTCATCATTGACGGCCAGAGATATTCTTTTGTATAAGGTCAGCCGCTGATGAACATCCTGCACATAATTCTCAGGAATAAAAGCCGAAATTCCCATCTGAATTTCAGGCCATAATTCTTCTTCATCCGTTTTTTCGCCCTGGATGTCCCGAATCGTCTTCTCCATCAATTCCGTATAAAGCTCGTAACCGATCGCTGAAATATGCCCGGACTGGGACATCCCCAAAAGATTTCCTCCGCCGCGAATCTCCAGATCATTATAGGCTATCCGGAATCCCGAACCCGGTTCGGATAATTCCTTGATCACCTGAAGTCTTTTCATGGCTTCGCGTGAAAGCATAGCTCCTTTGGGCAGCAGCAAATAAGCAAACGCTTCGCGACTGGATCGTCCCACCCTTCCCCTGATTTGATATAGCTGCGCCAGTCCGAATTTTTCAGCACGATTAATGATGATGGTATTGGCGGTGGGAATATCGAGACCGGAACCGATAATGGTTGTACAAACAAGAACATCGCATTCCTGCCGGACAAATTTAGTCATCGTTTTTTCAATGTCCGCCGGTTTCATCTGTCCGTGAACCACACCTACGACAGCCTGAGGCACAAGACGCTGAACCAAGCGGGCGATGGAATAAATTGAACGGACCCGGTCATGAACAAAAAATACCTGCCCCTGTCTTTGCAGTTCCTTCTCTATCGCGGCTTTAATGGCATCCTCATCAAATTCCAGGACATACGTTTTAATGGATACCCTGTCCTCGGGCGGCGTATTGATGATGGACAAATCCCTGATGCCGACCAGCGATAAATGAAGCGTGCGTGGAATCGGTGTTGCTGAAAGCGTCAGCACATCGACCAGCGTTCGCATTTTTTTTAATTTTTCCTTATGCGACACGCCGAAACGCTGTTCCTCATCGATGATGACCAATCCTAAATCCTTAAATTCAACATCCTTTTGTAATAAGCGATGCGTTCCCACAACAATATCGATTTTCTGATTTTTTGTCTCTTCCACTATTTTCTTTTGTTCGGCAACGCTTTTGAAACGGTTTAAGACGTCCACACGAACCGGAAAATCTCTGAAACGCCGGGAAAAAGTCTGATAATGTTGTTCCGCCAGAATGGTCGTCGGCACCAAAACAGCAACCTGTTTGCCGTCCATGACTGCCCGGAAAGCCGAGCGCACCGCGACTTCCGTTTTGCCGAAGCCCGCGTCGCCGCAAATTAATCTATCCATCGGTTTATAATCATCCATATCCATGTTGATATCTTCAATCGCCTTGACCTGATCCGGTGTTTCTTCGAATTCAAACGTCGAACAGAATTCCTCATAGATACGGTCGGGCGGTGAAAATGACTTTCTCTCCAGCGCCTCGCGCGCGGCGTAGATGGACACCAGTTCCTCGGCATATTCCCGCACCGATTTTCTCACCTTTTCTTTAACGGTTTCCCAGGACGTACCGCCCATCTTATCCATCTTCGGAATATAACCATCGGGACCAAGATAGCGTTGTATTCTTTCCAGAGCATTAACGGGAATATAGAGTTTATCGCCGTCTAGATACTCAATAACTAAAAAATCATTCTCGATTTTTCTCACGGTAATTTTTTTTAAACCGCGATAAACACCAATGCCAAAATCCTTATGGACGACAAAATCATCTTCCTTTAAATCGCCGAAGGATTTAATGAAAAAACCTTCCCGGACAGGCCGTACACGACGGCGGGAAGTTTTTTTAACAAATATTTCTTCTCCGGTTAGAACAGCCAATTTCATTGCGGGCATGATAAAACTGGCGGATATTTCCCCTTCCCGTAAAATAAGCTGAGGATTCCCCTGCCACAGTTTGATGAGTTCGAGCACAGAACCGGACGCAGCTGAAATTTGCACCGGTAATTCATAAGACAGGAGAAGTTGTTTCATCCGCTGAACATCTTCCGGCGCCGGGAAAAAGAAAATTATCAACATTGATTCAGCCAGCCACGATTTGATTTTTCCCGCTGCCAGTCGCAGAGAGGTATCTTCCTTAATTTCTCCGGAAACCGATTCTCCGGCATAAACCAACGGGGACGTTTCAAACGCAATCGTGGATTCCGCATGATCATTTCCATTATCCAGATTGAGGCCTTCCAGATGAACCTGCCTGAATGACTCCAAAATTAATGTGATTGAACCAGAATCTAAATATGTATTTTCTTTTTCCAGATAAAATTTACCGCTGTTCCTGGTTTTGAATAACAACTTGTCAATGATCATATCCGTGTTCTGAACGGATTGTTTTACGGCTAACCGGTCATCGAATATCACCAACGTATTTTTTGACAGATAATCGAATATACTCGACAATGTATTGCAGGAAAGTCCTGTTTCATGATCGTAAGATTCATAAAACAACGGTAAAAATATCGGATTGATGGAACTGGTCAAACCGTCTTTCAATGTGTTTACCAAACGGTTACGGATATCGCGGGAAAGTGAAAGATCGTCAGCACGCCTTTTAATATTCCGAATGGCAAGTTCCAGGGTCGACCTATTCATGACCACCTCGCCGGCCGGAGTCATCATGAAAGCGGAGACCCCCCCCAGGGAACGCTGGGAAGACGTATTGAACATACGGATGGATTCGATTTCATCACCCAACATTTCCAAACGCAATGGATTTTTTTCAGCAGGAGGGAAAATATCAATAATATTTCCCCTGATACTGAATTCTCCTTTCTCCTCCACAAGACTTTCCCTTTTGTAGCCCAGGGAAATAAGCCGATCGCACAATTCGTCTCTGTGAACAATGTCATTTAACGAAATGATTTGGAGATAGTGATCGAATTCACGAACAGGCATTATTTTCTGCATTAAAGCGTTCACGGAGGCGACAACGATTATTCGGCTATGGATCCGTATATTGGCCAGCGCATTCAGGCGAATCAATTCCTCCTCCCGTTGGAGAGCGAACATATCAATGGTCAGAAAATCAAGCGACGGGTAATGAAAAACGGATTCTTCTCCCAGAAAAACGGAGACATTGCGCGCGAAGGCGGCCGCTTCTTTTTCTTCAGGACACACGACAAGCAAAGGTCCGTTCAATCGCTCAAAAAGAAGAGACGTCAAAAAAGAACGAGCCGCTCCGACAAGACCGCTGACATGAATCTTTACAAAATCCTGATCAATTTTACGTAGAAGATTACGAAAAGGTTCGGTATCTTCCTTATTTTTTTCTATGATAATTTTTCGCACTGATAAGAATCCAAATTAAATTTAAACAAACCAACACCAAAACCCATTCTGGATCGAAAATAGCACGTCAAATCCAGAATGGGTATCTTTTGTCTTTACTAATCTTCTTTCGCCGATAATTCAATGGAAAAGTTTATCACAAAAAATAGATTGAATAACAAATATTTACCCAATACATATTGACAACCGCCCCGACTTTGATAAACTGCCAAGCATCAATTCAAGGGAGAATGGACATGATTTCTGTGGAAAAGGCGCTGGAGACAATTCTTGCCAATTTCCGGTCATTGGGTCTGGAAAAAATTAATATCATTGAATCACGGGGACGAGTAATAGGCGAAGACATTGTCGCCCCGCGCAATATCCCTTCTGCCAATAATTCGGCAATGGACGGTTATGCTGTGCGCTATGTCGATACGAAAGGCGCTACAAAAGACAAACCTCTAACACTCAAAATTATCGAAGATATCCCGGCAGGAAAAATTGCCTTAAAAAAAATAAAAAAGGGCGAAGCCGCCCGCATCATGACCGGCGCAGTCATTCCTGAAGGCGCGGATGCAGTTGTCCGCCAGGAGGATACGCAAAAAGACGGCAGGACTGTTATCATCCATGCGTCCGCAAAGAAAGCCGACAATATACGTTTTGCGGGCGAGGATGTACGCAAGGGAGAACTCGTTGTTAAACAAGGAACCATATTGCGTCCCGCTGATATCGGCATGCTCGCCGCTTTGGGCAAGGCTTTTGTCAGCGTTTATCAAAAGCCGCGTGTTGCCATTATGTCCACCGGTGATGAGCTTGTGGATATTGAAGTCGATCCGCCGCCGGGAAAAATCGTCAACAGCAACAGCTATTCTTTGGCGGCGCAGGTGCTGGAATGCGGAGCCATACCGATCTTGCTGGGAATTTCCAAAGATAAAAAACTCGATTTACAGGAAACTTTCAAAACCGCTCTCCATGCCGATTTGATTATTTCCTCAGGCGGCGTCTCCGTCGGCGATTTTGATTTTGTCAAAAATGTCATGGGAGAAATCGGCAACGCCATGCATTTCTGGCAGGTGGCCATGCGTCCGGGAAAGCCCCTCGCCTTTGGCTCCATTCATGACGTTCCCTTGTTCGGCCTGCCGGGGAATCCTGTATCCGCAATGATTTCCTTTGAACAGTTCGTGCGCCCTTCTCTTTTAAAGATGCAGGGACATACAAAGATTTTCCGCCAAACCGTAAAAGCCACCTGCACGGAAGATTTTCAAAAACAGGCGGGATTTAGACATTTTATACGTGCCATTGTGAAAAAAGAAAAAGGGAAATATCTTGCGACAACAACGGGCGATCAGGGTTCCGGCATTCTCAAATCGATGGTCACTGCCAACGGTCTGATTGTCATGGGAGAAAACGAAACCAGGCTCAAAAGAGGCACGGAGGTAACGGTGCAAGTACTCGATGACTCTTTATTTCAGTCGGAATCTCTTCAATATTAGAAAACTCTTCCAAAGCCAAAACGCACTTCATATTTTTTGTCTGTTGACACATTACGATTTTACAGATAAATTTCCAGATGGAAGTGCCAAGGTCACTGGTGGGCCTCCCGGACTTCAAATCCGGTGTGGGGCGCTAAAACCGTCCCAGGTGGGTTCGATTCCCATGCACTTCCGCCAATTTATTAAGTAATATCGATATGTTAACTTTTTAAAAGCGTGCCGGTAACGTGCCGGTAAAGTGCGTTTTTTATATATAATATTGTCGTCTGTTTAATGCTGATCAACAAATTGTAGGCATATTATATTTCCCCTATTGACAATCCCTAATGTTAGGATTATAAGTAAGACAAAGAGAATTTACCCGCCGGCAGCGTGCTGTCGGTTCTGATGCCGCATCTACGGGTGCGGCATTGGCTTTTTGGGGAGGGATTTCTGCGAACTATTGTCTATATAGATGGATTTAATTTATACTACGCTATCCGTTCAAGCGGGTTTAAATGGCTCAATATTCTTAAATTAGCAGAACGTGTACTTCATGAAAATCATATAATTACCAATGTAAAATATTATACAGCTCACGTTTCTGGGGCCGCAGATCCAGGCCAACCGCATCGTCAACACATATATATATCAGCTTTAAAAACTGTTCCTCAAATAGAGATATTTTTTGGTAAATTTTTGGCAAAAAATGTATGGAGACCACTCGTCAACCTTCCTATTGCTAATAGAGATATACTTGTCAACGGACAAAAGATTAATTTACCGCCAGGGGATTACAAAGTCATTCCGGATTTGTCTCGAGAGAACAGTAGAAAAGAAAATATGTGTGTTGGTAGTTATCCACTAGAATGGGAAAAACACAACAACAGGAAATGTCGTGTTGCTGAAGCTCTCCGCGCTGAAGTTCATTGGATGGAAGAAAAAGGTTCTGATGTAAACTTATCTTGCCATTTAGTTAATGATGCTTGGGCGGGTAGATTTGAAGCGGCGGCAGTTCTTTCCAATGATTCAGACCTAATAGAACCGATCAAAATCGTGAATCAAGAATTAAAAAAACCTGTGATATTGCTTTGTCCGGTTGATACCCCTCACATAGGTCTCAGTAATGTAGCAACTTCAGTGAGACACATTAAACATGCTGATTTAAAATCATCTTTATTTCCTGATACAATACCTGGAACTAAAATTGTTAAACCATTAACATGGTAATATATTAAATAATGAATCGGATTTAATTTGATTAAGTATTAAAGGCTTCCGGAATATACTTAAGAGCACCAATAAACAATTCCTTTGCTACTTCGGTTACAACGTCTCGCGCTCCTTCAGCCAAAGCTGCTTTAGCTTTCTCTGCAAGGTTATGATATTTCTTACCACCTTTTAAAGGCGTATAACCAAGTAATGTTAACCCTTTTAAGGTCAATCTACATCCTAGAAATTTACCACCATAACATTGATGTTCTATATCTATAAATCCCTCTTTCTGTAGCCACGTAATGGTATATAGGGCAAATTCCATACTTTCCCAAATTTCCTCATAAGTTTCATCTTTGTCTTTAGATTTTGCTTCGCAGCCGAGACTATTGGCATCTATATCTACATTTTTGGGAAAGGATTCAAACAATTTAATAAGTAGGTAAAGGGCAATTCTATTAAATGCTTCAAAATTTTTTATTTCCATGATTCAGTTTCCTTATCTCTTAGACTTTCTATTTAAATCATTTATTATCGCGAGCGCTTTTTCCCGAGCGGACATTACCGGCATTTGCACCTCACGGTATGCGTCTATACTCAACCGGTCGAAAATCCAATCCTGACGTTTATTATTCGCGTCTTTTGCGCCTCTGATTTCGCCGGACATAGCAAGACCGATCAATCTCTTTTTACCTATTGCGGCGTATTGGGTGGCTTCCTTAAGCCTTATCCAGCGTGGAGCTATTGAATTATTATCATTCATTTTTGATTTAACCATTTTTCAAATTCTTCAATAACGTGACTTTGACATCCCCTTCCTGAAAGATTCATCACCTCATCACCGTCAATGTTATCAATGATTGATATATCATAATTAATAGCTGGATTATATTGAACTGATGGGACACAAATATCATATTGTGAATAGGTTACAATTAATTCATATCGTGTTTTTAATGTTCTTTTGCTGGTTATGCTGATTGAAGGCTCTTTATTCCCCTCATAACTCGCTGTTTGTGTGTCAACATAAAGAGTCCACTTATCAAGTTTTAGTAAATCTTTGAGTGCGCCGGTTAAAGCATGGCCGCCGGGTGGTACTGTTATGGAATGTTCATTTGGTAAAATTTGTTTATAGACTCTAAGATTATGTGTTCCACAACCGATTAAGATGAATATACATATTAAGAAAAGCAAATATCGTACTTTCATTTTCTACCTCTCATATTTGGCATTACGAAATTACTTCTTTTTTGCTTTTGATTCGTATTTAGCCAGAGATTCTTCAATCAGTCGTCGGATGGCTTCAGAGCGAGAATTGCAACGATTCTCGAATCGATAATCATCAATTCGCTTCAGCAGATCATCATCAAAGGTTATTAAGATTTTTGGCTTTTCTGTTGGCATGGTAAATATATACAGCCCCTTTTTACTATTTTCAATAAAAAATATATTGACTATCCCCTATATAGGGGATATACTATATATA
>CAYZRT010000012.1:0-39987 GCA_964480875.1 uncultured Smithella sp. | reverse complement strand
AGTGTAACCTATGTACCTGGAATAAAGTGTAACCCATGTACCCGGATCATACCAATGCTTCTCTAACAAATCAATCCACCTGATCGCTACGCTCCGTCTGATTTTTTCGTTATGCATGAAAAATGAGGGACAATGTCATTAGGCAACCATACGGCGATCAAGGAGAATGCATTATATTTAAACACAGCAAGTAACATAATTGCCGCAATCGTATTTTTTATTATCATTTTAGCCCCCGTGATAATGATCTATGTTTTTCTTGGGGGAATATTTTGGAGAGTACTTTTGTTAATAGTATGCTGCTTTATCATTAGCCCATTCCTCGGTCTCTATGGTATTGGTCGTGCGGCAGCGCCGGTATCACCCAATCAATTCTTGTTTATGCTATTTGCTTGCAGGAAAAAAGAAGCGGCACAAATAAGTAAAACAAACATAATAGAAAAAATAAGAATATTGGATGTTATCAAAGGAGTTCTTTTCACCTTTCTCCTGGTTATTCTATATCCGTTCTTTACTTGGCTGTATGGTTCTTTGTTCTTTTTAGGGTTTTTTATTTATGTTGTTGGGCCGGTTGTAAAATTAATTATGAAAAGCGCATAACCCGGCGCTACAGCCGATCGCGGCTTCGCGGCTCCGGTTAGCGTATACAAATAGAGGTGATCATGGGCAAACTAGAAAAAACATATGTCGTATTCTTTCTCGTTTATATTGTTGTATATATTTTCTTTTTTTTCAATTCCATTAAGGCACCCGAAAGCTTTGAAAAAATTTTGCCATTCCACTTCTTAGGTATGGCATTGAGCCTTGGTTTTATTATCATTGTCATAAGAGATGTATTTAAACGGAAATTTTCCAATCCTAATTCTAAGGCCATTTGGGCTGTAGCTATTATTATTTTCTGGCCTTCAGTTTTTCTTTATCTTCCCATGTATGGTTTCAAGACAAGAGATGTAATTCATGAAACGGGCAATAATAAAAAATATATCATCGGCTTTATAGTGATAGTTTTGATTTTTTTTGGATTTGTAGGTTATTCAATGTACTCTATTTACTCTGATTTTCAGAGCATTAACAATTCCGAAAAAACAATAAACGCACTTGCCGCTTCCGGGAAAAACGATGAAATTCTCATTAAACTAAAAAGCAAATCACTAAGCAATGAAGAGTTAAACGGTAAGGATAACGAGTCGCCGCTTCATAGCGCTACGATTAATAATAGACCAAGCACTGTTAAGATTCTTGTTGATCACGGCGCCATAATTAATCAGAAAGACAAATGCAATGGCGACACTCCACTACACGTGGCTGCCAGACAAGGATACTACGAAGTAGTGAAGGTACTATTAGACGCAGGGGCAGAGAAGACAATACTTAATGACAATAATAAAACGGCTTTTGATTTAGCCCGTGAAGGTGGATACACTGCAACAGCTGAACTGCTTTCTATGAAAAAGTAATGCGCTAACAAAATCAATACACCCGATCGCTACGCTCCGGGTGATTTTTTCGTTACCCATGAAATATTATATTGCATTATATTGTATTATGATATATTATGCATCACAATGCATTTTGGAGGAAAACATATGCCTACAGCGGTTAGAATTTCAGAAGATCTGGTTGATGAGGCGAAGAGATTTAGTCGCATCGATCACAGGTCGCTTGCAGGTCAAATCGAACACTGGGCGCGTTTGGGAAAGTGTGCTGAAGAAAATCCAGACTTGCCGTATTCTCTTATTAAAGAAATCTTGTTCGGACTAGATGAATTGGATCAGGGTGAGAAAACAGAATACAAGTTTGGATAGGTTAAAATGAAAATCTATCAATCAAGATTATTTGAGAAAAAAGTTAAGAAGATGACTAAAGCCGAAAAAGAAGCTTTAGATCGTGAGGTAAAGAATATTGCCGAGAATCCGAATATTGGCGAAGAGAAAAAAGGAGATTTAAAGGGCGTATTTGTCCACAAATTTAAACTCAAAACAAATTTATATTTGTTGGCGTATCGGAAAGCCGACAAATATTTGGAACTTGTCATGATCGGCTCTCATGAAAATTATTATCGTGATCTCAAGGGCTACTTAAAAAGCAAATAAATCGGGTAACCAGTTGCTGCACCCGATCGCAACCCGCTGGGCTGCTACGGATTAGCTTTTCGTTATTAAAAAAGTTGTCATAATAACGTTTTGGTGTTATAGCTACATAGTACCAAAGGAGGTCATATTATGAGAACGGCAGCAATGAGAGCCACCGTCTATTTGGACCCGGAATTACACAAAGCCCTTCGATTGAAGGCTGTTGAAACATCACAGTCCCTATCAAAGCTTGTCAATGACGCCATTAAGGAATCTCTTGCGGAAGATGCTGAAGACATCGCGGCGTTTGAAAAAAGAGTGAAAGAGCCGCTGATCAGCTATGAAACGATGATTAAGAGGCTCAAAAAAGATGGCCGGCTATAAAATTTATTTTAAGAAATCTGTTGAAAAAGATTTTCGTACGATACCCAAGAAAGATCTTCAAAAGATTTTATCTCGTATTGAAGCGCTTGCCCATGATCCAAGGCCTCCGGGGCATGAGAAACTTTCAGGACAAGAAAGATATCGCATCCGTCAGGGTCTATACAGAATTATCTATTCGATTCAGGATAGAGAACTTACTGTTTGGGTCGTAAAAGTAGGACGTCGCAAAGATGTTTATCGCTGAAGCGAACAATATAGAATAGTTTACCGGAATAGAGGTGTTTCATGGGACTTGCCGGAGACATAGTCGTTATCGTGATGGCCGCCTTGCTGGGCGGTTTAATCGCGCAGGCGCTGAAACAACCGCTCATTCTGGGTTACATTCTTGCCGGAATAGCGGTCGGGCCTTATACCGGAGGCATCACCGTCTCGGACATTCATAATATCGAGAAGCTGGCGGAAATCGGCATCGCGCTCCTGCTTTTCGCGCTCGGTCTTGAATTTTCCTTCCGCGAATTAAAACCGGTCCGCACCATTGCCCTGTTCGGCACACCGGTGCAAATTATTCTGACCATGTTGTATGGATTCGGCATCGGTCAATTCTTCGGCTGGTCGTGGACATCTTCCATCTGGTTTGGCGCCCTGATATCGTTATCCAGTACGATGGTCATGATCAAAACACTGGAAAAGCAGGGGATGATGGGCACGTTATCCAGCCGCGTGATGATCGGCGTGCTCATTATTCAGGATCTGGCCATTGTCCCGATGTTGATTATTCTTCCGCAGCTGAACAACATTCAGGAAGGTTTTTCGATTCTGCTTGTCTCCGCCGTTAAAGCGGCTGCCTTTCTTCTGGCGATGATTTTTATCGGTACGAAAATCCTCCCCCGTCTGATGCGGTACATCGCCAACTGGAACTCGCGGGAACTTTTTCTCATTGCCACGGCCGCCATCGGATTGGGCATCGGTTATGGTACATATATTTTCGGACTTTCTTTCGCCTTCGGCGCTTTCGTGGCGGGAATCCTGCTCAGCGAATCGGATTACGGTTATCAGGCACTGAGCGACATCATTCCGCTTCGCGATGTTTTCAGTTTGCTGTTTTTCACGTCCATCGGGATGCTGCTGGATATCGGGTATCTTTTTGCTCACTGGCCAATGATATTGTTGCTGGTGGCTCTGGTGATGTCGGGCAAGGCATTGATCTTTGCCGTGCTCAGCCGGTCATTCGGTTATCGCAATGTCATCCCGCTGGCGATGGGTCTGGGCCTTTTGCAGGTGGGAGAATTTTCTTTTATTCTCGGACGCGTCGGGGTTGCGACAAAATCAATTTCCACGGAGTTCTATTCTCTGGTCTTAACGATGACCATTATCACCATGTTGTTGACGCCTTTTATATCGGGGCTGACAACACCACTTTACGCTTTTGCCCGGCGCTGGATCAAGCCGCTGAAACTGGCGCCCATTCATTTTCCCAAAAGCGGTTTGAAGGATCATATCGTGATTGCCGGTGGCGGACGCGTGGGCATGTATGTGGCGCATGTCCTTGACCGGATGGACATGCCTTTTGTAATTCTGGAATACAATTCCCGCCGTGTTAACGAAGTAAAAGGATGCGGTTTCCCGATTATTTTCGGCGATGCCGGCAAGAGAATCATCCTGGAAGCGGCCGATTTACACAGGGCGAAGCTGCTGTTGATCACGACGCCGGTGGCGGTTGTGTCTTTGGGGATTATTGCCCATGCGCAGCGAATCAAGCCGGATATCCATATTATTGCCCGGGCGGAAGGGGTTGAAGAAATGAAGGCCCTTTATAAAAAAGGCGTGACGTATGTCGTGCAGCCGGAATTCGAAGCCAGTCTGGAAATAGTCAACCAAACCCTGATCAACTTAGGAGTTCCTGCCGAACAACTGAAATCATTAACGGATGACGCGCGCCGGGAACTCAATAGTCCTTTGTGTACAGATTAATTTTTTCGAAACAAACAGAGCCGTTCATCCGCGGCAGGGTCAATCATTCGCCTTCTGACGTTTTTTCACCGCAGTATTTCCCCTCGGCGCGCAGCCGCTCGATTTCCCGTTTCTGTAATTCGGTATACGCGATTTTTCCGACCCTGGTCTTCGGCAATTCGTCGATAAATTCCACCTCTCTAGGGCAGCTCCACTTGATCAGGTCTTTACGGCAGAAATTGATGAGTTCTTTGGCCATGTCCGGTCCGGCCTTGGCGGCGCATTCTTTCTTCAGCACGACAAACGCCTTGACGCGCTCGACCTGCTCTTTGTCGGGAACGCCGATTACACAGCAATCGGCGACTGCCTCATGTTTGTAAAGATGCCCTTCAACCTGCGCCGGATACACATTCATTCCCGAAGACTTGATCATGCGTTTTTCGCGCAGCTTGAAATAAAAAAAGCCGTCCTGATCCATGGTGGCGATATCCCCGGTATGCAGCCAGATCTTACCATCGGGATGCATTCTCAACGCCTCTGCCGTTTCCTCGGGCTGATCGAGATATCCCATCATTACCGCCGGGCCGTGCAGGCAGATTTCGCCTTCCTCGCCGACCGGAGCCTCTTCAATTGTTCCCTTTTTCACGATTTTGGCCAGCATATTCGGGAAGGGAATGCCGATACTGCCTTCGCGGTATTCTCCAAGGGGCATGGCCATGATGGCCGTCACGGCCTCGGTCAAACCGTATCCTTCGAGAAGCTTGACGCCCTTTCCGCCCTGCCGCGCTACAATATTTTCAAATCGTTCTTTGACCGCTCTGGGCAACGTGTCAGCGCCGCTGAAACACGCATACAGACAGGAGAGATCACTTTTGTTGAACTTCTCGCTTTTGGTAAGTGCATCGTATAATGTCGGAACACCGATCAGGAAGTTGGGTTTCTTCTTGATCATCTTCGCGGCCAGATCGGCGTCGAACATCGGCACCAGGATGGACTTTCCTCCGTTGGACAGAGCCGTATTAACGCATACGCCGAGACCGAAGCCGTGAAAGATGGGCAGCATGGCGAGAATGTCCGAGTATTCCGGATTCATCCCGACCCAGTTCGCGCACATGAGACCTTCGGACACAAAGTTGTAATTGGACAGCATGATGCCCTTGGGCGTACCGGTGGTGCCGCCGCTGTAAAGAATGACAGCAAGATCATCGGGATTGACATCGGCTCTCAGCACTTGGGGGTGGTCGGTTTTTAAAACCCATTTTTTCCAGTCTACGATCATGGGATCATTTTGGGGAATCGGAAGATTTTTTCTCCCGACTTTCAACCAGTAAAGTTTCGCCAGATGCCACGGCAGGTAATCCTGCATTTTGCAGATGAGAAGTTTTTCCACGCCCGCCCGCTTTGCCGCCGGTGCGAAGGTATTGAGCCACATGTCCATGGTGAGGGCAAAGCGGCTTTTACTCACGTTGCAGTAAAATTCAATTTCGCTCTCCGTGGAAAGGGGATGAATCATGCTGGCAACAGCGCCCAGTTTATTTATTGCGTAAAAACAAATGATGCCCGGAGGAGACGTGGGCATGGAAATAGTCATCCGGTCTCCCTTCTTTAATCCCAGGGCTGCAAGCGCGTTGGCGCATTGATCGATCTGTTTCTTAAATTCGAGGTAGGTGACTTTGACCCCCATGAAATCGTAGGCCACCCGGTCATGAAAATCGGACACGGCCAAAGCAACGGATTCGTACATGCTGATTTTCGGGAAATTCAATTCATGGGGAACATTCCCGTAATATTTAAGCCACGGCTTTTTTTCGTACATGACGTTTATAACCTCCCTTGATTAAAAGGTTTGTTATTGCTACTATAAAAACGTATAATATTCTATACTAAATTAGTAAAATCATTGCCGATCAAAATATAAAAACGTTTTTTAAAAACAATTCTTACACCTTGGAAAAATAATATTGTCGGAGCAATTAAGATCACGTTAACAATGTTTTAAAGGAGGGGAAAAATGATCAAGAAAATATTTTTATTAACACTTCTGTCGGTTTTTGGATTTTCATCAATTGTATCGGCTGCTGAAGTGATAAAGCTTCCACCGCCACAGTTAAGTGGCGGTAAATCTTTAATGCAGGCATTGAAAGAAAGACGATCGGAAAGGTCGTTTGACACCAAGAAACTGCCGGTAAACATTCTGGCCAATATGCTCTGGGCTGCTTGCGGCATCAATCGGCCGGAAGCGGGAAAACTAACCGTTCCCTCGGCAATGAATCGTCAGCAAATTGATGTTTACGTGGCGCTGCCCGAAGGACTTTATTTATATGAAGCCAAAGGACATATACTAAAACCAATCATCAGTCAGGATATACGTGCATTGACCGGAAAACAGTCCTTTGTTGCCCAGGCGGCGCTGACATTGATTTATGTGGCCGATTTCAAGAAAATGGGAAACATAAAAGACGAGGAGAAGAATTTTTACGCGGCAACGGACACGGGTTTTATCAGCGAAAATGTTTACCTGTTTTGTGCCTCGGAAGGTTTGGGGACAGTTGTCAGGGGTTCGATTGACAAGGACGCTCTGTCCAAAGCCATGAAACTTGGCGACCATCAGAAAATTGTTCTGGCCCAGTCCGTGGGATATCCGAAAGAATAAAATATCTCAGAAGCTTATGATAATGAGCTGTTTTCTGAACAGCTCATTATCATAAAACAATCTTTATTGCCCGGTGAGATTTAAGTGATTCATAAATGGTCTGACGATGAGATTCACTTTCCACGGTCACTTCCACATTAAAACATGAGTATTTGCCTTTTTCGCTTTGACGGGAAAGAGTCATGGCATAGGAACGATCCTGAATAATTTCATCTACCGCGGATTTCATTGTCCTTTGATCAATCCCAATGATTTTATAAAGCCAAACGCAGGGATATGTAATCTGTAAATTCTTTTCTTTATTTTCAGTCATTATTTTGCACACTAAAAATATGCATTCTTGTTTTCACTTATGCGACAAAAATCAACAGAGTCAAGAAAAATTATATTATTTGCGCTGTGATATTTACGGTTTGGGCAATCAAGAAACAGATCATAAATCGCTTTGACAAGCGCAGGTTACTCTGGTAGGAAATCAAAGTCAGTCTGGTTAATGAAGTCTTTTTTTAAAAAAATGTAAAAAAAGGCTTTTTTTGAAAAAAATTAGTTTTTTTACTTTTGCGATGCTTTTTGTGGCGTTATTTGTTTTTGCCGCGGGACAAAAAACATCAGGTAGCGATTCCTGTTTTGGAAGTCAATGCGAATACGATCATTGTGAAAAAAAGGTAATGATAAGAGGGAAATAAACCGTGATGCGGCGGCAAAAGTTACCGGGATCTGAAAGTCAAATCCAAAGTAACGATTGAATACGCGATGAAAGCGGTATGCGTTGAAGCCATAGATGACGGAAAGAAAGCGGATTCCAAAAAAGAAATAAATGTTAACCATTAATTAAGAAGAGCCGGGTGTTCACGCAAAAGCATGAGCAACCGGCTCTTCCCCCTGTGTTGAAATTACAACCTGGCTTCAAATAGTAGGTTCCAAGATAAAAGTGGTCAATAAATTAACAGAAGGAGAAAAGATGAGGCAAGCTTGCTCAATCGTTGAGAATGATAGACGAGCATCCTACTATAAGGCGAAGGATAACTCATTGCCTGTTACCTGTCAGGATTTCTGGATGATTGAACATAAAGGTGTAAATTACTACATCGTTGACCTCAAGAAAACAGATATAAATAACATTATGGATGTCATTGAAGGATGCGATGCCGTTGAATCTGAATGTTGGAACGCGCAGGAAGATTTCTATGATTACATTCAGAAATGCGATTTCCTGAGTTATGCGGTGGTTGATGGTCGCATCATTGGTTTTGATGCAGTAACTATTTTCCGCCATGGCGCAATCTGCTTGTACAGCAACGATGAAACCATGGTGCTCAAAGAATTCTGTAATCGCAATATTGCCGGGAGCTTGGTTTTCATCACAATACGCTGGTTCTTAAAGACTAATGATATTAAAGACGTAAAAAACTTTGTATTTATGTCGATTTCAAGCAATCCACGGATTGTGAACGGATATTATAAGCACCGCTACATTCAAAAATTGTTCGACTGCTCTTTTAATGCTTCTGATGAATTAATCGAACTGATGGATGCCTATTGCAAAGAATACAAAATAAATTTGGTGCATAAGGATTATCCTTTTTGCCTGAAAAACATCTTCCCCGGTTCAAATACCTTTGATCCCACTGAAAAAAAGTTTCAGTTTTTAGATGACGTGAAATTACATATGCCCGAAGAGTTTGATCATATGGGGCGGGGAGATGCATTTGCTTTCCTGATAAAAATATCAAGAATATCCGCACGTATATTGGTTTTCTTCTTAATGGTTGCTTCTTTTGGTGGAAAATTTTTCTCTTGCAGGGATATTGGATTGTTTTCTCACCATACCCGTTGAATTAATCCGCGTAATCATAAAAACGTCTCAGGAATTTATAATCCGCCAAGTTCAATATAGGGAACTCTGCCCTTAAGTTTGGATAAGACATCAAGGCCGTCCCACGACGCCACATCAATAAAGGTTCGGGCTGGAATATGAAAATATTTATTCAGTGCCGGCGTTAACGGATCAGAATCCATCAAACCAACAACCAGAAAGGCTTTCCCTTTGTTGTGTAAATGATGCAAAAGCGTATTCAACAACATCTCGAATATTTGCTTGTTATTGTCTTTCACCGCGATGCAGGAGGCAAAAACATTCCGGAGAGGTTCACCGGGATTGGGAATCGGCGCCATGTTCCAAAATCTGGCTAAAGGAGCGCTCACGTATTTTAGACATCGCAGATACCATGGATAACCGGTAATCAGCATTCGGCGAAAAGGAAGTTGATCCCAACAGGCGATTACGCCAAGGATGTGATCGCCATCAAGAGCCACATAGAAATCATCGAGATGAAGCCCTCTGAGAATTCCACTTTCAGCCATAATATCATCTGCCGTATAAACGGGGAACAATTGTTTTTCTTTTCCCGTGCGATTTAGAAATTCGGCGACCCTGGCTGCTCCAACCGCACTGCCGCGCACAACTTGAATGCCATTTGGCGGAGGAGGAACACGACGCTTGAATATGGGAATAGCGGCATTATAAAGAATACCGATATCCGTGGACGTCGGTAAACCGGCCCGGCCACTTGTCATAATATTCCTTGCGGAAACGTTTCCCTGTGGGATGGCAGACAAATAGTATTGAACTCCAAACCCTTCATGATGCCATTTCTTGGTAATATGGATTAGCCGGGCAAGAATTGTTGTGCTGCGAAAGGATGCATCTATGCGAAGGCTGCCAATATACCCGATATCCGTTGATATTTCATTGATAAATACCTTGCGCTTCGACATGGATACAACGCCGACAATCTGATGGTCGGATTCTGCAACGGCAACTCTATGCATAAATCCTTCGACTTCAATGGCATTGAAAAAACTGGGTTTGCAGTCCATGGTCGACGAAATGCCTCCGACCACGGAATTACGCAGTATCAGGTCGCAGATTTTTCCATCATCTTCCAAGCGCGCTTCCCGGACGATCGTTCGTGATGACGCTTCATGAGAGCAGGTTTTATTTTTATCCGTCATAGTTTACCGCAAGCATTTCCATATTAATCTAGTAAAAAATTGACCGGTCTTTTATTGTGACCTATAAAAATATCTTTTTTGTATGTCAAGTAAATCTCAATTTTAAAAAGAAAAAATATAATTGATGCCCTGAGCGGACATAGCACGTATGTATTATAAACAAAAATAAAGTAGCGAGAAGAATTGTAAAACACATTTTTTTAAAAAGAGACCTCTTATTTTTAAAAAGATTTAGCATGAAAAGCTCGTTATTTTTGATGGAATACAGTCAAATTTTTGTTATTTGAAATCCTTCCAGTTTCACAGCCACCGAACGGTGCAGAAGATCAATGGAGATGACAAACATTTCTTTGTCAAAATCACTCTTAACAACCGTTCCTTCTATTCCGGCGAACGGGCCGCTGATAATTCTTGCTGATTCACCTTTCTGGGGATATTGCAGGGAAAACACCTCTGTTTTTTTATTCAAAAATTTTTTTATAGCTTGAATCTTATCGTCTGGTACAGGAAAGGGTTCGGAATTTTCTTTTTTCCCCAGGATGCGGACGACTCCGGGGGTTTTTAAAATATCAAGTTTTTTTTCGTTATTTTCCAGGATTGTGTCTACAAAAAGATAGCCTGAAAAAAGAGGAGTATTGAATTTCTTTTTCCGGTCTTTTCTTTTACTCCATACTTCAATTTCAGGCAAGAAAGTGGTCAGATTTTTTTGAAGAAGACCGGCATTAACCTTGTATTCATGACGGCTTTTTGTATGTACGACGTACCACGGCACAGTAAACAATCCTATTGGTCATTACAAGTCATCGGGCCATTAAACGTTAACATCTTGATAACTTCTGTTTATCATTTTCAATGGCAAGATATGAAAATCTTCAGATGGAGAGACATTCTAAATTTTCTGGTGCCGGAGCTCGGAATCGAACCGAGATGTCCTTGCGAACGGGGGATTTTGAGTCCCCTGCGTCTACCAGTTTCACCACTCCGGCACGGGCGCGATTATATAAGCGGCTGGTAAAATGTCAAGCTAAAATCTGTTGACAACCAATGAATGCTCGTGCTAGTTAAAACGCCCGATCCACAGGAACTCAATGGGGTTGTAGCTCAGCTGGGAGAGCGCTTGAATGGCATTCAAGAGGTCAGGAGTTCGATCCTCCTCAGCTCCACCAAAATTAAAGGGGGATGGTTTTCGATAATCATCCCCCTTGATGCTTCATGAGGCTCAAGTTTGAGCGACCCATTGTGTCGTTCGTTATAAATCTTCCACTTTCTTCTTAATTCTTACCCTCTTTCCCTTAATCATGGCCGCCTTGTTCCCTTCAAGCCATGTTTGCATGGCTTCTTCCTGTTTCATGGCCGTCAATAATTTTTTATACATTTCTTTTTGTGCTTCAAAGGCTTGATCGTCCGGTTGGGATGTTTCTTTAAATTTTAAGATAAAATAAGCGTTATTGACCAGCAGCGGTTTTCCCGCGTACGGCTTGCCTGAAGAAAGCTGCATTAAAATTTCCGCGGCATCCGGGCTTTCCCCGATTTGAGGGATGACATTGCCGGGCTGGAAAAGTCCTGTTTCGTGAATTTTCAGGCCTTTTTCCGAGGATACTTTTTCAAAACGTTCTCCTGCTTTCAGACGCTCCAGAATCGACTTTGCTTCTTTCTCGGCACGAATCATGGATTCGCTTGCTATAAAACGTTGCCGGACCTGGTTTTCTATGATGTTGAGTTTCGGTACATAAGACGATTGCTTGTCGGCAACCTGCAGAAGATAGTAACCGTTTTCGGCGGATAGAACTTTGCTCAAATCACCTTTTTGCACATCCAGAAGCGCGTCGGAAAAGTTATTGACGGACGCAAATTCCTGCGGTGGTTTGTTGATCGGAAAGAAATCGGAATTGCGAACGATCAGATTGCGTTTCTGAGCGTAGGCATCCATGTTGTTTTCCTGATAGATTTCTTCGCGGGCCTTTCTGGCTTCGGCCTGGGCGGCTTGCAATCCTCGTGTTTTCTTCAATTCCTTGATAATGTCATCCCGGATTTTATCCAGAGGTGTTCCCTTACCGTCTTTCGTTTTGTATTTGTCTTGGAAGCTGGAATAATAATTTCTTATATCCTCTTCGCCGATATTTGCGGAAAATGAGTCGGCGGCAAAGAAAATGTATTTGATTTTTATTTGTTCGGGAATCCGGAAGAGATTCCCGTTGCGCTTTAAATAATCTTCCAGTTCCGATTCAACGGGTGAGATTTTATTTTTGATGTCAGCGCCTGAAATCTGCAGAAAGTTGACATTCATTTTCCGGTTTTGCAGAACGTACATATCGTATGCTTCTTTGTCGGAAATTTTCACGCCTTCCCGCACAAAGGATTCAATCTTATTGGCCGTCAGATCGGCCCTCTGGAGCGTTTCAAAATCCTGTGTACTCATGTTATTGTAGCGAAGTAAATGCCGATATTTCGTCTCATCAAATGCGCCATCTGTTTGTAACATGGGCATCGACATGATCGAGGTTCTTAATTCTTCATCAGAGACCTGAATTTTTAAATCGGCGGCTTTCGCGATAATAATTTCTCTGTTTAGTAGATTATGATATGCTTTTGCCTTCAAATCCATTTTTTTGAGAACTTCCGGGGTCAGCTTTTCTTTCAAATTCAGCCGTGCGATATCCAGCAACTTTTCATATTCGTCGTGTAGCTCCGCTTCGCTGATGATTCGTTTATCAACGATTGCGATGGCGTTTGTATGGCTTCCTCCTCCGCTGGAGCCGAAGTACAGGACAAAGACCACAATAATAATGGCGATTACTGCAATCATAAACCAGCCGCGTGCGTGTTTGCGAAAAAATTTCAGCATAAAAATCACCTCAAAAGGATAAACAAATAGTTCTCAAAAAAATTAACTTTTGCCTTATTATTATAGTCATTTACAAAATGCAAATATAATTTAAAAATGAGTTGATTAGGATAATGAAATACTGTATGAAAAAACTTTAAAGCCTGAAAGTCATTATATTAATTTGTGAAAACACAGGAGGATAAATGTTTTTTGATTATATTTTAGGAAAATTTTCCAACGATCTGGCCATTGATCTTGGAACGGCCAATACGATTGTTTACGTCAAGGATAAAGGAATTGTTTTGAATGAACCTTCCGTAGTCGCTGTTCATCAGGACGCGAGAGGGATGAAAAAAGTTCTGGCCGTGGGCAATGAAGCCAAAAACATGCTGGGACGCACGCCGGGGAATATCGTGGCCATCAGACCGATGCGTGACGGCGTCATCGCCGATTTCGATATTACGGAAGCGATGCTCAAGCATTTTATCCTGAGTGTCCATAATCGCAAATCACTGGTGCGGCCGAGAATTATTATTTCCGTGCCGTCGGGCATCACGCAGGTGGAAAGACGCGCGGTGCGCGAAACCGTGGAATCCGCAGGCGCCCGAGAGATTTATCTTATTGAAGAACCGATGGCTGCCGCCATCGGAGCGGGATTGCCTGTTGCCGAGCCGACCAGCTCGATGGTTGTGGATATTGGCGGCGGGACGACGGAAGTGGCCGTTATTTCTCTGGCCGGAATTGTTTATTCAAAATCGGTAAGAGTGGCGGGGGATAAAATAGACGAAGCGATTGCCCAGTATATGAAGCGCAAACATAATTTGCTGATCGGAGAAAGAACCGCGGAAATCATCAAAATGGAAATCGGCTGCGCTTATCCCTTTGATGAAATGAAATTCGGTTCCATCAAGGGACGGGATTTGATATCGGGCATTCCCAAAATAACGGAGACCAATTCGGAAGAAATCCGGGAGGCCATCAACGAACAGGTCACGTTTATTGTTGATGCGATTAAAGACACTCTGGAAAATTCACCACCGGAACTGGCCGGAGATATTGTTGATCGGGGTATTGTTCTGACCGGCGGGGGAGCGTTGCTGGCCAATATTGACATCCTGATCAGAGAAGAAACCGGACTGCCCATTACGATTACGGATGATCCTCTTTCAGCCGTAGCCAGAGGCGCAGGGATGGCTCTTGACCAAATAAGCGTGCTTAAAGATATCGCTCTCGAGGTTTAAGAGCAGACCTGGTTTTGTGTGCGTTTTTTTGCCTTCGATTGGCCTTTCTGTAATGCTTTTAAATGACTCTGTATAATTAAAAGTAAGCCGGCAATAAGACTTTTTCATTTTTAATAGATAATATTTTTCGTAAAATGTTTGAACGAAGCTCTGCCGATATTTCATTCTGGTTATTAGCGTTCGGTTCCCCTGCTTGGCGGGATAGTTCCCAATCCCGATAAATCGGGATCGGATAGTTCGTCCAACAAATTTCAGTGTGCCTAAGGTGACCTTGAGATTATACGCTTCTGAAAATTGGGAGTCACTACGACCAACACGCTTCAGTCGAAGATGACCTCGTGTGACCTTTAGGTTATTAGATTATGCCTTTTGTTTCTGAAGGCTCAGACTCATTAAATTATTTTTCTATCAGGTAAAAAATGTTTTTATTAAGAAAATATAAAATGATTATCTTTGTCACGGTTATCATTATCGCATCTTTAATCATGATTGCCTATAACCTGAAATATGACACCGGTAAAAATTTTTTGAGAAAAATAGTTTTGGAAACAGTTGCTCCCATATACGGAGTTCTGAGCGGTTCCATCCGGAGCGTTCAGGATGCGTGGACTCGCTATATTTTACTCGTTGGCATTCAGGAGGAAAACAGGAATCTGAAAAAGAAGATTAATGAGTTGAAAGCCGTTCTTGTTTCATATCAGGAGGGTTATCAGGAAGCGCAGAGGCTAAAAAAACTTTTAGCCATTACAGATCATGATCCGTACCGTTTTGTGACGGCAAAAGTAATCGGCAGGGAACAGGCCGCACTTTCCAGAACGGTTTTAATTAATAAAGGCTTATCGGATGGTTTGAAAAACGGTATGCCGGTTATTGCGTATCCGGGATTGATCGGTCGTCTGGTCGATGTTTCGTGGCACGTTTCGCGCGTGCTTTTGTTGATTGATGAAAACAGTAATATTGATGCGATTGTGCAGCGCAACCGCACCCAGGGGATTATCAGCGGTGCCGGCTCTCAGGGCATGATATTAAAGTATATTTCCAAAACCCAGGATGTTCAAAAAGGCGATATTATGGTTTCTTCCGGTATGGGAGGTGTGTTTCCCAAGGGCTGGCTGATCGGCCAGGTTATCAATGTTGACAGACAGGATGCGGGTCTTTTCTTGAAAATCAAAGTAGCTCCGTTCGTGGATTTTGCTAAATTGGAAGAGCTTTTAATTTTATCGTCCGAAGAAACTGCAGGTAAATAAAAAATGATTTACTATATTTTATTACTGATCTTATCCGTATTTTTAATCGTAGTGCAGTCAATGATTACAGATATTATTTTTTCCAATTATTTCATGTTCGAAATATCGCTAGTGATTGTCATCTACGCCGGATTTCATCTTGATTTAATTAAAGGAACAGCCATGGCATTTCTTCTTGGATTATTCGTTGATTGTGTGGGGGGGGCGGTTTTGGGATTGTACTCTTTTGTGTATATTATCGTTTTCTGGTTGTCATTTTTCATATCTGATTTACTGGATACTGAAAAAACACATGTTGTCATTTTTTTTAGTTTCTTTTGCGTTCTTCTAAAAGATATTATGCTTAATACTTTCTATTATATGGTCTATAATATAAACTTGTTTTTGCGTACTTATGATATTATTTTCACGCAAGCGTTGGTTATCGGTCTGGTTGCTCCCCTGATATTTTATCTGATGGACCGGACAGGAATATTTCTTTACGAAAATTAAGGCATAACGAATATGCTCAACGGGCATGAACCGGCGGAGTTCAAGGAAAAAATAAGAATAGTTGTTGTCATATTTCTTCTGGCTGTCGGTGTGTTGATTGCAAGACTGGGATATCTGCAAATTATCAAAGGGGAGGAATTTAAGAAAAAATCCGAAAATAATTCTGTTCGTTTCCGGCTGATCAAGCCGCTGCGCGGTCTGATCATGGACCGCAACGGTGTTGTTCTGGTGGATAACAAGCCGTCTTTTGATGTGTTCTATATTCCCAGCAAAAATAAAGCCAATACGCTTTCTGTGGAAAAATTAAGAAAGCTTTATGAAAGCAAATCAATGGATTTCATCTTTGATGAATCTATGTTGAAAAATGCGAAACCATATTTGCCGGTTAAATTGGACAAAAATGTCAGTATGGAAAAAATCGCTATCGTAGAAACCAATGCCTTGAATCTGCCGGGTATTTACGTTGATGTTTCGCCGATTCGTTTGTATTTGGACGGGGAAGTTCTGGCGCCCGTTATTGGCTACACGGGTGAAATTAGCAAAGAGGAAATGGAAAGAAGTGAAGATAAGTATGCTTACGGCGATATTTCCGGAAAGCATGGATTGGAAAGGTTTTTTGACGAATACATTCGCGGAGAGCGCGGCGCAGAGCTGGTTGAGGTTAACGTTTATGGCAGGGAAATAAAAAAAATGGGCAAGATAGATCCTGTTCCCGGTTATAATATACTGTTAACCATTGACGCTGATTTACAAAAGGCGGCATGGGAGGCTATTGAAGGGAAAGCAGGATCCGTTGTGGTGATGGATCCACGCGATGGTTCGATTCTGGCCATGGTCAGTTCTCCTTCTTTTGATCCTAATCTGTTTAACGAAGGAATTTCCAGCGAACTCTGGGCCCAATTACAGAGTAATCCCTTTGCTCCTTTATCCAACAAAGCCATTTCAGGACAATATCCGCCTGGTTCAACTTATAAACTGATTGTTGCTGCGGCGGCTCTGGAAGAAGGCGTTATAACTCCCGACACGAAAGTATTCTGTAACGGCACTTTTACCCTGGGAAACAGAACATATCGTTGTTGGAAAAAAGGAGGACACGGTCATGTTAATCTCCATCAGGCGATTGTCGGATCATGCGATGTCTATTTTTACACCGTTGGAAAAATGCTGGGGGTCGACAAGATAGCCGAATACGCGAAACGTTTCGGGCTCGGGGAAGTGACCGGAATTGATTTGCCCAATGAAAAAAAAGGTTTGGTGCCCACCAGGGAATGGAAATTGAAAAAGAAAAAAGAAGTTTGGCAAATGGGTGAAACGATATCCATCGCCATCGGACAGGGATTTAATCTTGTCACGACTTTGCAGTTGGCAAACGCCTTCGGCACTTTTGCCAATGGCGGCACTTTGTGGAGTCCTTATTTGGTAAAACAAATACAAACAACGGATGGCAAGGTTTATAAAGAATATTACCCTGTTAAAAAAGGGGAATTGAGTTTAAGCAAAGAAACCATGGCGATTTTAAATGACGCCTTAAGGGGTGTGGTTAATGAGCCCGGGGGAACGGGTCATAACGCAAAATTATCCGACGTGGAAGTATGTGGTAAAACAGGCACGTCTCAGGTTGTCGGATTGCCTCAAAATGAAAGAGCCCGTCGCGCAAGATTTCTCCGGGCTTTTCACAAGGATCACGCATTATTTGCCTGTTACGCGCCATCGAAAAGTCCTGAAATAGTTGTGGCGGTTATTTTGGAAAATGCCGGTGGCGGAGGTGCGGTTGCCGCGCCGGTTGCCCGCAAAATATTATCTGCTTATTTTGATGGGAAGAAAAAAGAGAAACGTCCCCAGGAAATGGCGCAAGCCCGGCGTTCAAGAGATTTGAACAACTGAAATTATTTTTTGTAAATAGGCAATGGAAGTCTAATGATTTTTATTAAATTTGATCGCCGAATTTTTCACTATTTTGACTGGGTGCTTCTGGCTTTTGTTCTTGTTGTCTGCGCAATGGGCATCCTGAATATCTATTCCACCGGTTTCAGCGCCGAAGGACAAACTCCTTTTTACCTGAAGCAAATACAATGGGTTGTTGTGGGATTAATTTTTATGATGTTTATTGTTTTTGTTGATTATCGGGTGGTCGCGCAATACGCTTACATTATTTATGGTTTTATCCTTGCTCTTTTAACGCTTGTTTTATTTGTCGGCTCTTCTTCCCATGGCGCTCAAAGATGGATCGGTGGCGGTTTCTTCACGATACAACCTTCTGAATTAATGAAAGTTGTCATCATCATTGCGTTGGCCCGTTATTTTGATAATCACAAGTCCAATGAGCCCTATAAGTTAAGAGAGCTTTTCATCCCTCTTCTACTGGTTGGCGTTCCTTTTGTGCTGATTTTAAAACAGCCGGATTTAGGGACGGCTCTCATGTTAATGGTAATTTTTACTTCTATTGTGTTTTTTATGGGAGTGGATAGAAAGTCTTTAATATTTACTTTTATCAGCGGTCTGGTATTCATACCGGTCGGATGGTTTTTCTTAAAGGATTATCAAAGGGAACGATTAATCACATTTCTGAATCCGGAGAGAGATCCTCTGGGGTCAGGTTACCACATTATCCAGTCAAAAATTGCCATCGGTTCAGGAGAAATTTTAGGTAAGGGCTTTCTGAGCGGTTCCCAGACGCAATTAAAATTTTTGCCTGAGCAGCAGACCGATTTTGTTTTTTCGGTGTTTGCCGAAGAATGGGGGTTCGTCGGTTCAATGATTTTAATAGTTCTGTTTGCCGTCATCATTTTCTGGGGATTAAAAATTGCCTTGCAAGCCAGAGATTTATTAGGCACAATTATATCGTTTGGAATCACTGCTCTGATTGCATGGGAGGTCTTCATCAATATAGGCATGGTTCTGGGAATTCTTCCTGTTGTCGGAATTCCGCTTCCTTTTTTTAGTTATGGCGGATCAGCGATGCTTTCTTTGATGGCGGCAGTAGGTTTGTTAATTAATGTAAGTGCGAGAAGATTTGTTCTGCAAAAATAAATATGGGGAATGAAGATAAAATTTTTTAATGAATCAGATTTAAGGGGGATACTGTGTGGGAAAAAAAGAAAGAGGTTGAAGAGATTAAGGCTATTTTAGATCAAGGAACTGAATTTGAAGGTAAACTAATTTTTACAGGTTCTGTTCGTATTAACGGGAAGTTTCAGGGAGAAATTTTCGGACAGGGATCGTTGATTGTTGACAAGGACGCTCAGGTTGAGGCTAACATTGCGGTTAAAAGTGTTTACATCAGCGGTAACGTTCGGGGTAATATTGAGGTCAATGAAAAAATGAACATTCATTCGACCGGAAAATTTTCCGGAGATGTCCATACGCCAATTTTTATCATGGAGGAGGGCGCTTTCTTCGACGGCAGATCGCATATGATGGAAATAGCCGAGAAAAAAAATGAAGTTCCCAAGGCTATTTGAATGAAGAATAAATATTTGCTTCAGACCTTTTTTGTGAAATATTTATCATATATTTGAATGAGTGTTTTTTCGATTCTCATCTTATTGATATAATTAGACATTATAAAATATCAGACTGCCGGTCAGAAAAAACTTGACAAGCAAATAATGTTATGATTAGTAACTCGCAAGTTTTGAGTATCAAGGAATAAAACTTCCGCCCTTCCTTCTAAGGAAAAATATTCAAAACATAATTGAATAAAAAACTGTATGCACTTAAGCTGACGCTGCCATTAAGAGCCGCTGGCAACGAAAAATGATCAAGCGGTTTTTATAGAAAGTGCAAAAGATAAACAGAGGTAAACAATGGTTACAGTCATCCCTGATTTGACACTAGTCGTCCAAATGGTTCTTTTCCTCGCTTTGATTTTTGTCCTGAACCTTCTTTTGTACAAACCCATCTTATCCATCATAGACCGGCGCAAAAAACAACTCGAGGAATCAGAAAACGAAATTAAACTATTCAATGAATCGGTGGAAAAAAGAGTGGCTGAGTACGAAGAAAAATTAAAACAGGCCAAGCTCAAGGCGTCGGAACAGAAAAAAGAAATTATACAGGAAGGCGTCAACCAGGCCAAAAACATCGTGGATGTCGTACGCAATGAAATTCCGGCGATTGCGCGTGAGTTTCAGCAAAAAATGAATAAAGAAATAGAAAAGGCCAAAGCTGTTCTGGATGGCCGTTCCAAAGATTTATCTCTGGAAATTGCCCAGAAAATACTGGGGAGGCCTGTAAAATGAAAAAAACAACTTCCTGCATTACAACGATACTTTTCATTGTTATATCGGTAAGTATTGCACTGGCGTCAGGTGACGCTGAAGGCGGTCACCACGGTGGTGCTGAATTGTGGAAAGGCTGGGGCATTAAGGCTTTCAACTTTATCGTTTTGATCGGTCTTTTATACTGGCTTTTGGCTTCCAAGATAAAGGATTTCTTTGTCGGCCGCCGCGTCGAAATTAAAGAAAATTTGGAAAAAGCTGTTGAGAGAAAAGGAGAGGCGGAGAAAAAATACAAGGAATATTCTGAAAAACTGGATAAAGCGGCGACTGAGATAGACGGCATTTTGGAAATGATCAAAGCTCAAGGCGTTGCTGAAAAACAGAAAATCATAGAAGATGCCGAAAGAACCGCCAAGAAAATGAAAGAGGATGCCCAGGCTCGTATTGAACAGGAAATGAAAAAAGCGACGGATGAATTGAAAGCCCAGGCTGTTGATTTGTCGGTCAAGATGGCCGAGGAGATTCTCAAGAGAAGCATCACCCAGGATGATCACAAATCAATGGTTAAAGAATATATAGATAAGGTGGTAACCAAACATTGATCAGCAATATTTCCAAGCGTTATGCGCGCGCCTTTTTTGAAATTGCGAATGAAGAAAAACAAATTGAGCCGTATTACAATGAGATCAATCAATTCGCATCCATTATTTCAGAAAACAAATCATTAAAAGATTTCCTGGCTAATCCTATCTTTGAGCAGGCAAACAAAAAAGGCGTTATTGATAATATCATTTCCAAGTTGAAATTGTCCAAGATGACCGTCAGTTTTTTAAGATTGCTGGTCGATAAAAAAAGGATCGATATTTTAGAAGACATTGTAATTTGCTATCGTCAGCTTATGGACGAAACATTGAAAAAAGTCAGGGTCAATGTTAAAACAGCATTTCCTCTTTCCGATGAATCGAAGTCTTTCATCAGCGCAAATCTTGAAAAAACCCTTGGTAAAAAAGTGGATATGACTGTTGAAGAGGATTCCACTCTTTTAGGAGGGGTGGTTATCGGCGTCGGCGATACACTGTATGATGGCAGTATAAAAAATCAGTTGAATAATATGAGGAATCTCTTAGGGGAGGCGAGATAGGACATGGAAACAATTAAAGCGGAAGAAATTAGTCAAATTATTTCCGAGCAAATCAAAAGCTACGAGAAAAAGCTGGATATAAGCGAAACCGGAACAGTCTTGTCGGTTGGTGACGGTATCGCCAGAATATACGGCGTGCAAAATGCGATGGCTATGGAGCTTCTGGAATTTCCGGGTGGTATCCTGGGCATGGTTCTTAATCTGGAAGCGGATAATGTCGGTGTCGCGGTTCTGGGTGAAGTTACCCATATCAAAGAGGGTGACATCGTGAAAAGAACCGGTAAAATTGCGCAGGTTCCGGTCGGCGAAGCTCTGCTGGGCCGGGTTATAGACGCCACAGGCGCACCGCTGGACGGCAAAGGCCCGATTGAGACCAAGGAGTTCCGTCGTATTGAAATGGTCGCTCCCGGGGTTATTCAGCGCCAGCCGGTCAATCAGCCCATGTATACCGGTTTGAAATCGATTGATGCTATGACGCCGATCGGGCGCGGTCAGCGTGAACTAATTATTGGCGATCGTCAGATCGGTAAAACCGCCATCGGCGTTGATGCCATCATCCGTCAAAAGGATACCGGCGTAAAATGTATCTATGTTGCGATCGGTCAGAAAAAATCCACAGTGGCTCAGGTTGTGGAAAGATTGAAGCAATATGACGCTTTGTCTTATACCTGTGTCGTCGCCGGTTGCGCTTCGGACCCTGCGACGCTGCAGTATGTTGCCGCTTATGCCGGTTGCAGTATCGGCGAATACTTTAGAGACAACGGTCAGGACGCCTTGATCATCTATGATGACTTGTCCAAACAGGCTGTGGCTTATCGCCAGATTTCTCTGCTGCTGCGTCGTCCTCCCGGACGAGAGGCTTTTCCCGGCGATATTTTCTATAATCATTCCCGACTGCTCGAGCGTGCGGCGCGTGTAAGCCCCGAACTCGGCGGCGGTTCTCTGACGGCTCTTCCGGTTATTGAAACTCAGGCCGGTGACGTTTCCGCCTATATTCCTACAAACGTTATCTCCATTACAGACGGTCAGGTTTATTTGGAACCGAGCTTGTTCTTCTCCGGTATTCGTCCGGCGATTAACGTCGGTCTTTCGGTTTCCCGCGTCGGTGGCGCGGCTCAGGTGAAGGCGATGAAGCAGGTTGCCGGAACGCTGAAACTCGATCTGGCTCAGTACCGCGAACTGGCGGCGTTTGCTCAGTTCGGATCCGACCTGGATAAAGCGACGCAGGCTCAGTTGGATCGCGGTGTTCGTCTGGTGGAACTGCTCAAGCAGCCCCAGTTCAAACCGATGTCTCTGGGACAGGAAATTGTTATTCTCTTCGCGGGAACCAAGGGTTTCATTGATAAATACGATGTGGAAAAAGTCCGTATTTACGAAGAACAGCTTTTGAGTTTCGTGGAAAGCAAGCATCCCGACATTATGAAAGAAATAGAAGATAAGAAGATCATATCTCCCGAACTGGAAAAGAAGATGAAAGAAGTTATGACCGCTTTCGATTCTGTTTTTGTTGCGGAATAAATTGTTAACTTTAGACTGATTTCAATGAAATTGTGAAATCAGGGGTAATGGAAGCACTGAAGTCCAATAAAAGGTTGAGGAGAAATTCAAGTGGCCTCGCTAAAAGACATAAAAAGAAAAGTCGGCGCCGTTTCAAAGACGAAGCAAATTACGCGCGCGATGAATATGGTTGCCGCGTCAAAATTTAAGTCGGCGCAGTTGAAAATGGAGAATTTCCGTCCCTATGCCGGAAAATTCATGGATGTGCTTAACAGTCTTGCCCTGCGCGTGGAAAGTATATCACATCCTCTGCTGGCCGTTCGAGATCCCAAGAGGATTCGGGTCATCTGTATGACGTCAGACCGTGGCCTTTGCGGAGGTTTTAATACTAATCTGATCAAAGTGACCGAAAGATTTCTGAAGGAAAAAGTAAGCGAAGGGAAAGATGTGTCGCTGATCAACGTCGGTCGTAAAGGGAGAGATTATTTTCGCAAAAAAGCGAATGTCATTGCGCAAAAGGTTGATATTTTAAGTAAATTTGACATGACCCTGGCTGTCTCCATAGCCGATGAAGTCATCAATCCATTTATTAAAGAAGAGTACGATGAACTTTATCTGATTTATAATCAGTTTATGAATGTTTCCGTTCAGAAACCGACTATCGTCAGATTGTTCCCTCTGCCTTCCATCGGTCAGGAAACGGAAGAGGAACCGGATAAGAGGGTTGATTATACCTACGAGCCGTCGGAAGAAGTGTTGCTGCACAAGTTATTACCGATGTACGTTCATGTTCTGGTTTATCGCGCTCTTCTGGAAACGTCAGCTGGTGAAAACGGTGCGCGTATGGCGGCTATGGATAATGCGACCAGTAACTGTCAAGATTTGATCAGTTCGTTAACGTTGAAAATGAATAAAGCCAGACAGGCGGCGATTACGGCGGAGTTGATGGATATCGTCGGTGGCACGGAAGCTCTGGCTAAATCGGGCTAAATACTGATTTTTCTGCGGCTCTTTGCCGCATGTAAAATAAATTAATACGACTATTTGCAAGGAGATAGTTATGAATATAGGAAAAATTGTTCAAGTTATTGGACCTGTTGTTGACGTGGCTTTTGAAGAGGGGAAATTGCCCAGTATATTAAACGCCATCTTAATTACTAATCCGGCCATCAATGATCAGGAGGATAATTTGGTTATTGAAGTAGCACTGCATCTGGGAGACAATATTGTTCGCTGCATCGCCATGGATATTACCGACGGTCTGGTTCGTGGTATGATTGCCAAAGATACCGGCGCTCCGATCATGGTTCCGGTTGGCAAGGAATGTCTGGGGCGAATCCAGAACGTCGTCGGTCGACCTGTGGATGGTCTTGGCCCAATTAACGCGCAAACTAAAATGCCGATTCATCGTGAATCACCAAGCTTTATGGAACAGGATACATCGGTGCACGTTCTGGAAACAGGCGTCAAGGTTATTGACCTTTTGGTGCCGTTTCCCCGCGGTGGCAAGATGGGTATGTTCGGAGGCGCAGGCGTCGGCAAGACAGTCGTTATGATGGAAATGATTCACAACATCGCCATGCACCACGGTGGAATTTCTGTTTTTGCAGGTGTTGGTGAAAGAACCCGTGAAGGAAACGACCTCTATCGTGAAATGCTGGAATCGGGTGTTATCAAACAGGCCGCTTTAATTTACGGTCAGATGACCGAACCCCCCGGAGCTCGCGCCCGAGTCGCTCTGACAGGACTGGCCGCTGCTGAATACTTCCGCGATGTGGAAGGACAGGACGTGCTCTTCTTCGTTGATAATATCTTTCGTTTCACTCAGGCCGGTTCGGAGGTTTCCGCTTTGCTTGGACGTATGCCCTCCGCGGTTGGTTATCAGCCCACACTGGCTACGGACCTTGGCGAACTTCAGGAACGCATTACCTCAACAAACAAAGGTTCGATTACCGCCGTTCAGTGCGTGTACGTTCCCGCCGATGACTTGACCGACCCGGCTCCCGCAACGACCTTTGCGCATCTTGACGGAACAGTCGTTTTGTCCCGTCCAATCGCTGAACTGGGTATTTATCCGGCGGTGGATCCTCTGGATTCAACATCCCGTATTCTCGATCCTAATGTTCTGGGCCCAGAGCATTACCAGGTAGCCCGTCAGGTGCAGGTGACGTTGCAGAAATACAAGGACCTGCAGGACATCATCGCCATTCTGGGTATGGATGAACTTTCCGAAGAAGATAAACTAACGGTTAGCCGCGCCAGAAAGATTCAGAGATTCCTCTCTCAGCCGTTCTTCGTGGCCGCTCAGTTTACCGGTACAGAAGGCAAGTTTGTTTCCGTTCCGGATACCATAAGAGGCTTTAAAGAAATTCTGGAAGGCAAACATGATGAGCTGCCCGAACAGGCTTTCTACATGGTCGGCGGTATTGAAGAGGCTGTGGAAAAAGCCAAGAAGATTGCCGGTTAATTGATATAGTCTTGGAGTAAAGTAAATGGCTGACGAATTAATGCTGGAAATTGTGACTCCGGAAAAAATGGCTTTTTCCGGTAAGATAGAGGAAGTAACCATTCCGGGAACGGAAGGTGAATTTGGCGTATTGCGCGGTCACGAGCCCTTTTTGAGTTCCGTGGATATCGGTGAATTATGTTTTGTGAAAGATGGTAAAAGGGTACACTATGCGGTGAACACGGGTTATGCGGAAGTTACTGCTGGTAAAGTGACGGTTTTAATCGAAACAGCCGAAAGATCAGACGACATCGATAAAGACAGAGCCCTGAGAGCCAAAGATAATGCGGAGTCCCGTTTGGCTCAATTAACCAAGGAAGATGCTGAATTCGAAATTATGCGCACCGCTCTGGCCAGAGCCATCGCACGAATAAGTGTAGCTGAAAAACAGTGAGTCCCAAATTTTAGAAGCAAAGCGCACTGAAATTTGTTGGACGAACTGTCCTCTGCGTTAGCAGAGGGCAACACTAAACCATTTTGAACTTAAAATTTAAGTTATGAAGTTGCGGAGGTTAAAGATCATTCTTTAACCTCCTTTGTTTTTAGTGAGTCCCAAATTGCAGAAGCGAAGCGTACTGGAATTTGCTGGACGAACTATCCCGCCGAAGGCAGGGAAAAGACACTCGCTGAGAGCAAGCGTAGCGTAGCTTGAAGCGTTAGTGGAATTATCTCAGGAACGCAGTAACGTTGGGAAGTGAGCCTTGATTTTCCGAAACGTAGTGCACGGAAAATCTTAGAGCGAACTATCCCCGAAGCGTAACGTAGGGGAAATGAGACTCGCTTTGCCAATATTCTCTAATCAAGATTTTTATCGTTAAATGTTTTACCTAGAAATGATTAAAAATAATAATGCCTTCACACGGGTATCAAATCGTTTTCTTACAGCTGAATCAATCACAGTACCCCTTACTTTTACCCAATTTTAGCGCGTGACAGGATCCTAATAGACATGCCTTTTGTGCATCATTGCAACCTTTATTTTTATTGCCTTGATGTAAATACGCATTTCCCCTGTTGTTGTATGCCGCTGCATTATCTGGTTGTAGTCGAAGTACCTCGTTATAGTCATCAATGGCTTGCTGATACTGACCACGGTTAAAGTAAGCAATTCCTCTATTGTAATAGGCTATGACATAATCTGGCTTCAGTCGAATTGCCTGATTGTAATCCAAAATGGCCCGATAATGTTGACCGAGGTCGTTGTAAAGATTACCTCTGTTGATGTATGAAAAATTATAATTCGGGTTGATACGTATAGATGTATTATAATGATGAACAGCCTCTTTGATTTTTCCTCTTTCGCTTAACACGGCACCAAGGTTGTTATGTGCCAGGTAATTATCTTTTGTCACCCGTAAAGTATGGCTAAAAAGAGTAATACTGTCTTTCCAATATATACACTGTATCCATGTCAAGAAAGCAAGCATAGAAAGAGTTGCTATCGCTAACGAAACTAAAACTCCCTTACTAATATTTAGCCGCTGGAATACAAGCGGTATGCCCCACGCCAAAATGACGGCAATACCGATGAAGGGCAAATAAGTGTAACGGTCGGCCACTGCCTGCCCGCCTACTTGAATTACACCGATGACCGGAATGAGCGTTCCCAGATACCAGAACCAGCCTACAAACAAGAAAGGCATTTTCTTTATGAAATAAAGCACAGCGAGAGAAATTGTCAAAATAGTAATGCCGGAAATTATCACCTGCCATAACGGAAGATAGAAGTTGAGAGGATAAAATACGGCCAGATCGACCGGCCAGAGGATTTTTCCAAGATAAGCCGTGTAAGCAAAAATGGCATTGGATAACCTTATCGTTAAAGGCAGGCCCACTTCAGACACGATAGATCCACCTTTATTTTGTGCCCATAGAGTTATGATGCTGGAGGCAATACTAATCAGCACGAAAGGGGTTTTCTCCAGGAGGAGTTTGCCGCCCGGTTTCAAACTGTTTTCCGTGGAAGTGTCTAGTGTCTGTTGCCAGCGATTCAGCGGCCAGTAATCCAAAAGGAGCAGCATAAATGGCAAGGTGACAAGCATCGGTTTGGACATCAGGCTCATAATGAAAAACATCAGGCAAAGCAGGTACCGGGAGATTTTGTTTTTCTCGACATAGAAGGCATAGGCATAGATACTGGACATACCGAAAAACAAACTCAAGACATCTTTTCTTTCGGATGCCCAGGCAACGGATTCTACCCTTAACGGATGCAGGGCGAAAAAGGCGGCGGCAAAAGCCGAAGGCCAGATATTATGAGTTGTCTTATAGAGAAAAAGAAACAGGAGGATGACCGTGCCGATATGCCACAGCAGGCTCACGAGATGATGACCGCCGGCATAATTTCCGAAAAGACTCCAGTCAAGCATGTGTGAAAGCAAGGTCAACGGATGCCAGTTGCTTAAAACGACGGCCGTAAATGCCCACTTGACATTCTCAAAATTCAAACCGGATTGAATTTGATAATTTTTCGTTATGTATCCGTCATCGTCAAAATTGATAAAATTATTGAAAGCAATGCGCCCGAATGCAATGCAGACAACAACAATCAAGGATATTACAATAAGATATGTGCCTGTTTTCTTCATAAAGAAAAAAATTGATATTGTTTAATTGATAAGAATTTTCGTTTTGTTCGCGGCAGTATAAGAAACACGCTCTTGTATGTCAAGAATATTTGGACAGAATATTTGGACAAGACGTCTGTGCAATTTTATTGATTGCGGATTGAAATCTTGTATTTACGTCGACGTTGACGACGTGTGGATAACAGGAAGCAGTGTATTATCTTTACGCCATTCAGCCCTCAAAAATACTCTCAATAACAAGTTTTTCTTCCAGGTGTTTGTTTGCTTCTTCCAGTTTTTCCGGGGCGGAATAAACAGCCACTGAAGCAGATTTAGGTGCCTGGGAAAAATAATCAAATAAAACATTTTTAACTTTGCGCGGTGTGGCGGTCAAAATGTTGTCTCTGAATTTCTGGCGCATATCATCTTCAATTCCTGCAAAATGCCGCATCAAAGCGGTATAACCTCGGCTTGATGGGTCTGACGGTTTGTCGATCATGCCAATAGTGCTGATAATTGCTTTTTCCATCTCTGATGAAGAAATTTCGTTTTTGGAATAGAATTTTTGTGCATCTTTGAATACCTTTAATGTTTCCGCAATGTGCGGATCACGATAGGAAAGAAAAGAAAATAGTCCCATGGACGCATCGAAAGAAGACATTCCTCCATAAGCTCCTCCCTGCACGCGGACATGCTTATATAGATAGTTATTGGATAGCTCCTTGGCGGAAAGCATCAGTAGAGGACTCGCCGGATCGGTATAAGGAGGTGTTTTTAAAACGTAGGCGACATAAGAAACCTGCGTTGGTATGGAAATTCCGGCAAATGAAGGATTCAGAGCTGGTTTATCTTTAGTAAATCTTGTTGTCGATGCCGGTAGCTTATCCAATAAATGTAAAATATGTTCTCTGGTTATTTTCAATCCTTGAATTTCGGCAGTGAAATTGATAGTCAGATTATCCTTGCTAAATAAAATGCTCCGCAATTCCTCCAACTTTCCGCAGAAATTCTGTTTTGATGAATTGAAATTATTGGCCGTTGCTTGTACGAACTTCAATTGTGTGCGTCCATGCCATTGTTCATCGCGGTAAGCCGGAAGTGTGAGCGCGGCACCCGCCGCCATTTTGGCGAAAAGATGTCCGGAAGGAACAATTGCCGATTGCAGATTGTTTTTTCTTTCGGAAATCAGATCGCGCATGCGCGCTTCATGACTTAAATCACCGGAACATATAATATCGCTAATAATATTAATTGCTTCTGGAAGATTACGATACAGCGCCTTGAATGAAAAAATCATTTTATGCCAGTTTGAATCACCACGTGCGGTAAAACCTGTTGTCAGATTGTAACCAAAGCCTCCCATATTCAGAGCGATGCGCTTGGCCATTTCTTCATAGGTTAAACCGGCCGCTCCCATTCCGGTCATGATTTTGCCCAATAGAGGCAGATAGATTTGAAGATCTTCCGGAATATTTGCCACATCAAAAGCCAGATCAATATAGGCAATCCCATTGGTAAACAAATCGTGTTCAAGAGTCGGCACTCCCGCAATAAAAAGATTTTGCGATGGAATCGTTTCTATTGATTTTGGAATATCTTCTTTTTTCAGTTTTGGGATTGTTGCTGCTGCTTCCGGCGAATCCTGCTGCGCTTGGAATTCTTTCAGCTCTTTGGCTTGAATATTTATCTGTACCAATTCGTTTTCTGATAAAGATGATTTCAACTTGGCCATTTTTTCTTGGTAAGTTTTTTCCTTCTTTGCATTGAAATCGGCATCCGGTTCCATAATCGCCAGAACACGATGATTATTGTCCAGTAACCATTGTTGAGTCATTTTCTGAAAAATGTGAGGATCATCAGACCAGCGTCTGCGGATATCTTCTATCGTCTTTGGAAAGTCCAATCCGATTAATGGATCTCCGTCATAGAGCCATGTCTGAAAGACGCCGCCCATCAGAGCAATACCGTAAGGATAGGAACCACGAACCACTTCCTTCCCATGAAACTCGACCTGGTGCAGGACCCCCTCTATTAATTCAGCCTCATAACCGTTGGCCACAATGTCTTTTAGAGTGCCAAAGATCAATTGTTCAATTTTTTGCGCATCGGAGCGTTGCGAATTTCTTAAACCGACACAAAACATTAATTGTTTAAGATCCGCTTCAATGCCGGAAACCGGTGTCAGATCTTCTCCCAGACCGGAATCAATCAGTGCTTTGCGCAGGGGACTGGCGGCGCTGCCTACAAGAAGAGCGGATATAATTTCCAGAAACAAAGACGTTTCGTGGTCTGTGTTTTCAGACATCATCCAGGCCATGTTCACCATGGTTTTATGGTCGATGGATTCATCTTTGCTTATGGGGTAAGTGCTGTGAATGATACGCGGTTCAGCAAAGCGTTGCTGGCTTTTAATAAAAGAATCTATTTCCACGCGTTCAAAACCGGTCAGCATTTCAGCAATAAATTCAAGATGTTCTGAAGTTGTGATATCACCATAAATAAAAAAACGAGCGTTAGAGGGAGAATAATACTTATGGTGAAATTCACAAAATTGTTCATAGGTCAGCGAGGGAATCACGTCCGGATCACCTCCGGAATCGAAAGCATACACGCTGTCAGGATAGATATTTTCCTGCAGAATTTTATACATTAAAGAATCCGCGGATGAATATGCCCCTTTCATTTCATTGTAAACGATGCCGGAAATAATCAGATCGCTCGATAAATCATCAGGCGTGGAAAATTCCAGATGATGGCCCTCCTGAAAAAAAGTTTCCTTAAGCATTCTTGGATGCAGCACCAAATCGGTATAGACACGGGCAAGATTAAAAAAGTCGGTTTTTATCTGACTGGCCACCGGATAAACCGTTTTATCAGGATATGTAAAAGCGTTGATAAAGGTTTGCATGGTTGACCGCATCAATTCTTTGAATGCATCTTTCAGCGGATATTTTTCGGAACCGGCCAGCACCGAATGTTCCAGAATATGCGGCAGGCCGGTGGAGTCATAAGGCGGAGTGCGAAATCCTAAGGCGTATAAGTTTTCACGGTCAAATGCGTGCAGATGGAGGACTTTCGCTCCGGTCTTGTTATGTTCAATTTCATAAGCGGTAACCCGGATTGCGGGAAACGCCTGCACGCGCAGAACTTTGAAGCCATGGATCTCATCTCCGGTTTGAAGTGTCGGCTCTGGTGAATTTGATTGTCCGTACATTCTTTGATCCTCTGTTTTTAATATCGTCCCTCGTTGAGACTTTTTTTTAGATGGATATCTGACTGATGTTGAAAAGAGAATTTGCAACCGACCAGATTAAAATTGCTGCCGTGAGCAGGATACAGGCATACGCCAAAATTTTGCACCATGCGCTTTCCTGCTTATTATCATTGTATCCCATCAGAAAAGCCAGAAGCATACCGGATAATAGTCCGCCGCCGTGCGCCCAGTTATCGATCCCCCTGAAAATCAGGCCAAAGATGACTAATCCGATAACCCAGCCAAGCGCTTGTTTATAAATGGCCTCTCCATAGGAATCACCGCGGCTTTTACCATAATATATGATGGCGCCGATTAATCCGCAGATGCTGGCGGAAGCGCCGAGTGTAAAAGGGGTGCCGAATAGAACGGAGGTTGCAAAGCCGCAGGCTCCGGTAATGATGTATAAATTAATAAAACGGTGAAAACCGAATTCCCGTAAAATGAAAGGACCGAGCTGATAAAAAGCCATCATGTTAAAGAGGATATGCAGGATTCCACCATGCAGGAAGGAGGCGGAAATCAATGTCCATAAACGGTGAGCTCCGATGACAGGGAGGGAGCCTGTTGCTCCCAATAAAAAAAGACTTTGACTGGAAGGCGCCAACAGACTGAAAGCGCCGTCGCCAAAGATTCCCCGCGGATCTAAAAGAAGAGAAAAAATATAAAAAGCAATGTTAATATAAATAATGGTCATCACCGGATTGGAACCAAGAAAAATCTTACGAACGTTACCAAAAGAATTATGCAGTCCCGGACGCGCTAGTCCACAGTAAGGGCAGGCTGGTTCGTCCATGCTGATTAATTTACGGCAATTGGGGCAAAGAATGGATTTTCTTTCTGACATTAACGACCTCTTAAAATATCTTTTTTTTCAAAATTTAGTTAACAGCATTATCGAACGTTGTAAAGAAAATAGTGCCGCGCCTTGTTGACTGTTGGTTTGTTGATATGCTATCTGAAAACAGGAGGATTATTTTGCAGATTAAAGACGTCGTGAAAATAAAAATTGATTCGGTGGCTTTTGGCGGAGAAGGTGTCGGCCGTATCGATAATTTTGTTGTTTTTGTTCTTTTTTCCGCTCCAGGTGACGAATTGGAAATTGAAATCACTCAAGTCAAAAAGAAATTTGTCCGAGGCAGAATATTAAAAATAATCAAAGAATCTCCTTTGCGTGTCAAACCTTTATGCCGTTATTATGAAAAATGCGGCGGTTGCTGCTATCAACATCTGAATTATGAATATCAGTTGAAAATAAAAAAGAAACAAGTTCAGGACGCTTTTTGGAGAATCGGCAAAATTATCAATCCCCCTGTCTTTGATATAATAGCTTCGCCACAGGTGTATCATTATAGAGGGAAGGCCCAGTATCATATTTCAACAGTATCCCATGAACGGGAAGTCGGGTTTCTGGATGTTTCCGGTGGCGGGTTAGTAAACATTGACCACTGTGAAATTATGGAAGAAACCATTAATGAAACTCTGCGAGTTTTGAGATCAAACAAGCAGTTTCAGAGCGATGCCAGTGGGCAACTGACAATCTGGTCAGGCTGTGGATCAGGAAAAGAAAAAGAATCAATTGTAAGAACAGTCAAGGGAAAGAATTTTTTAGTGCCACGTGACGGATTTTTTCAGGCCAATCTATTCCTGACGGATAGACTGGTAGATGAAGTGTGCCGTCTCTGTTCTATGGACGGAGTTAATACGCTTGTTGATGCCTATTGCGGGAGTGGTCTTTTTTCGATTTTTCTTTCATCGTTTGCTGCGAAGGTCATAGGCATAGAAATAAATGAAAAATCGGCACAATATGCACGAATTAATGCTGAAAATCACGGCATAAAAAACGCTGATTTTATTCATGGCGATATAGAGGATATATTCAGGGAAAAATTTCTGCCGCAAGACAATCGAATCGATGTGATTGTGCTTGATCCTCCCCGCGTCGGTTGTAAAAAAACGGTATTAAAGACGATGGCAAATTTGCAGCCGCAAAGGATCATTTATATTTCCTGCAATCCGGCTACACAGGCACGGGATATTAAATATTTGAATGAATGGGGTTATAATTTGAAGAGTCTGAACCCTTTGGATATGTTTCCACAGACGGAGCATATTGAAACCATCGGATTTTTGACTCTAAAATGAAAAAGTGACGATAATTTCAGGGGGAAAATTAATCTTATAAATGCTAAATATTTATAGATTTTAATTAAAAATATTGTTATTGAACTATTCAATATCTAAAAAATAAGGAGAGGGAAAATGGCTTCAAAAAGTAAAAATGTAAGGATGGAACAACTCCGGATATTTGAAAAAAAACTGGCCATCCGACTGCAGCAATTGGATCAGAAAGGAATCGATAAAGAAAAAGCCTCAAAAGATCCTCTTGTTAAGAGTCTGAAATCAAAAATTAGAGAGACCAATGCAAGAATTGCGGCGATTGACAAATTTGTTCAACGCGTTCAGGAATTAGCTAAAGCCAAAGCACAAAAACTGGCTGATGAATCAATGAAAAAAGAAGAAAAAGCAGCCACCCCGGTAAAAGAAAAGCCTTCCGAAGTAAAACATGATGAAGCCAAACCTAAACCAAAAAAGAAAGAAGAGGCTGTTGATAAAGAACCGAAGAAGAAGCCTGAACCTCAAGGTGAAAAATCTGTAGAAGAGCCACAAAAACCCGTCGTCAAGGAAGAAGCGGCTCCTAAAAAAGTAAAAAAGACAGCCGCCACCGCTAATGAAGCAGCTCCGAAAAAGGCAAAGAAACAACCGGCTGATGATGCGGAAGCCGCGCCCAAGAAAAAAGCAGCAAAGAAAAAAGAAGAATAAGATATAAGCTGATATAATCACGGGTATTAACCTCAGTAAAATTAATGGTGTCATACCCTCCGCTTCGCGGGATCATTCCCAATCCCGGTTAACCGGGATCGGGTAGTTCGACTTACAAATTTCATTACTCTACGCTTATGAAATTTGAGTCTCACTACGACTAACGCTTCAAACTTCATCCCGATTCGTCGGGATTCGTTTTCAGTGAGTCTCATTAAAAAAGGGCAATTTTTTCAAATTGCCCTTTTTAATTTTGGCGTCCCCACGGGGGTTCGAACCCCGGTTACAGGCGTGAAAGGCCCGTGTCCTAGGCCTCTAGACGATGGGGACGTCCGTATATATGCCTTTATGCAAATTGCGCTTTATATATTGATAAAATCAGAAAGTCAAGCATTGACTAACAAAATAATGCAAAAAAACATGCCTGATATTAACCGTTTGTTGATTTTATGTTCTTTAAGGAGGCGACTCATAAAACACTTGGGCTGTTAAAAAGAAATAAGAATCTGAGAATATAAAACGTAACCTTTGCTTAAAGATTACGTTTCATTGCAAGTCTCCCGACTACTTTTCAAGAAATTGAAATGACCAATTTCCAAATTGCATAACGGATTAACTGTTACTTTACATATCCGACTCGGATCGCATCCTCTACAATCCTAGAATACCTTGAATTTTTGCCTTCTTCGATATATTTAGGATCGTTGACGATTTTCATCATTCTCTGTAAAGATTTAAAAGGATTAGTCCTGATAAATCGATTCGCTATAAATTTGGGAATTCCTTCGCCAAGATCAGGATCGACCATAAGAGTAACCCTGGTGTTCTCTCGATCAACCCATTCCAGCGTCCACACGGAACTGAATGAAGGCATTCTGACATATCCTTTGCCGACACCATAATTCATTTCTTTAGTGGAATCGGCATTAATCGTAATTTTACCATGTTGAAAATCAAAATTTACGACGCTTTTAAGCATCATATCTCTGTCTGTTTTAAAAGGAACATGCTGATGGTACCAGAAGATAAAACCATCATAGGCATCATGTACTTTCAGTTTTTTTGTTTCTGCGCAATCTTCCATCCATTTTGGAAAGTTGGCAACATCTTTTATAACCATGCCGATAGTTTCTATTCTGGCGGGAATAATACAAGTGGCTTTAGCCGCTATGTATCCTTTGCCGGGGACGTCGCTCGTGTAAATCTGGCAGTCGTTTTTAGTATCGGCAAATTTCCATTGATACTTGTCAGCGGCAAAAACGGTTGTGGCAGCAACAAAAAGCACTAATACTACAATGATGATAAAACGCCTCTGAATCATAAAACTCCCCCGGTATTTTTATTTGATTATATTATTTCCCCAATATATAATAGAACTCAAACGGTTATGAAAAAGCGGATCATTTCATTTATTGTGATAAAATGATACATGCGCTTATTACATGTAATCGTAAATTTGTCAAGCAATATGGATAATTGGTTCAACCAAAAATATGATTTTGGTAGGATAACTAATCTAATTTTAAGCATTGCAATTTGATAACCTGATTATAAAAAATTAAGGAGGTCTATTGGCGATGTCGGAAGAAACCCATAAAAAAGTACACAAAGAACATGACGAGAAGCATCTGGAAAAATTAACCATTAAAGAACTACGCGAAATTGCCGAGGAGATTCCTCACGAACGAGCAATTCACGACATGAAAAAGGAGGAACTTGTTGCCTTCATTAAAGAAGCGCACGGCATTAAAGACGAAACACCGGTTAAGAAAAAGAAACATATCGGAAAAATCAAGATGACCAAGCCTGAGCTCAAGGCAAAAATCCGTGAGCTGAAAGCCTTAAGATTACAGGCGCTCGAATCCAAACAAGATGATAAAGCTGTCCGTTTCAGGCGCCAAATCAGCTAATTGAAGAAGCAATCAAGACGCCTTGCTGTCGTGTAAAACATGTAATTGGCCGGAAAACGGAAATTATCGTTTATGTGTGATTGCCCCTGATGAAAGAGATTATGGGCAAATCAGGATACTTTTTGCTCAAAGGCAGTCACAGCAACAAATAGATGAGTTTTACAACTCGGCGGTTAATTTGCTTTTCAAATGAATATTTTCAGGCGAAATACCGGCGAAAATAAATTCGTAAATTATTTTTTCTCTTTGGACAAATGTTGCTTTAATGCCATCAGTCCATTCCAGATATCTTGTCCGCCGACAAATTTTCTGACGTCTTTTGCCGAGTATTTGACAACACAGGATGGTGTTGCCCTGACATCGTGTTTTTTAATCATTGTGGTGAGTGCGGGGAACAATAATTTTTCATTGAACGGTTTGAGTGAAATCTTCTGTTCCGCCAAATAATCACGCAGCGCTCTTTCTTTCTCGATGTTTTTTACCTGTGCCGCTTCAAAAAGCAGACGACGGACATGAAAAATTTTTTCCGCTCCGGGCTTGGCATTGGCTGCGTAAAGATAGTATTTGGCGTAAAAAGGCGATTCTTTATGAAAAGGAACGTCAGCGAACGTTATTTTCACTTTGTCCGTGGCAAGTAATTCTTTCAATAGGGGCTCTGCTTTGGCGTCAATGACTTTGCACGGCGGGCAGAAATAATCGGCAAATACAATGATTTCATACTTGCCGTTGCCCAGAGACGGCACGTTGTTGGCATTATCTTCTCCGTAGGCCGGTGTAACGGAACCGGAAAAAGTGAGCAAAATAAATAAATATCCCAGTAAACTGACAAGCAACAAAGGCAGTTTGTAAATCCTGAACATCGAAAAATCGACCTCTCCGAGAAAATAGAGCCACATCCGGCTGCGCTTTTCACGCCAGGCGGATGGGACTTCGTAATTTATGATGAATGATAAAATCAACATGACCGAAAATGCAAGGCAAAAAGGACAGTAAACGTCGTTTTGCACCTGAAAGGCGTACAGATGAACTTCCACGCCCATCCCCCCGGCCAGCATTGCCCGCACAAAGTGAGATTGATTTAAAGCGGCAAAAACAATAATGAGGGACATATAAGCAATGCCGATCCACTTGAGATCCATGCCGAAAACATCACCTTTTAGATAACTGCACGTCGTACCACAGTAATCATAGTAAGCCATAAAGCCGATGCCGATCATCGACAGCAAAATCGTTATTACATTGCGATATCTTTTAATAAATTCTATCATAGTAACCATGTATAATTTCTCAGTGCGTTTTCTTATATATCATCTTTCGAAAAATTTCCGCCTAAAATTTAGCGCCACGTTTACCGGGCCGATCATCACCGGAACCTCTGCAAACGGACCGATAAAAGCAGCAAACGCGTCTCAGGAATAGTTTGTTTCTTTAAATTGTTATGGACATAAAAGGACACTTCTTGCCCAGAGACAGTCGCCGCATACAGGATGCGCGTTCCCAAAGCAATCTTCTTCGTTCGTTTCCGAATAATTACACCCACTGCATTGAATACAAGGAGAAAAATCAAAATTAAAGACTCGCTCCTTAAAGTTTTGATAGTGTTTTTTATTCCAGATGTCTCCGATCTTTTTCTGGGCTATGTTACCAATCAAATATTTCTTAATGAACTTTTCCCTTCCCATGACATAACAGCGGTATGAATGCATGAGTGCGATGCATGGACTGACATCGCCCGTCCAGGTTATGGCTGCGGAACCTTTTTGAATAAAAGGACAACAATATTCCAGGGGAATATCTCTAACCTCCGGCATGGGGATGTCCAGTATTTTCAAAAACTCGATAAGCGGTGTAAGATATTCAGTGTGTAGATCCATACGGGGTAATATCAGTTCCTGAGACCATTTAGGTCGCTCGTCATGGTCATTGATGGTTGCGCTGATCCAATAGAGAATTTCATCTTGCATATCTTCGGTACATGGCAGCAGATTTGTAAGCATAATAAAATCCGCCTTCAGAAATCTTGCCTTATGCGCGAGATCCGGAAGTTGGTTAATATTGCTTTTCATGATGACAAATTCCAGACCCAGGTTGAGCGTCTTCCCCGACATTTTTTCGCGCAGTAGGTTAAGCGTTCTGACGTTATCTTCAACACGCATTAGATTGCCGCCAAGGCGGACGTCTTCGAATGATTCCTGTGTGGTTCCGTCCACAGAAACAACAATGATATCCAGGCCGGCCTGAATCAATCCTTTCGCTGTATTTTCATCCAAAAGATGTCCGTTTGTTATTAATTCTGTGTTGATACCCATTGCATGAGCCTCGGCGACCATATTCACAATGTCGGGATGTGTCAGTGGTTCGCCGTAACCCCAGAATGCCAGGGTATGAAAAGATTTGTAATTCCTGAGATCGGAGAGCAGTTTTCGATAAACATGCATATCCATCAAACCGATTGGTTCATCCCATGAATTACGAATACAGGTTCGGCACTGAAGGTTACATTGCGTGCTCGGTTCAATGTAAAGTTTCGACAAAGATGGTTTGGCTGGGAAAAGAGAAACCTTTTTAAAAGGCTTTTTCAACATATGCATCCGGTTATCTGTTTTTTTCATCGTGTTTATTTAATTACAGTGATTACAGTGTTCCATCTCTCCGGCTGAAGATGGCAGCAGCTGAATCGTTGTGTGATTGATCCCGTACTTATGCTTCAGCATCTCCTGAACGGCGCGGATAATTTTTTCATGATTTGGCGAATCTTCCACGGATTTAAGATGCGCGGAAAGCAGTTTCTGGCCTGTTCCGGTCTGCCAGATATGCAGATCGTTGATCTCCGCCACAGAGGGAATTGCCAGCAGGTCATTTCTGACCTCATTGAAATCCACGTCCGCGGGCACGGCATCCATAAGCGCGTTAACCGTGTGCCGGATGATTTTATAGATCTCGCGGCCGATGAAGAGGCAGATGATTATGGAAATAAGCGGGTCCATGAAAAACCATCCGCAAAATGAAATCAGCAAAGCGCCCGCAATAACGCCAAGGGAAAACAAGGCGTCCTGCAGAGAATGCAGCCACGCTGTTCTGATATTGAAATTCCGTCCGGAAATTTTTTTAAGCAACAGCGTAGCCGCGCCGTTTCCGATGAATGCGACAACGGCTACCCAGAGCATCGTCTTTCCGGGAATTTCCGCAGGCGTCATCAGGCGTTGAATGGATTCCCAGAAGACAAAAGCGATCACCACCGAAAGGACAAGACTGTTGATGAAGGCGGCAATGAATTCGAATTTAAGATAACCGTAAGTCTTGCGTTCATTGGCGGGACGGCGGGAAATTTTTTCCGCCCAATAGGTAAAACTCATGGCGGCGATGTCGCTCAAATTATGGACGGCGTCGGAAATCAGCGCCATGCTGCGAATCAGCAATCCGAAAAACAGTTCGAAAACGACGATAACGCCGTTGATGAGAATGGCCAGTATCAAATTCGCCAGCGAGGCCGGTTTCTCGATAGGATGATGGTGATGATGACTCATACTAGTATTTTCTTACGCCATTATAACGCCGTAAATCATGCCGGCAATAGTTGAAAGAACCACCACGATGGCGCAGTATACGGATGTTTTCTTAATGCCCATGATGCCGGCGATGGTGATCATATTCGGTAAAGACAAGGCGGGGCCGGCCAGAAGCAACGCGAGCGCCGGACCCTGTCCCATACCAGAGCCCAGCAGCCCTTGTAAAATCGGTACTTCCGTGAGGGTGGCAAAATACATCAGGGCGCCGACAATGGAAGCAAAGAAATTAGCCCATAACGAATTGCCGCCGACAAGACTTTGGACATACTGCTCAGGAATCAACGCGGGATGGCCGGGACGTCCGAGAAGAAAACCGGCGACCAGTACGCCACCCAGCAAAAGCGGCAGTATCTGTTTGGCAAAACCCCATGTGGAATCCACCCAGCCCTTCAGCTCTTCTTTGGCAAACCATTGCTTGAGCATCACGGCCAAAACAAGCATTAATGCAGTCACAAAATACCATTTGGCGCTGAAAATCATTTGCCAGACGCCGCCGTCGTTTTCGGTCGGGCGTGCAAAAGAGGCAAAAACAAGAATCAACACCATGGTCAGCATATAAACAGCATCCTGCCAGAGCGCCCGCCCTTTTCCATCCTCTTCGGGAAGAAAAAGTTCGCCGG
>CAYZRT010000011.1:0-40987 GCA_964480875.1 uncultured Smithella sp. | reverse complement strand
ATTACATGCAAAACAAACTGGGCATGGACATGGAAATGTACAAGCATATCATCACCCCGCTGAAAGATACCGAACTGGACCATCATCCCAACGGTTTGTGGTTAAGGCATTTAAAGCAGTCCTGCCGGCCTTTGATTATCGACGGACCCAATTGCGTCATCGGTTGTCTGCCGGATAAATCCATGTTCATGGTGCAGGATTCCAAAAAACTACGTCCCGGCGTGGTCGGCGGACGTCCCGGAATATTCGCCTTTTCCTCGGAAATGTGCGGGCTGGATGCGGCCATTCCGGACAGATATATTAACCTTGATTATCAACCGATGAAATATGAAACGGTTTTAGTAAGTCGCGAACGTCAGGAGATTAAGAAATGGAATCAGTTGGAACCATTAACCCATCCGCATTAAGCGTCAAGGATCTGCCCTGGCAGATCAGATGGAACAAAGATAAATGCACGCTTTGCGGACAATGCACGACCGTTTGTCCGGTGCGTGCCATCGAACTCGTTGTCCATCGCAAACGCACCCTGCAGGTACCCATCGGGTTGGAAGAGAAGCCGGGCAATCTCCTGTCCGTTTATTTCGGAATTAATCAGCGCACCGATGCGGCACACGCCTGCGTCGGTTGCGGAATGTGCACCATGGTCTGCCCCAATGGAGCCATTGCGCCGGTTCACCCGGATGAAATCGACAAGCTCAGGTTTCATGTCAACCAGGGTGGTGAACCCCGTCGACGCGGCGGCAGGCGCAATTCACCCGACAGTGTTCTGGATAAAATTAAATTTGTTCGTATTTCCATGCTGACCGACCCGGCGCTGGACGCGGGACGCCATGAATTCGAATTGAGAACCTTACTGGGCAGGATTCTGCCGCCGGAAGAAATGCTGAAAGTCAGCCGGGAAAACGGCTGGATGCCGCCGGTGCGCGAAATCTATCCGCTGGTCATCGGCAGCATGTCGTTCGGCGCGCTTTCGCCGAATATGTGGGAAGGCCTGCAAATGGGCGTGGCGTATCTGAATGAAGAGTTGGGCATGCCCGTGCGTATCTGCACCGGTGAAGGCGGATGTCCTCCGCGGCTTTTACGATCCCGTTTTCTGAAATACGTCATTTTACAGATTGCCAGCGGTTACTTTGGCTGGGATGAAATTATTCATAATCTTCCGTATATGAAGGAAGATCCCTGCGCGATAGAAATCAAATACGGTCAGGGAGCCAAACCTGGAGACGGCGGATTGCTGATGTGGTACAAGGTCAACAAACTGATTGCCGCCATCCGCGGCGTCCCGCAGGGTGTGAGCCTGCCCAGCCCGCCCACGCATCAGACCAAGTACTCCATCGAGGAAGCCGTGGCCAAGATGATTCAGTCCATGTATATGGCGTGGGGCTTCCGCGTGCCGGTCTATCCGAAAATATCCGCGACCAGCACAACACTGGCCGTTCTGAACAATCTGACCCGGAATCCCTATGCGGCCGGTCTGGCCATCGATGGTGAAGACGGCGGCACCGGCGCCGCCTACAATGTCTCCATGAATCATATGGGACATCCCATAGCCAGCAATTTGCGTGATTCGTATCTGAATCTGGTCAAACTGGGCAAACAAAACGAGATCCCTCTTTTCGCCGGAGGCGGTATCGGCAAGAACGGAAATCTGGCAGCGAATGCCGCAGCCCTCATTATGCTGGGCGCAAGCGGCGTACAGACCGGCAAATACATTATGCAGGCAGCGGCTGGTTGTCTGGGATCGGAAGGAGACCGATGCAATATCTGCAATATCGGCGTATGTCCCAAGGGCATTACCTCGCAGGATTCGCGTCTGGATCGCCGGCTTGATCCGGAGAAGGTTGCCGAACGTGTTGTGGATGTCTATTTAACCTTTGACACGGAATTAAAGAAAATCGTCGCGCCGCTCGGACGTTCCACGTCTCTGCCTATCGGCATGTCCGACGCGCTGGGCATTGCCGACGCGGACGCGGCTGAGCGATTACAGATAAAATACGTTTTGTAAGACGGGACTCGTGTAGAATTTATGACTAAGAAAGAATCAATAAAAATCGCCGGCGTTGAAAACGGAATCCGTGTTGAATCGCGTGTTCTGGAAGAGAAGATTCAGCGCGCTGTTTCGGATGGCTATCATCAGATTGAAGTCATTGCTTACGGACAGCACGGCCTGGGAGGCCGTCTCTGGCGGTCAGGCAATAAACAAATAAAAGTGGATGTTACTGGTACGTCCGGTCAGCGTCTGGGATCGATGGGGTTTGCCAATACGATCATTGAAGTTTTCGGTCCGGCTTCCGATGACGTCGGCTGGCTCAATGCCGGCGCTCATATTATTGTGCACGGCAACGCAACCAACGGTGTGGCCAACGCCATGGCCCAGGGGAAAATTTATATTGACGGCGATATCGGCGCCCGCGGCATGACCATGACCAAGCACAATCCGCGTTTTGAGCCGCCGGAGCTGTGGGTTTTCGGCAAGGCCGGGGATTCATTCGCAGAATTTATGGCCGGAGGGATCGCCGTCATCTGCGGCGCGGGGGCTGAAAAAGAAAAAGATGTTTTGGGATACCGTCCCTGCGTGGGAATGGTCGGAGGAAAAATCTTCTTTCGCGGCAATCAAAACTCCTACAGCGCGCAGGACGCAAAACTCGTTGCAGACCTTCCTGAAGACGAATGGTTGTGGTTGAAAAAAAATCTAAAAAAATTCCTCGAGGCCATTGGCAAACAGTACCTGTGTGAAGAACTGACGGCGGAACGCTCAGAATGGCAGCTTTTAAAAGCGCTGAGTCCTCACGAGAAAAACGGACGTTCCCGCCGGCCCATGAATCTGTACCGGCAGGAAGCATGGGAACGCGAACTGGGAAGAGGCGGTCTGATCGGCGATCTGACCAGCGCGGACCGTTCCCCTGTTGGTTTGATTACAACCGGAGAGTTGCGCCGCTATGTTCCCGTCTGGGCCAATGAAAAGTATCTGCCGCCCTGTCAGGCGAATTGCCCGACGGGGATTCCCGTCCAGAAACGATGGGAACTGATCCGCAAAGGGAAAATGCAGGCAGCGGTGAATCTGGCGCTGGAATACACGCCGTTTCCCGCAACGGTCTGTGGTTATCTCTGTTCCAATCTGTGTATGCAGAATTGTTCGCGAAAAACGGCCAATCTGCCTTCGGTGGACGTGACCGTTCTGGGGAAAGCCTCGCTGGAAGCAACAGAGCCGAAACCTCTTCCCGCCTCCGGAAAGAAAATAGCCGTCATCGGCGGTGGCGCTGCGGGACTTTCCGTGGCCTGGCAGTTGTGGATGAAAGGCCATGACGCACACATTTTTGAAGGAAGAAAAAAACTGGGAGGGAAAATTACGGAAACCATTCCACGAAGCCGCATCCCCGATGATATCGTTGAACATGAACTGAAACGGTTGGCGAAAAATCTGCGTCATATTCATTTGAACGCCGCTCTGACGAAAGAAAAGTTCAAAATACTGAAAAACGAATTTGACTTTATCATTATCGCTGCCGGTGCGGCAAAACCCAGGAAACTTAATGTTCCGGGAATAGACAAGGCTGTCAGCGCGCTTGAGTTTTTAAAACAAAGCAAACTCAATTGTGTCAAGGTCGGCAAGAAAGTAGTCATCGTCGGAGCCGGCAATGTCGGTTGCGACGCGGCAACGGAAGCCTTTCGCCTGGGCGCCAAAAGCGTTACGCTGATTGACGTTCAGCAGCCGGCATCCTTCGGGACGGAAAGACGTCACGCCGAAGTGGCGGGCGCGACATTTCTCTGGCCCCGTTTTACGAAATCCATTACGGCCAAAGGCGTGGAACTGACCGACGGGGAAATGCTGCCCGCGGATACGGTCATTGTCGCCATCGGCGACGCGCCGGATTTATCGTTTCTGCCGGAAGAGATCGCCGTCAAAAACGGTTTCGTGACGGTTGATGAGACATTCAGAACAAGCGACAATCAGGTGTTTGCCATCGGCGATGTCATAAGACCCGGTCTGCTCACCGAAGCGATTGGCGCGGGAAGGATCGCTGCCGCGACGATTGACGCTTTGCTCAGAGGCGCCGATGAAACGTATGACAAGCTGCCGCCGATTGATGTCCGGAGAATCAAGACGGAATATTTCGATGCGCGCATCAAGAGCTTTTCCGATCCCGTTTCCTGCGCGGTCAATTGCGCATCCTGTGGCGCCTGCCGGGACTGCGGCATGTGCGAAACCATCTGTCCGCAGAACGCGATTTCCCGTAAAGCGCTGGAGGGGGAAAAATACGAGTATGTTGTTGATGAGGAACTTTGCATAGGGTGTGGTTTCTGCGCCGGCGTTTGTCCCACCGGCGTCTGGGAAATCGTGGAAAATAAACCGCTCGAGTAAATAATTAATCATTAAAATGTGAGGATAAAAAACTATGAAGAAAACAAAACAAACCACCGCAGTAGAAAGACAATACCAGATCGAGAAGGAAAAATTTGTTCCCGTTTCGAAGTACTTCGGCGAAGACACCTTCAACCGGAAGGCGATGAAAGAGCGACTGCCCAAGGAGACCTTCAAAAAGCTGATGGACGCCATCAACGAGGACAAGCGGCTGGATTTGAAAACAGCCGATATCGTAGCCGATGCCATCAAGAAATGGGCGCTGGAAAAAGGAGCCACCCACTTTGCCCACTGGTTCCAGCCCATGACGGGGATCACCGCGGAGAAGCATGATGCCTTTATCGAGCCTTGCGGCGACGGTCAAGTTATGGAAAAGTTTTCCGGCAAACAACTGGTTCAGGGTGAACCCGATGCTTCCAGCTTTCCCTCGGGCGGCATAAGAGCCACCTTTGAAGCTCGCGGTTACACCGCCTGGGATATGTCCTCGCCGGCTTTTATTAAGCGGAACGGCATCTCCACCACGCTGTGCATTCCGACCGTTTTCATTTCCTACACCGGCCAGGCTCTGGACAAAAAGACCCCGTTGCTTCGCTCCATTAAGGCCTTAAGCAAAAGCGCCGTCAACATGCTCAAGCTTCTGGGGGTCAAGAACGTCAAAAAAGTGTACTCCAATCTCGGTCCCGAACAGGAATACTTTCTGATTGATATGGACTACTACTTCAAACGACCCGACCTGGTTTTGGGCGGAAGAACGGTCGTCGGCGCTCCTCCGGCAAAAGGCCAGGAACTCGAAGATCAGTATTTCGGCAGCATCAAGGAAAGAATATCCTCCTACATGCACGATGTGGAAGAAGAGCTCTTCAAACTGGGCATACCGGCCAAAACCCGACATAACGAAGTCGCTCCCAGCCAGTACGAAATCGCCCCGGTTTACGAGGAAGCCAACCTGGCCATCGATCACAACCAGATGGTCATGGACACCCTCAAAGCCGTCGCAAAAAAACATCGGCTGGCTGCGCTATTGCATGAAAAACCGTTTGCCCGCATTAACGGTTCCGGCAAGCACGTCAACTGGTCCATGGCTGACGACAAGGGCAACAATCTGCTCAATCCCGGCAAAACCCCTCAGGACAGCATCCAGTTTCTGGTGTTCCTGATTGCGACCGTCCGCGCAGTCTATAAACACGCCGACATCCTGCGCGCTTCCGTGGCTTCCTACGGGAATGATCATCGACTCGGCGCCAACGAAGCCCCTCCGGCCATCATATCGGTTTTTCTGGGCGACCAGCTGATGCAGATTCTGGAAAGCATTCAACAGGGAACCGTTGCCAAGGCAACCGACGCCCAAATCATCGATCTGGGCATCTCCTCCTTGTATCAGGTGAGCAAGGACAATACCGACCGCAACCGGACATCGCCCTTTGCCTTTACCGGCAACAAATTTGAATTCCGGGCCGTGGGCTCATCGCAATCCATCTCCACGCAGATCATTGCCCTAAACACCATCGTTGCCGAAAGCATTGACGACATCGCCGAAAAGATCAAAGAGAGAAAAGATTCCAAAAAAATCAATCAGGCCGTCATGGATGTTTTGAAAGACGAGATCACCGCCATCAAGCCGATTCTTTTCAACGGTGACAATTACAGCAGGGAATGGGAAGCCGAAGCGGCCAGAAGAGGCCTGCCTAATGAAAAGACCTCACCCACCGCATTGAAAGCTCTGATTACCAAAAAAGCGCTGGAGCTGTTTGAGAAATATGAGGTTCTTTCCCAGGTAGAACTCAAATCACGGCAACTGATCCACATCGAACGTTACATCAAGGATCTGGAAATTGAAGTCAAATGCCTCAATTCCATCTGCATGAGCCAGATTCTGCCGACTGCGGTCATTTATCAGAAGCGTCTGGCCGATGCCATCAACCGCACCAAGGAAGCCCTGGGCAACGAGGCAGTTGTTTCCTCGGAAATCGAATTGCTTAAGAAGCTCCTTGACCTGATCAACAACATCTATGCCACCAACAAGGACATCCAGCAGAAAGTGGAGGCGGCCGACGCCATGCACGACGAACAGAAGAAAGCGGAGATGCTGGGTTCCAAGGTCAAGCCGAAGATGGAAGAGCTGCGGGAATACGTGGACGCACTGGAAATTCTTGTTGACGATGAAATATGGCCTCTGCCCAAGTTCTGGGAAATGCTGTTTATAAACTGAAGCGCGAATGCCTTTACTGAATAAAAAGAAAAAAGCTCTGCTCGTTTTGGAAGACGGCTCCGCCTTTGAAGGACGTGTTTTCGCCGGATCCGGCGAGACCATGGGCGAAGTTGTTTTCAATACGGGCATGACCGGTTATCAGGAAGTGATTACCGATCCCTCGTATAAAGGCCAGATTGTCGCCATGACGTATCCTCTGGTTGGAAACTACGGAATCAATGATGAGGACATGGAATCGGCGGGCGTTCATCTGGAGGGATTTGCCGTCAGGGAATACCAGCCTCATCCCAGCAATTGGCGGATGACGAAATCTTTAAAATCTTTTCTCGAGGAACATGGGAAAATCGGTATCGAGGGAATTGATACCAGAGCCCTGACCAGACATCTGCGGCTGTCCGGAGCCATGAAGGGAATCATTTCCACGGAGAGCCGGAATGAAAAGTCCCTGCTGGACAAAGTGAAGAAATACCCCGGTCTGGTGGGCAGGGATCTTGTCCGCGAGGTGACGTGTTCCAGGCCGTATGTCTGGAAAAACGGCGCGGTTCAGACAGGCAGTTCTTTTCCCGTCCGATCCGGCAATAAATTGCGTGTGGCCGTTCTGGATTGCGGCGTGAAATATAACATTCTGCGGCTGTTGGAAAAAAACGGCTGCGACGTGCTGGTATTGCCCGCCTCTTCCAGGGCGTCCGAAATTCTGGACTTGAATCCGGACGGCGTTTTGCTTTCCAACGGTCCCGGCGATCCGGCGGCACTTCCTTATATTGTGGAGACCGCGCGCAACATGATCGGCAAGGTTCCCGTGTTCGGCATTTGTCTGGGTCATCAGATGATCGGGCAGGCGATCGGCGGCTATACGGAAAAATTGAAATTCGGTCATCACGGCATCAATCAGCCGGTAAAAAATATTGAAACAGGTCGCGTTGAAATTACCTCGCAGAATCACGGTTTTGTCGTTGTGCCGGAATCGGTAGAAGGCAGAGCCCGAAAAACGTATCATAATCTGAATGATCATACATCGGAAGGGATGCGGATGCCGCGAGCGTTCAGCGTGCAGTATCATCCCGAAGCCGCTCCGGGACCGCGCGACACGGAGTATCTGTTCGCGCAGTTTGTCGAAATGATGAAACGGGAAAAATAAGTGCCGAAACGTAATGATATCAAAAAAATTCTACTCATCGGGTCCGGCCCGATCATCATCAGTCAGGCCTGTGAATTCGATTATTCCGGAACGCAGGCATGTAAAGCCCTGCGGGAAGAAGGGTACGAGGTTGTTTTAATCAACAGCAACCCGGCGACCATCATGACCGATCCGGAAATGGCCGACCGCACCTATGTGGAACCGATCACGCCCGAAGCCGTTGAAAAAATCATCGCCCGCGAGCGGCCGGATGCTCTGCTGCCGACTTTGGGTGGACAAACAGGTCTCAACACCGCCGTGGCACTGGCCGAAAGAGGCGTGCTTGAAAAATATAATGTTGAGATGATCGGCGCGTCGCTGGACGTGATTCACAAGGCCGAAGACAGGGAAAAATTCCGTCATGCCATCGAGAAAATCGGCCTGCGCATGCCCAGGAGTGGTTTTGCCCGTTCCATGAATGACGTCTTGAAAATCGCCGAAGACATCGGTTTCCCAATTATCATACGGGCTTCCTTTACGCTGGGCGGCACCGGCAGCGGTGTCGCTTATAACCGCGAAGAACTGGTGGAGATCGCCAAGGCGGGACTCGACGCCAGCATGATTACCGAGGTTATGATTGAGGAATCGGTGCTGGGCTGGAAAGAATATGAACTCGAAGTGATGCGCGATAAGGCCGATAACGTTGTCATTATTTGTTCGATTGAAAATTTTGACGCAATGGGCGTGCATACCGGTGAATCCATCACGGTGGCGCCGGCGCAGACGCTGACGGACAAGGAATATCAAATTATGCGCGACGCGGCCATCGCCATCATGCGCGAAATCGGCGTGGAGACGGGCGGTTCCAATGTCCAGTTTGCCGTGCATCCGCAGACGGGCGAGCTGATTGTTGTCGAAATGAATCCCCGTGTTTCGCGCTCATCGGCACTGGCTTCGAAGGCCACCGGATTTCCCATTGCCAAGATTGCCGCGAAGCTGGCCGTCGGCTATACGCTGGATGAAATTCCCAATGACATCACCCGCGAGACAATGGCGTCCTTCGAACCGACCATCGATTACTGCGTCGTGAAAATTCCCCGCTGGACATTTGAAAAGTTTCCACAGGCGGAGGATTTTCTCACCACGTCCATGAAATCCGTCGGCGAAACCATGGCCATCGGCCGCACCTTTAAGGAATCTCTGCAAAAGGCGGTTCGGTCCCTTGAAATAGGGCGTTTCGGTCTGGGTCAACCTCTTCCGGAAGAGATAAAAGATAAAAAAGAATTCTTGAAGAGCAAACTGATCAAGCCCAATTCGCTGCGGCTTTTCTATATTGCCGCGGCGATGCAAAACGGAATGTCGATTGACGAAATTTATCAATTAACCAAAATCGATCCGTGGTTTTTGCATCAAGTCAAAGAAATCGTTGATGCCGAAAATGAACTCCGGGCATCGGCTCCATCTGTGGAGTTGCTGCGCGAAGCCAAGAAAATGGGATTTTCCGACAAGGCCCTGGCATCTTTCTGGAAGAAGACAGAGTTGGAAATTCGTCAATGGCGGGAACAAGAAAAGATCATTCCGGTGTACAAACTGGTCGATACCTGCGCGGCGGAATTTGAAGCTTACACACCTTATTATTACTCGACATATGAATCGGAAAACGAAACCCGACCGTCGGATAAACGCAAGATAGCCATTATCGGCGGCGGTCCCAACCGCATCGGCCAGGGAATTGAATTTGATTACTGTTGCGTTCACGCCTCATTTGCCCTGCGCGAGGAAGGCGTGGAGAGTATCATGATCAATTCCAATCCGGAAACGGTCAGCACCGATTACGATACATCGGACAAACTGTTTTTCGAGCCGGTGACGCTGGAAGACGTTCTGCATATTTTGCAGACGGAGAAACCCGAAGGCGTGATCGCGCAATTCGGCGGCCAGACGCCGCTGAATCTGGCCAAAGGGCTGGAAGCAGCCGGCATCAAAATCATGGGAACATCGCCCGATGCCATTGACCGCGCCGAAAACCGCGACCGTTTTCAGGAAATCGTCACCAGGCTCAAGCTGAATCAGCCGGATAACGACACGGCCAGAGATACAAAAAAAGCGCTGCAGGCCGCCAAACGCATCGGTTATCCGGTGCTGGTAAGGCCGTCGTACGTGCTGGGCGGCCGTTCCATGGAAATCGTCTATGATGAAGAAACACTGAAGTCCTTCATGGAAAAAGCGCTGCTCGTGTCGCCTGAGCATCCCATCCTGATTGACAAGTTTCTGGAGGACGCTGTGGAAATCGACGTGGACGCCATCAGCGACGGAGAGACGACGGTTGTCGCCGGCATCATGGAGCATATTGAAGAAGCGGGAATTCATTCGGGAGACAGTGCCTGCATTTTACCGCCCATGACGATTTCCGCTCCTCTTCTGAAACTGATTAAGCAACAGACTAAAATGCTGGCGCGGGAATTAAAGGTTGTCGGTCTGATGAATATTCAGTACGCCGTTAAGGATGGAAAACTTTACGTTCTGGAAGTCAACCCCCGTGCCTCGCGAACCGTGCCGTTTGTCAGTAAGGCCATCGGCGTGCCGCTGGCGAAACTGGCCACCAAGGTTATGCTGGGTAAATCTTTAAAAGAGCTGGGCTTCACCGAGGTTACGCAGCCGAAACATGTTTCCGTCAAAGAAGCTGTTTTTCCGTTCAACCGGTTTCCCGAGGTGGATATTCTGCTCGGGCCGGAAATGAAATCCACCGGAGAGGTTATGGGCATCGATCAATCGTTCGGGTTAGCCTTTGCCAAGTCGCAAATGGCGGCAGGTTTCAAGATGCCGACGCAGGGGACTGTCTTTATCAGCGTCAACGATTATCACAAGGATAAGATCATCACAGTGGCCGAAGCTTTTCAGAAAGCAGGTTTCAAAATACTGGCAACCAGAGGCACGGCCCTTTACCTGCTGGAGCACGGTATCGGAGCCGGAGTGGTTTTAAAGATCAGCGAAGGACGGCCCCACATTGTGGACTACATCAAGAACGGCGACATTCAGATCGTAATCAATACAAGCATCGGCAGAAAATCTTCCGGCGATGCTTATCATATCCGGCACAGCGCGCTGATTTACAATATTCTTTACACCACGACCATTGCCGGCGCGCGGGCGCTGGCTGAAGCGACAACTGCGATAAAAGAGAGGAACTGGCAGGTGCGTTCGCTCCAGGAGTATCAAAATACCTAGGAAGATAATGATATGTCATGTTTACTTGAAAAACATTCTGAAGAGAGTGATCGTCCACGCGAAGAATGCGGCATTTTCGCCATTTACGATCATGGAGAAGCTTCGCGTGTCGCTTTTTACGGGCTGTTCGCCCTGCAGCATCGCGGTCAGGAATCCGCCGGAATCGTCAGTTCCGATGGGTGTCAGGTGTGGGAACACAAAGGTATGGGGCTTGTTTCCGAGGTCTTTAAAGAAGAAAATCTACAGAAACTTCCCGGGAAGCTGGCGATTGGACATGTCCGTTACTCCACAACCGGTTCCTCCACGCTTTCCAACGCCCAGCCTTTTTTGGTTCATTTTGCCGGTGATTATTATGCTCTGGCGCATAACGGTAACATTCTGAACGCGCAGAAATTACGCAAAGAACTGGAAGACAGCGGCTCGATTTTTCAGTCAACGATGGACAGTGAGGTCGTTGTTCATCGGATGGCGCATCATATGAAAAAAGGTCTGGAAAAAGCGTTGGCTGCGGCACTCTCGCGTCTGGAAGGAGCTTACTGCTTCATCATGATGACCAGAGATAAAATAATCGCCGCAAGAGATCCTCGCGGGTTCCGGCCTCTGGCACTGGGAAAACTCAACGGCAGTTGGGTTGTCGCTTCGGAAACCTGCGCTTTTGATCTGGTCGGCGCCGAATATGTGCGTGATGTCGAACCCGGTGAAGTTTTAATCATTGATCAAAAAGGCGTAAGGAGCCTTAATCCCTTTCCGGCGATTCAGCATTGTCACTGTATTTTTGAACTGATTTATTTTGCCCGGCCAGACAGCCAGATTTTCCGTCAAAATGTTTATCTTTGCCGCAAGCGTCTGGGGCATGAACTGGCGCGCGAGTACAATCCGGATGTGGATCTTGTCATGCCCTTTCCTGACTCCGGTGTTTACGCCGCTCTGGGTTACGCGGAAGAAAGCGGCCATCCTTTTGAAATGGGCATGATTCGCAATCACTATATCGGACGTACTTTTATTCAACCTTCACAGCCCATGCGCGATTTTGGTGTGCGCGTGAAATTGAATCCTGTTAAAGCGCTACTGGAAGGCAAAAAAGTGATGATTGTGGAAGATTCCATCATCCGCGGCACAACCAGCCGCAACCGTGTCAAGAATTTGCGCAGTATCGGCATAAAGGAATTGCATATGGCAGTGAGCTGCCCGCCGACTGTTTACCCCTGTCCCTACGGTATTGATTTTTCATCCAAAGGCGAACTCATTGCTGCAAAGAAGGAAAATGAAAAAGCCATTGCCGATTTCATTGGTCTAGACTCCATTCATTACCTGACCGTGGAAGGCATGATCAAAGCCACCGGCCTGAACAAAGATTGTTTCTGTCTCGCCTGCTTTACCGGCGATTATCCCATCGCTCCGCCGGAAACGATTGATAAGTTTTGCATGGAAATAAAATAAAAAATGTGAATTTATTACTCCGGCAACAAAATATATAAAAGGTGTCATTCCCGCGCAGGCGGGAATCCAGTAATAACAAGAGGTTGAATTAAGGTAGCAATAAAATTGCCCGTCATTATTTAAACATTTAAATGCCGAAGTAATAATATACAAGAATCATTCGGCATTGCCTTGTTATATGACGCCATATTTATCCGTAGGTTCTCTATGAGCGAGAAAGGGAAAGACGATAACACAAGCAATCTTCCGGTAAAGGCTTCGAACGCTGTCAGCAATGCTTCTTCAAGAGCTAATTCATTTTTCATTTTTTCCGAAAAGCTTTCATCCTCAAAACAGCTGAGATGGCTGATATTGGCGCTTCTCCCTGTTTTGATTCTGCTGAGATATCCTGTCGATGATGGCAATATTGATTTATGGTGGCAAATGGCGCATGGGAAATACTATCTTACTCACCACACCTTTCGCATGGATATGTCCATTTTTTCCTGGACGCCAACAGATCCGACGTGGATTTATAATACCTGCCTGGGAAGCATAGTTGTTTTTCTTTTTTATCATTTTATGGGAGGGTTTGGACTGTGGGTTATGCAATGGCTCATATTCCTGGGTGTTTTTCTTGCTTTTTATCTTTTCCTTCGTCTGATCAATCAGCGCTTGGACATCAACAGCGTGACGGTCATTGTCGCAATCGGATTTGCCTGTTCTCCTTCGTGTCGTTTTTATAAACCCGAATTGTTTTCTCTGCTTTTATTTTGCTGGACGGTTCTTATATTTTTTTACTTTAAGATAACCCGCAAGAAATTATTTTTATATTTTTATCCTCTCATTTTTGTTCTCTGGGTTAATCTTCACGGCGCTTTTCTTGTCGGCGTCATTTTTCTTATGCTGACTTTTATCGGAGAAATTTTGAATAAAATTTTCTTTCCTCGAAAAGCATTGGATGCGGAAGAACTGGTTTATCTTGGCATTGCTATTGTTATATCTTCGGCGGCCACGCTGGTTAATCCATACGGCATAGATTATCTATGGAGTCTTTATCCATCATTAATCAGTACGATCAATTTTCAGAACTATTCGGGATTGCACGAAGAATTTATCATGGCCTATCAGAACCTATGGCAATTCTTAACTCATTTTAGCGTCAAATTTTTCAGTGCCGCCTTTACAGCATGGATAATGACTTTGATGATTTTGTTTATTTTACTTTTAATAATTTATGATTTGATCAAGAAAAAATCATGCGATTTTGCACTTCTTATCGTCAGTTTGGCTCTATACTGGAAAGGCATGGTGACCAGCAGGGCAAGTTATTTTTTCCTTGTTTCTTTTTTCTTCATTTTCTTTTATATCGTCATTCACAGATTAAAACAGAAGAACCTTCTTAACAAAGCAACCTTCTTTTCTTTATTGGTTTTTATTTTCTTTTTTATCAGCATTTCTTACATAAATTTAAGGTACAAAGTCGATGACAAATGGTTTGGCGCCGGACTGGAGAATACCGTGCCGGTTAAGGAAGTTGCTTTTTTGAAAAAATACCGGCCGGATGGTCTGATATTCAACGACTACGTCACCGGAAGCTACTTACTGTGGGCTCTTTACCCTGATTATAAGGTTTTTATTGATCCACGCGGAGGCTTACTTTACAATCAAACTTTTGGGGATTATATGCAATTCACTTCCAAACCGTTAACCGGCGAGGACATTAATCTCTTTACCCAAAAGTATCCTTTCAAGATTGCCATCATCAGTCATCAGCCGCTGATTTTGAGTTTTCTCAAAGAAAGCAATGAATGGCATCTCTTATATTTTGAAAAGCATGCCGCCATATTGATTCACACATCTCTGTTTCCTACCGTCATTTCAAAAATGAGCAAAGAAATCAAAGATCCGAATATTTTATTGAAAATCATGAACAGCCCTGCGCGCTTCCGGGATACACGTAATCCCAAAATACTGCTTAATGTCTTTAACTATTACGTTCGGATTAATCCTGAGGCAGGCCGCTATATCTATGACCTATTCCAGAAAAATGTCAGTGACTATTTCAAACTTAAACAAGAATACCTTGAAAGGATGGAATTTGAGATACGCCAGCAAGAACAGAATTCTCATAAGAAACCCGACGAAATCTTCTCAAAGTCATCAGGGGATATGAATAATGTTTTACAGGACAATGCCCCGGCCTACTGATTCTGTTTGTTTTATGCGTCACTTATTTTTAAACGCTTATCTGAATTTTCAGGACTTGTCCGGCTTTTCAAAAAGGCTTACACAGTTCTTGCCTCTGTGTTTTGATGCATACAGAGCCTCATCCGCCGCGTGAATCAGCCCTTCTTTCTCTTCGGAATGATCAGGATAAGTGGAAACGCCCAGGCTGATCGTCACATGCAGTTTCTGGTTCTCATGGGGTATTTCTATTTGGGCAACACTCTCTCGTACTCGTTCGGCGAAAATCATTGCCTGGCGGGAATCGGCCTCAGGCAGTATCATCACGAATTCTTCACCACCATAGCGGGCAGCGATATCTTCTGAGCGAGAGATTTTTTTTGCAGCAGCGGCCACGTCCCTCAAGACCTTGTCACCAAGCTGATGGCCATAGGTGTCATTAAAAGATTTAAAGTTGTCAATATCCATCATAATCAGCGAAAATTTCTTGCCGTGACGCTGTGAACGCTTGATTTCCTGATCCAGCAACAGCTGGAAATATCGATGCACAAACAGTTTGGTCATCCCATCGGTCGTAGCCAATTCAAAAAGTCTCGCATTTTCAATGGATATAGCGGCCTGCACGGAAAAGCTCCGGAGTATTTCGAGGCGTTCCGGAGTAAAGGCATTCTCACTCAAATTATTTTCCATGTAAAGGATGCCGGATATTTTACCCTTACTCATAATAGGCGTACAGAGAATGGATTTACACTTGACTCGCGTGATGTAGGGATCGCTCGTAAAGAGGCCTTCTTTTGAGGCATTGCCGAGAACAATATCTTCCCCGCTGTTGTAAACATAATGAACGATAGAACGGCAGATGTCTGTGCAATCGTTCAAAGCCATGGACTGCATGACCATAAATTCGTTTTTATCTATATCTTCGCTGGCTTCAATCATCAATGCACCGTCGGATTCCAGAATGAGATAGCCGCGCTGAGCTCCGGCATTCGTAATGGATTCATGCATAATCTTCTGCAGGAGCCGGTCCAACACAATTTCGCTGGAGATAATTTGGGAAACCCTCATGGCTGTGGACAGGTCAAGCATCTTCGTGCTGCTTGTGGTTTCGGTGACGCCACTCATTGTCAAACTTCCCGAAGAGCCTCTCACGGTTGTGCTACCCGTAGAATCTTTCATACTTATCGTTCCCGTTACTTGCTTTTGTTCCCGAGGCATCAACGACGCATATTTTTCTTCCAGTTGTTTGGCTTTATCGGAAGCCCCCCATAATAAATAGCAACTGTGCGCCCGCTGCATAAAAAATCCAGCCTCATCCTTGGATGCAGATTCGAGGTATAGAAGCGCCAGGCGCTCACAGGCAATGGCCTCCTCCTGCCTGTATCCATTGTTCCGGGCTCCTTCGATAGCCGCATGATAAAGATGTTGCGCTTTCCGAAAGCGTCCTCTGATTTTCATTATTTCCGCAGCGACAAGATCATATTTATGCCGGAAATTTTCCGGACAGGATTTTGCCCACATGAGCATCTTCATCTGGTTGGCTTTCAGACGCATCAAATATTTTATTTTCTGCAAGGCATCCGCCTCCGCATAAGAAGCCGTAAGCGTCAACGAATAGTATAAATAAAACTCCGGTATATGAAGATTTCCCAAGGCGGTTTTTTGTTTCACAATCCGATGCATGAGAGGGATCAGGCGACGGCCTTTTGAAAATTCATCAAAAAGATAATTTATTCTTAATCGGACCAGTGAAAAATAAAATGTTCCGAGCATGTTTTTTTCAGATTGATAATAATTGGCCTGCTCTTCCTCATCAAAACCATCTCCATTTAAGCTTCCTCTGCCTTCAGTCAGACCTTTGAGGCACAAACACATCCTTGTATTTTCCAAGTAGTTGCGCGCAATAAAGGGATCTTTGCCTCCAAGCTGAAAATCTTTGTACTTTCCGTATTCTTCCAAAATATCGTCAATGTTATCTCCCAGCATGAGGCGGGTCATACCGATCAGATTAACACTGTGTCCGCTGAATAGAAGGTCGCCGTTTTCAATCCCGTTTTTATAAGCACTTCTAAAATAATTAAGATCACTCCGGGCATGCTTTTTCCAATGCTGGATGAACATCGGAAAAGCAAATTCTATTCGACATCTGTTTTTTGTGTCGGCAATCTTTTCATTGGTCTTTAGTGCCGCTAATCCGAATCTATGGCCATGCTGATAAAAGCCCAGCGATGAACCGACAATAGACCCCATGGCAATGTAGGCAAAGGGAGAATATTCAAAATTCACGTCGTAATCCAGCAGTCTGTAAACGCCGTTGATGGCTATAAAGGCGAACAAATTCGGATTGGCGTAAAACGCGACCGTACCGGTGTGAATGGCCAGATAGGCATAAGAAATCATTTCCATCAAGGCTATCTCAGGATTCTCCATCTTTTTTGACGGATGCAAGTTCATATATGCCAAGACTGTTTTTTGCCATTCTTCAGCATTATTCGGCATGGGAATATATTGCATATCAATCAAATCTTCTATCTTCTTGCGGCCGAATTTTATTCTCAGTTTTAAAAGTTCCAGCCCCACTCTGGCATCGCTGATCTTGCTCGGCAGATTAATGCCCAGCATTTTCATTCCCTCGATGCCAATCCGCACGGCATCATCGTAATTTCCTTGTGTCGTGTATAAGATGATCATCAGCGTGTGAACATTGGCCTTGTCAATATTCGATTTTACGTTTCCGGCGACAATATCAAATATTCTTTCCGCTTCACCAAAATTCAGATTTAGATACTCACATTCCAGGGCTTCCCGGTATATGGAATAGGTAAGTTCGTAATGGCTTTGCCAGCAGTATTCCGGCAGCAGTCCCATGGCGGTTTTTAAATAAGATGAGGCGGAAGCGTATGCTGTAGATTTTTTCGATTTCTGCGCGGCCTGCAAATTAAGTTTTACCAGCATCATTTCTTCATCGGTTCCGCTGACAAGCCGGATTCCCCGGTTCAGCTGATCGACAATATAAAATATTTTTTCGTTGAGATTTTCAGCGCCGGTTCTTTTAAGCACGTTAGTGCCGATGAGGTAATGCATGGCTTCTTTTTCATCTTCCGGAATCATGGAATATGCCGCTTCTTGTATGCGGTCATGATGGAACCTGTACATGGTTCCATACAGACTAATCATATCCTCCTGAATGGCCGAGTTGAGATCGGCGAGCGTTTCATCGATCGATTTTCCGTAAACTACCGATAACGATTCAAGATCAAATCTGTTACCGATGCAGGCGCATATCTTCAAGATATTCCGTGTCTTCTCCGGGAGACGGGAAATTTTTTCCGCCATGAATTCGATGACATTTTCGGTCACCTGCATCTCCCGTATTTTATTGATGTCCCATTCCCATCCGGTTTTTGGATTCAGTTCCAGAAGATGATTGTCGTAAATGTTTTTCAAAAACTGTATGACGAAAAACGGATTGCCGGCCGTTTTCCTGCTGATGAGCTCGGCAAGAGACAGGGATCTTGCAGCATCACATAAAAGCACATTCATAACGATCAAATTGATACTGTTCACATCCAGCGGGCCAAGTTTTATGTTGTGTATTTTCCTTCCTTTCTGGGAAATTCTATTCAGAGAAAGTGTGAGGGGATGGGCGTCATTGGTTTCGTTATCCCGGTAAGCTCCGATCAAAAACAGATACTTCGTTTCATAAGTGGTCATCAGGTTTTCGAGAAGCTTTAAGCTGGCTTGATCCGCCCACTGGAGATCATCCAGAAAAAGGGCAAGGGGATGTTCTTCTGTTGTAAAAACATTTATAAAATTCTGCAATACCAGGTTGAATCTGTTCATGGATTCTTCAGGACCCAGTAACGGCAAATCGGGCTGTTTATGAATGATCAACTCCAGCTCCGGTATCACATCGGTAATCACCTTTCCGTTTGGTCCCAGTGCGGCAAGCAGTTTTTCCCGCCATGATTTTATTTTTACTTCACTCTCGGAAATGATCTGTCGGATGAGTCCCTGAAATGATTGAATGATCGCGCTGTAAGGAACATCCTTTCTAAACTGGTCATATTTACCGAAAATGAAATAACCCTTTTTAGCGATAATCGGTTTGTAGATTTCGTTGACCAGAGCGGATTTTCCTATCCCCGGCTGGCCTGTCACCAGCATGATCTCGCTTAAGCCTTTGCATGTCCGTTCAAAACATCGCATTAATTCGATTCGTTCATTCTCGCGATCGACAAGACTCCGCGGAATATTAAACCGTATGGAAATATCTTTTTGGGCTATCGGAAATTCATCAATTTTCCCCTTTTCCGTCAGTTGCTTCAGACATTCATCAAGATCCGCCATTAACCCCAGACAATTCTGATATCTCTCCTCGGGATTCTTTGATAACAGCTTCAGTGTGATTGCGTCTAACACCGGAGGAATGGAAGAATTCAACAAGCTCGGAGACAAAGGCTGGCGTGCGATGTGCGAGTGAATTAATTCCATCGGATCATTTGATTTGAATGGAACTTCACCGGTTAACATTTCGAAAAAAGTTGCGCCGAGGGAGTATATATCCGTGCGGTAATCAACGCCCCTGTTCATTCTGCCGGTTTGTTCAGGTGAAAGATATGAAAGCGTTCCCTCAATAACATCAGGATTATATAATTCATCATTCGCGTGCGTTAAAACCGCCGAAATACCGAAATCGGTTACTTTGACTTCATCGTTTTCCGGATTAATCAAAATATTATCCGGTTTGATATCCAGATGAATAACATTATTCTTGTGAATTAATCCCAGCGTTTCGGATACCTTTGACGAAATCTGTAAAAATGATTTCAAGTCGATCTTTTCTGTTTTGAGCATTTCCTTAAGTGACTTGCCGCCGAAATCCTCTTCGATGATGGCATATTGGTTATTATGCTCAACCAGATCAAATATTTTGATGATGTTTTCTATATGGAGTTTTTGTACCAGGTTATACTCCTGCTTGAATCGCGCAATTTCAGAGGGAGTTGGATTGGCTGTCTTCAGCAGTTTAATGACTAACGGTTGTGTTTCGTTTTCCTTATATCCACGGTAAATAATGGAATTCCTGGTTTCGTGAATTTTTTCCTGCAGAATGTAGTTTGAAAATTTTTCCATATAATTTTATATAATAGAAAATTTATACATCTTCAAATGTTCTTGAACAAATTGCTTTAAATCGTAGAAATGCCTCGGAGATACATATAAACCTTTTCTATCTTTTGGGCAAGCATCAAAGTATTATTACGCTCCGGCCATAAAGCACATATAAGTTTAGTTGACATTAAAAAAAGTATTTTTTATATTTAAAATAAATGAAATACAATTTCTGACATGATCAAAGGACAGCTAATTATGGAAAAATATTATGAAGTAAACGCTCCTGCGGTGATTAGTGAACCGATGCAAGAGGAAATGGTCGTCATTAATTTGGAAAATGGCTGTTATTACAACCTCAATAAAATGGCCGCCATCTTCTGGCACCAATTAGAGCAGGGTTGCTCTGTTAAGCATATCGCTTCCCAAATATCACAAATATATGGCAGCAAAGAAAATTTTGTTCTTTCTGATTTTACAAGTTTTGTCGATCTTCTGATTGAAGAAGGGTTGATCAGAGAAAGAGATATCGGACAGGGCAACGTGCTTTCTTTGAAGAAAATGCAGGGAGAATTTTACGTAGCGCCAAGTTTTGAAAAATATTCCGATATGCAAGAAATGTTGCTGCTAGACCCGATTCACGAAGTTTCCGAGGACGGATGGCCTCATCAAAAAAAGAAGTAAGTAATGACTGTTTTTGAATCCTTTATACCGGAAATATTTTCATATTTCGAAGAAGCAAAGGTCGCATCCGATTTAAGATCACGCACTTTTTCGCTTTGTGAAAAAAAATTATGTGTCAACTACTCTTCTGAAATGCTACAAAAATATCTTTTTAAAGCATTTGAGCATTTAGAAGACATTGGAACTAATAATATTTCAACATATCAAATATTTGCCTGTGACGGGAACACCCTGAAAAGGGATTTACCCGGATGGAAAAAAATTGAAGAATTATCAGGCTCGGATAAAAAACTTGTAATGTATAATAAAGATTGTCTTCACATTCTTTACAATCCCGACAGTCAGATTTTTAGCATGGTTGATACGTCATCAGGTCGTGCTTGGTACTATGTGACACGGGCGTTAAAAATTCCTTTCTATGAAAAGGCTGCACCCATGCGGATGATCTTGCATTGGTTGTGTGAAATGTTTGGTTCGACTATGGTTCATGCGGCGGCGATAGGCTATCATTCAAAGGCCGCGCTGCTGGCTGGACGCAGCGGCACCGGGAAATCAACCACAGCACTGCTGGCAGCGCAAAACGGATTTCGCTTTCTTGGTGATGATTACGTGGTGCTGGATAACTCCATTAAGCCAGTTGTTTTCAGTGCCTATAATAGTATCAAATTTAGATGGGATATGTTGGGACGGCTCTCATTGTCAGAAACGCTGATTGTTAATGATCCCGAAAAGGATGAAAAGGGTTATTTTTATATGCAGCGGATGTGTAATAACAACTTAATAAGGAAGATGCCGCTAGAGATGATATTGTTACCAATGATAGAAAAACGAAATAAAACAACTTTTACACGTATTTCACCAGCAAGAGGATTGCTTTCTTTGTCGGCCAGTTCCATTTTCCAGATGCCCGGTAGTGGCCAGACGATGTTAAAAAGACTGGCGGATATTCTCAGAGATATTCCAGTCTATCAAATGTCTATGGGAACGGATAACTTTGAAATTTTAGAATCTTTGAAATATTTCATGAGTAAAACATGAAAATGAGGACAAGTTGAATCATCCCAGGGTTAGTGTAATTATTCCTGTTTATAACGGAGAAAGTTTTCTTGCAGAAGCAATCAAAAGCGTCTTCGATCAGGAATACAAAAATCTGGAATGTCTTGTAATTGATGATGGCTCTAAAGACAGCAGCGCAGCCATCGCCAAAAAGTTTGAACAGGTTATCTATATTTATCAGGAAAATGCCGGCGTGGCAGCAGCAAGGAACCACGGTGTGCAAAAAGCCTCTGGTGATTACCTGGCATTTCTCGATGCAGATGATATCTGGAATTCGGAAAAGCTAAATATACAGATCAACTACATGGAAGATAATCCGGAAATAGATTATTCATTAACCAAACATAGTTTATTCCTGGCGGAAGGATTAAGTGGAGTTCCTCTATGGGTGCGAACGAGTCATTTTGAAAAAGAGATGATTGCTTATCTTCCCAGCTCTTTGATTGTTCGCAGGAAAGCTTTTGAAATCGTTGGTAATTTTGATGAAAGTTACCGAATCGCCGATGACAGTGACTGGTTTTTAAGAGCAAGGGATGCCGGAATCAAATTGGGAATTGTCGAGAAAAATCTTCTTCGCAACCGTATACATCCCCAATGCCTGACAAGTCAAACGGAAGTGACAAGAAAAGAAATGATGAAATCGATTAAGGCTTCCTTGGAGAGAACCAAATACATCGATAAGGTCAGTGTCATTATACCGGTTTATAACGGAGAAAGATATTTAAAGGAAGCCTTGGACAGCGTGCTAAACCAGTCATTAAAACCTTTTGAGGTTGTTGTTATCGATGATGGTTCAACGGACGCAACAGCCGAAATTGTTGAACAATACGGCAAGGGCATCATCCTTATTAAGAAAAACAACGGTGGCGCAGCAGCAGCCCGTAATGATGGTGTAAAAATGGCGACCGGTGACTATATCGCTTTTCTGGATGCCGATGACTATTGGGACCAACACAAACTTATTCTGCAGATGCGGGAAATAAAAAAAACTGGTTCAGCTGATATGATTTTCTGTATGAGCTCTCAATTTTTCAGCCCTGAAACAGAGGGCGATTTCCGGCAACGTTATCAATGCCCCAGCCAGCCGACTAATGGAGCCTTTCCGGGAACAATGCTGATCAAAAGAAACGACTTTCTGACAGTTGGCTTTTTTTCAACAAACTACAAAACTGGTGAATTTATCGAATGGTTTCAGCGAGCCAAGGAAAAAGGAATGACCTCGTTTTTTTTACCAAAAGTTTTGATGTATCGAAGGATTCATCCCATGAATCATGGAATCGTGCACAAGCAGCACCAAGGCGATTATGCGCGCATTGTTAAGGAAATGCTAATGCGAAGAAAAAAGAAGGGAAACGATGGTTAATCCTGAAGAGCTTTTGCTTTTACATGCAATATTAGAAAAAAACGACAGCAAATCCATCGCATATTATATGCAATGGACCGAGGCTGTAGAGTTCGACAAAGTCGAGGGAGGCAGTTTTAGACTATTGCCGCTTTTGTACAAACGATTAGCTCTAATTGACGAAACGATCCCACATCTAAACAAATTAAAGGGTATTTATCGTCATTACTTGTACAGAAACAGTTTACTCTTCCACAAGGTCTTTAACGCTTTAACAGAACTAGAGAAAATGGGAATATCGGTTATTGTATTAAAAGGCGCAGCACTTATTGCGGCTTATTACAAGGACATTGGCGCCAGACCTATGGATGATGTCGATCTTCTAGTAAGGGAGCAGGATGTGGAAAAAACCTTACAATTTCTCATTGAATCGGGTTGGCAGAGAAAATTTGGTTCATCGGTCAGTAAGCCTGTAAAACATACTCACGCTATCGGCCTACTAAACCAGGAAGGACAAGGACTGGATATCCACTGGCGAGCTTTTTATGAATGTCCTTGGAAGGAAGCAGATCTGTTGCTTTGGAAACAATTGGAAACCATTACATTCAAAGGATTAACCATCAGAATTTTGAACCCTACATTTCAGATTCTGAATAACTGTTCTCACGGCATTCGCTGGAATCCTATTTCTTCAATCCGCTGGATTGTCGATGTTTTGTTGATTATGGAAAAAAGAGCAGACAAGATAGATTGGGAACTCCTGGTGTCGGAATCTGTCGCACGCAAGTTCACATTAACCATGCTCTATACGCTCGGATTTTTAAAATCACAATTCAACGCCCATATTCCTGAAGACGTTTTAAATAATTTGGCCGCACGGCCTAAAGATCCCCAAGAATATCATTTGCTCAAAATACTAACATCACCACCAAGCTTCGGTAACATGCACCATAAATGGCTGATACACAGCTATAGTATAAGAACTGCAACTTTTTGGAAAAAAGCCGCTTTGTTTCCCGTTTTTTTAAAAGAATATTGGAATCTGCAATCCGTCTATCAGTTACCATTATTTATTGTAAAAAAAATCACATGCAAGCTGACCCAGCGCCATAGGAATTTTATTAAGCCGTATGGAAAAGTGTGATTATTTTTAAACGATAGTGATATGTAGAAGTTTATATTCCACAAGACAAGAGATATAAATTTTTTCTGATGATCAGAAAGAATTTACTGCGCTGATTGCTGGTAATGACACGATTATTTCAACCAGGGTGATAAGTCGTATCCTATAAGGTCCTGGGTACGCAAGATGTCCTCTCGGTACAAAGCGGTAAGTTCATTGCGCAGAATATGATCAAGCGGAGGGGTTGTGGTACGAATGAGGCGTTTAAATCGATTTTCTGCATATCCATTTACCGGTTTTGGCAGGTGTTTGATGATTCTAAGTATAATATTTTCGGCTTTTCTCATCAACAATGGCACTGATTGAAGACGCGGCCATCCGGCAGGATTATGGCGAACCGACATGTCCGGAACAAAACTATCGTCAACACCGATAAATCGAAAAATATCCTGTATCAATTGAATTGGATTTTGTTGTAAGTCGTCGTAGAGATAAATTTTTATTTGTTCACGAGGAAAGCTTTGGAAATAACGATTTAATGATTCAAAATAAAAGCTCTCCAAAAAATCACGGCGTTGTCTTCCGTCGATCTTGCGAGCCACACTTCTTGCTTCAAGTTTAAGTGAGTGCTGGAAATCCACTTCTTCTTCACGTCCTTTGTTTACCAAACCAACGAAGCTGGAATAAGCGCGGTCCGCCGGATGACGCAATATTGCAATCAGTTTTGCATTAGGCGTGTACTTCCGGATACCTCGAATAGTTTGAGCTGGGAAGGCCAAATAACATGGCGAAACATCCCCGCGTGCAGGAAAAACGTCTGTGCCTGCAAAAAGGTCTTCATATTCGGCCAGCGATCGTACTTTCCAGGGTAGCGAAGCAAACTCAATCGGTGACAATGGTAATTCCTGGTGTCCTGCGTAGGTCAGAAAACGAATCTCCTTGATCTGACTCATGAATATCTGGGGATGCTGTTTTAAATAATGATGGAGAGAGGTTGTGCCTGCCTTGTATGCACCTAAGATAAGAAATGTTGGTCGTAGTCCAGTTTCTACGCTGTGCATCCATCACCTCATTGCTATAAAAAAATACAAGTTCTGAATTTATAAAATTGTTGATTCCGCATGTCAATTACTAAAGAGGAAAATGTCCCCAATAAAAATTTTATTCTACAAAACGAAAGAGGCCGCAAATTTGTAACTTGCGACCCCTTGATATTCATGGTGGGTCAGGGCAGAATTGAACTGCCGACACTCGGATTTTCAGGGCGAAAAAGCTAATAATATTAATGTCTTGGTTCAAGGTCTGATTTCCCAAAAGTCTTGAAATATAAGCGCAATAATCAATTCGATCTTTTTCTCGTTATTCTGACAAATTCTTTTTTTTCTGATAATTTTATCACAATTTTATCACAGAGGAAACTATTCGTTCATTATGTCGTAATACATAGCGCTCTTAAATTCCGAGCCATTCTTTAAACTTTTGGTTCTGCTGAGCTTTTTGTGAATCTAATATTTTCTCGTAAAATGGAGCTATCCGTATAGAGATGGTTTTGCCGTCTTCCCACGGCCACCATGCACAAAAAATAAAATAATCTCTATTCATATCCGAGGTCAAAAGCATCTGACCCGGCCAAAGTCTGCCAAGATACCTAACGATATGCTGAACAGTATCAGGTGCTCTCTTAATATTTGACCTGTTCCATGCCGTGCTGAGATATTGTTTCAAGATTATACAAATCTCATCTTTTTTTTCTATGTCAAACTCAGCTAAAGCCGTGGAATACCGACTATCCCATTTCCAAGATAGCACACCTTCAAATGCGTTTATTATTGTTCTACAATGATCTTCTGTTTCTGTTTGATCTCGAAAAGAAACACTTTTAGATAAGCGCAAATTATCGAAATTAAGCCATGCTCTAGCCTCATTAATATCAGTGAAACATTTGACTTTCATTCCGGCGTTTAATGATGTAGCTTCATGATAACGTTCATAAATATCTTGTTCAACAACATCCACAATAGCAAGGTGAATTCTATACATATGGGGTGGATAACTTCTGACTCTCAAATATGTATCTGTGATACTCAAACGACCATCAAGCTCACTAACATTTATTATTACTTTATTTATATTATTTTTTTTAACAAGGTCACTTACTTCATTTGTCATATTCAAGCCATCGCTTTCCGTTAATTTACCCGTCAAAACAATTTCAAAAATGCCATCATTTATGGATGCTGAAATAATATATTTGGTATTATTTGCCATGTATAACATCCTTCACTGCAGAGATTATTTTGGGGGAAATGCTAGAAATTTGGTTTTTTACTAATTATCTTCGTCTAAAACACAAGGACCCAGTTTAGCAATAGAAAAAGATGGCTTTATCCATTCTCTTTTCTTACAATTTTTTTTGTAGTCTTTTTCTTCATTTTTCTTGAAACCGGTAATAAAAGAACTGTTAAATATAATAATATGTCTTTGATTATTTTTATCTGGTTCTTGCCTATACATTTTTATCCTCCAAACAATATACCATAGCCAAAGATTGCTCGGTGATTAAAAAATTCTTCACTTAATTAATGCAAGAGTAACCAAATTTGCTTATAAAACAATACGGAATAGTTTCGGAGGGAATACGGATTTAAAATAGGTATTATGAAAATTTCATTAGAAATGCTCTAAGATTAGCTTTACTATTTTTTATGCCCAACTTTCTGCGAAGACTTTCTCTATGACAATCAACAGTTTTTGTTGATATTTTTAGAATATCAGCAATATCTTTGGTGGTATTCCCATTCCGTACCAAATCCGCCACTCGCAGTTCTTGCGGTGTAAGATTGAAAGAAGCATGGGAAACACTTCGCAGGAAAGGTAAAGTTATTTTTTTTGTTTTTTCTTCAATAATCTTAAGATAAGTTTGTTGATTATGGGTCAAAGGTCCTTTTCTCAGTTTTTCAATATAAGGAATGATGGAAGCTTTCACATTGGTAAGAATATTTTCTTCAATTTGGACTCGGTCTTCATCTCTTTGCTTGAGCAGTACTTTTAAAGCAGTATTCATGTCCTCAAGGTTACGGGATTTCGCATATAGCTCTTCCTCGCTTTTCTTCAAGAAATGCTCATTTCGCTTGCGTTGTGTAATATCTCTAATAATCATGCTGGTTTTTTTCTCGCCTTTAGCATCATAAAACACCTTTGATGAGACTTCTACCGGAAATTTTTCACCATTGGAACGAAGCATTCTGAATTCTGCCGTTTCCCCTCCTAAGATTTCTCTTTTTTTCAAGGCAATTTTAAGACAAGGATCCGTCATATCCACTAACCCGGCACGCCCTGCTTTTCTAATTTCATGAACGGAGCGGTCGAACATCTTACAGGCTGCCGGATTGGCATCAATAATAGAACCATCCGGTCGCGTCAATAATATTGCGTCCATTGAATAATCAAAAAGAGACCGATATCTCTCTTCACTCTCCCGAATTGCTTCCTCAGCTATTTTACGTGCGGTAATATCGGTATTGAAGCCATACCAGGTGATACTGCCATCAGACATTTTTTCCGGTGTTGAATTGCCAAATCTCCATTGGACTGATTTGCCCGGAAGTTGCACACGATATTCGCAAGTCCAGATGGTCATATGTTTGGCTGAGTATTCGATGGAATCCAGAAATTTATTTAAATCTTCAGGTAGTATTACTTTGATGATTGGAGATATATTCTCCCGGACATCTTGCGGCGTGCAACCATAAAGATCCCAGATAGCCTCTGTAGTAAATGGCGCAAAATACGTTCCATCAGATCTTCTGGTAAACTGATAAATCATTCCTGGCACACACTGAAAAAGGCGCTTTAGCCTTATGTCGCGTTCGTAAAGTTCTTCCGCCATCTTTTGAATTCTGTCGTATCCTTTTCAAAAAATTTCCAGATCAAGATTATATCGAGCTGCCTATTAAAATGTCTGTCGCGACAATTATTCATATTTTTCAATGTCAGTCAATTCAAATATCCCCCAAACGGGGGGGGGCTTCCCACTGGAAAGGCTATAAACAAAACATATTTCCTACTGTATTTCAATTCATTCGTTAATAACAAATAATAGCAATCATTAACAGAATGATTTTAAAATATAGATTTTTATTTCTATATCTTTATCAAGCAAGATTAAGAAAATTTAAAACCCGCAGCCATGAAAAAAAAGATATATTTTTCAAGCCGGATTAAATTGTCGATTGTGGCAAAGTGGAAAAAAGAGACTTCTTCCCAACTCGTCGGAGCGGGTGCCGTATATATTTCTGAAATCTTGACTCAAATTTACTTTGTGTTATTTTTTGATAACAGGTGAAGTAAAATGATGGCGATCAATGACTGTAAATCAAGAGGTCACAGTCTTATCAATTGCAACCCCTTGATTTTAAATGATGGGTCAGAACAGAATTGAACTGCCGACACTCGGATTTTTAATGGAGAAAAAAATAATAATATCAATGACATGATGTTAGATCTGATATTCCATAAGTACCTATAAATAAATCAAAAAGAAAATTCTATATATTTCTGTTTATTCTATCGAATACAATTCATTGCCGATGATTTTATCACAGTATAAACTAAGAGATAAAAGTGAAAAACGGGCAGTTAAGTTTTGGTTAAAGGCGTGAGTGGCAAAAAATGTAAATTTTTTGAGACAAATGCTTTTTTGAAATTATTTTGTTTAATCAAAAAAAGTTTATTACCTTTTTGTAATTCTTTGCATCGATTTACACTCGATTTCGAATAAAAAGGGAAACATATATTCAAAAATATTTTAAATTACGAAAATAATTATTTTATTGACTTATGTTTTTCAGCGGGTATATTGGCAACGTAAATCATTAATTCCAGATAATAATTTGTCGTAAATTATTTTGTGCGCACTTGTTAAGGCATAAGATGGAAAAGGTCACAACGGAAAGCACGTCCTATCACTCACAAAAAGTTATTGAACCTATAATCATTTATCAAAAAGATCGTACACGCTGCATTTTCCGGGCAGAAACGAATGACGCAAAACTGGCGAAGGGCGAAACAGTTAGCGGAACAATTATACATCAAAGAAAAAAACAAAACGATGAATGGGAAGATATTTCAGAATTCACCTTACAGCAATTAAAAGCTGGTGATGGCGTTAAGTGGCATTTTGATAGTGAACAAATAAAACGATTATATGATGGCCTAAGCAAACTTTATGAAGTAAGTCAAAAAGGTGTTCATACCGGTAGGCATGAATGGGTTGTTGCTCAAGCTGATAAAATTATCGAGGTGCCAGAAGATCGTATAGAATTCATAAAAAAATTATTAAAGCAGAATCATGGCGAAGAAGTCTGGAAGCAACTCATAGCTGATAATCCAAATTTAGCGACACAACTCTCTTATAGTAGAATTCAGGCACAGCGAAAATCTTCACTTGATGAATTTCAAAAATCCCTTTCTGAACAAAAAGATGAACCATTTTGGCAGGAATATTTTGAAAATAATACTTGGGTTTTTGGTTATGGCCTCAAATATATTTTCCTCAAAGTATTACAAGGTCAGCCTTCATACGGTGGTGCTGATTTTACTGGCAAAGGCAATCAGAAAGGTGACTTTCTTTGCAAATCAGAGGCGAATATTCGTTTCACTGTGCTTGTAGAAATTAAACGGCCAGATACGACTTTATTTAAAATAGCAAACGGACAAGTTAAAAAATACAGGAATGGTGCATGTCAACTCTCGGAAGAATTAGTTGGTGCGATCTCGCAACTGCAAATTAATTGCCGCAAATGGGACTATAAGGCAAGAGAGCCGGAAAATTTTGAAAAGCTGTCACAGGAAGAAACGTATACAATAAATCCTCAAGGTATTCTTATTGTTGGTAATACAAATCAATTTAATGACAATCCAGATGCCCGGCAAACATTTGAAGCTTTTCGTAGCCATCTCAATGGGATTGACATCATTACTTATGACGAGATTTTTGAGAGAGCAAAATTTATAGTTGAATGTACCAGTGAAAATGAAAATGTAAATGCAGAACAAACAGAAGTTCTTGAAGATGTGCCTTTTTAGGGCTGTAGATTATGAAACTGACGGATAATGAGAAGCGCGAGATTTTGAAGCTGATTGAGGCCCAGAAGCCTCTGCCGGATAAGTATCGGTTTTTGTTGTTTGACGACAAGCGCGAGGTAGAGTTGGTCTGGAACGGGAAGACCAATGAAGTGACCAACATTGTTTTGCCTTTTCAGGTGATCGAACAGATTGACGAGCCGCGGGCGGAAACGAAAAGAAAGCACGACGATGTTCTTTTTGATTATGCGGGTATTGCGGTTGATAGCCGTGGCAGACAGTTAAAAGGCTGGACGAACAAACTTATCTGGGGCGACAACAAGCTCATTTTATCATCTTTGAAAAACGGACCAATCCGGGAAGAAATTGAAAAGCAGGGCGGCATCAAGCTGATCTATATCGATCCGCCTTTTGATGTGGGCGCGGATTTTTCCATGGATATCGAAATCGGCGATGAAACCTTTACCAAGAAACCGAATGTACTGGAAGAGCTCGCCTACCGCGACACGTGGGGCAAGGGCGCTGACAGCTTCATTGCCATGATTTACGAGCGCCTAATACTGATGAGAGACTTATTGACTAACGATGGTAGCATTTTCATACATATTGGTCCCAAACTATCATCACACACGCGATTACTCTGTGATGAACTGTTTGATAATAAAAATCTATTAGGGGAAATAATTTGGCAGCGAACTGACCCGCACAACGATGCGATCAGAAAACCTGGTGTTATTACGGATCGCATTCTCTGGTATAGTAAAAGCAATAACTATTACTATGACTCAGATATTGAACGAACTAAACTATCCGATTCAGCCCTATCCGAATATTCATTATTAGAACTTCCAAATAAACAAGTTGTCAATTATCGTGGTCATGAAACAACTATTGGAAGGAGATTCAAGCTGGAGAATGCAACTTGGAAAGGAAGTCGAAATAGATTCAATTGGCGTGGTGCCACACCATCGGAGAAACGGGAGTGGATGTACGATTATGCTGGGATGGAGGCAGCTCTTGAGCGCGGCGAATTATATCTGCGCAATCCTGAAAAAGGCTCCTCACGTTGTTTAAAAAGATACTTGGAAGATGTTCAGGGCATACCTTTACAAGACATATGGGATGAAGTTGGACGTATGAAAGGTGGTACGGAATATCCAACGCAAAAGCCCGAAAGACTTATCGAACGTATTATCAACATTGCTTCAAATGAAAACGATATTGTCGCCGATTTCTTCTGCGGGTCCGGCACGACGCTGGCCGTGGCCGAAAAACTTGGACGCAAGTGGATCGGTTCCGATCTGGGCAAGTTCGCCGTTCACACCACACGCAAACGCCTGATCGGCGTTCAGCGTCAACTCAAAGCAGACGGTAAAGACTTCCGGGCGTTTGAAATCCTCAACCTCGGAAAATACGAACGGGCGCACTACATCGGTGTCAACATGAACCTGCGGGAAGAGGAACGCCGGATACAGCTTGAACAAAAAGAAAAAGAATTTATCGGCCTGATCCTCAAGGCCTACAAGGCGGAAGGCGTGGAAAATTTCAAATGCTTCCACGGCAAAAAAGCCGGGCGGCTGGTTTCCGTCGGGCCAATCAATCTGCCGGTGACGCGCCTTTACGTGGAAGAAGTTATTCTGGAGTGCCGCGAAAAGCGCATCTCCCGCGTGGATATTCTGGCCTTTGAATTTGAAATGGGCCTGTTTCCCAACATTCAGGAAGAAGCAAAAGCCAAGGGCATTGACCTTGCGCTTAAGTACATCCCGCGTGAAGTTTTCGACAAACGCGCCGTAGAAAAAAATCAGGTGGTCTTCCATGATGTCTCTTTCATTGAAGTCAAGCCGCTGGTGAAAACAGGCAAAAAAGGCACGCTGCCTTCCATTGCCGTGGAACTGACGGATTTTTCCGTTTACTATTCGCAGGACAGCGTGGACAACGCGGCGCAGACGCTCAAGGACGGCAAAAACAAAATCGTCGTCGAACAGGGGAAAATCATCAAGGTCTCCAAAGACAAAAACGGCATTGTCACCCGTGAGACGCTGACGAAAAAATGGACGGATTGGATTGATTACTGGAGCGTGGATTTTGATTTCGAAAGCAAGCGCGAGATCGTGCGGGTGCGTGATGAAGCCAGCGGCGAAATGGAAGAGAAGTGGACGGGTGATTTTATTTTTGAAAATGAGTGGCAATCCTTCCGCACAAAGAAAGACCGTTCTCTTGAATTGCAAACGCCTTATCACGAATGCAGTCCGGGCCGCTATAAAATCGCCGTCAAAGTCGTGGACATCTTCGGAAATGATACGATGAAGATCATAGAGGTGACGATATGAATAAGCCTAAAGAACTTATCGATAAAATTCTTTCCATTCCCAGCGAAGACCGCATGCTCGAATTCAAGCGGTTGAATGAAAAAATGTCCGTATCAAAAACGGTAGAAACCATTGTTGCAATGGCCAATACAGACGGGGGGCTTATCATTCTTGGTGTTGACGATCCCGAAAAGACTAAGCTTAAAGGCATCCAACGTGTTTTTGGTATTGAAGAAAGCCGGGAAAAATACGATGAGATAGCGAGAAACATTTCACGGATAACGCCCCCAATGGCTACGTTGTGGCCACCGATAATCTTGACGGCTGAAAATTCAAAAACCATAGGCATTATTGATATTCCGAAAGCCAAAGATAATTTCTTTTCCATTGATAACAGAGTTTATGTTCGTTTGGAAAAAGGAAACAAAGTTTTAACGCCACATGAGGTTGTAAAACTGTCCTATGCAAAAGGATTTCAGCGCGCGGATAGAGAATTAGTAGATGTGGATTTTGATTTACTGAAAACCGAATATTATGAAAATTGGAGAACAAAAAGAAAAATACCATTCGGTGATATAAAAGATATATTATTTCATACAGGACTTGCCCGAAAAGATGATGACAATAAGTTGAAACCTGTTCGTGCCGCAGTTCTTCTATTTGCGCATTTCCCGCACACAATCATGAAAACAAAATGCACCATTAGGGTTTTTCAGTATGAAGGCACGACGGAAAAGATTCATGAAACGATTAACCTGATATCAACGCCAGTTACTATAGAGGGACCGGCTGTTAAACAGATAGAAGAAGCACAAAACTACGTGCTTACACTATTGCGTGCCGGAATGCGAATTCCCTCTTCCGGATTTGTAACCACCTATCGGATTCCTGAAAGGGCCGTCAAGGAAGCCATCACCAATGCCGTTATTCATCGTGATTATTACATCAAACGCGATATAGAAATCAGGGTATTTGAAGACAGAGTGGAAATTGAAAGTCCGGGTCTTTTCCCATTTAATATTACAGCATTTAATATTGGTTTTGTCCGGTCTGAAGGATACCGAAATGATCTTCTCGTAAAACATCTTAGGGAATTTCCAAATCCACCAAACCTTGATCGGAATGAGGGTGTGCGAGCGATGCGAGCTGAAATGGATCGAAGCAATCTTTATCCTCCCATTTTCTATACATATCCGAACCTTGACGATGCAGTAAGAGTGGTTCTATTAAATTCCATCAAGGCGACAGAATGGGATAAAGTAGCGGCCTATCTGAAGAATAAAGAAAAATACGTTACAAATGAAAAAGTCCGTGAGATTGTCGGAAATCCGGATACATCAAAAGTATCAAGACTTTTGCGTAAATGGGTTTCACAAGGTCTTCTGTTAAGGTCGGAAAGTGGATCAAAAAAGAATACACGCTATCGATTGCCCATATCAGATAAGCGGCAAGAATTTTTATTTGCAGTAGAAGATGCAAATAAAAATTAAGTTCTTTTATATCAAGTAGATATATTGTTTTTATTTGCAAATGCTAAGAGAGCATATAAATGGATGTATCTTTTAGATATATTTTATATCTATTTTGACCGGTGTCTAGAATTAAGTAAATGTTTCCCGATAATTAGAAGAATTCAATTAGATAATAAAACAGGACTTTAGATTATATGGCTATTCATCCACGTTTTCCCAAATCGCCGCATGAGATACTTCTTCCTGAATACCGCTGGTTTCCGGCCGATGAAGCGCTTCGTGAATCGAGCTATGAAAAACTTTTGCCGCCGCTGGTGCACAAAATCCGGCGGGATGTGAAAGACTGGCGCGACACAAAATATGAGGGGGCGACAGCCACCAGCAAAGCGCTGCTTCAATGGTGGTTTCAGCGTGAGCATATCATGCCCCAGGCTGACAGTTCACTTTTTGATTTCCAATATTATTTTGCCCAGCGGGAAGCCATGGAAACCGTCATCTACCTTTATGAGGTTGTCCAAGTTAAGGATAAATACGATCTGATTCGCTTTGATTCATCCGGCGCGGTATCCACCGGCATGTTTGATGAAGATTGGCTGAGGCTGGTCGTTAAAATGGCCACTGGCAGCGGCAAAACCAAGGTGATCAGCATGATCATCACCTGGTGCTATTTTCATAAACTTTACGAGCCGGACTCAAAACTGGCAACCAACTTTCTGGTAATCGCGCCGAATATCATCGTGCTGGATCGCCTGCGCACGGATTTCGACGGTCTTAAAATATTCTTCAAAGATCCGCTGCTGCCGGACAATGGCTATGAGGGTCAAAATTGGCAGGATGATTTTCAGTTGACGTTGCATATTCAGGACGAGGTTTCCATTGTCAGAAAAACCGGCAATTTCTTTTTAACGAATATTCACCGTGTTTATGCAGGAAACGATATTGAACCAAGCTTTGATGACGACAATTTGGAAGATTACTTTCTGGGTAAACGTCCTGTCGGAAAAACAAATGATTCCAAAGTTGATTTGGGTGTCATTGTTCGTGAAATTGACGAGCTGATCGTAATCAACGATGAGGCTCATCATATCCATGATAGTCGTCTGGCGTGGTTTAAATCCATTCAGGACATCCACAACCGCCTGAAGCAAAAAGATCATTTTCTGTCTTTACAGGTCGATTTGACGGCAACGCCCAAGCATAACAATGGAGCGATATTTGTCCAGACAGTTTGCGATTATCCGTTGGTGGAAGCCATTACACAAAACGTGGTCAAACGTCCTGTCCTGCCCGATGAGGCGAGCCGCGCTAAACTTGATGAACGCCAGAGTTCCAGATACACGGAAAGATACGCTGATTATTTAGCTCTGGGTATGGAGGAGTGGCGAAAGGCTTATGCCGAACATGAAAAGATGGGCAAGAAAGCTGTTCTTTTCATCATGACCGACGACACCAAAAACTGTGATGACGTAGCTGAATATCTGAAAACAACCTATCCCGAAATTCAAGACGCCATCCTGACTATTCACACCAACAACAACGGTGAAATCTCCGAATCGGATTCCAAAAAGAGCAAAGAAGAATTGGAAATTTTACGCAAAGCTGCCAATTTCATCGACAGTTGGGAAAGCCCTTACAAAGTTATTATTTCGGTGTTGATGCTGAAAGAAGGTTGGGATGTTCGCAACGTCACTACGATTGTTGGTCTGCGCGCTTATGCGGCGAAAAGCAATATCCTGCCGGAGCAAACGCTGGGCAGAGGCTTGCGCCGAATGTACGTGGGCGCGGATGCGACGGAATATGTCAGTGTTGTCGGTACGGATGCTTTTATGGATTTCGTGGAATCTATAAAAAGCGAAGGTGTTGAACTGGAAAGAAAACCGATGGGTGCAGGAACGGGCGCCAAGGCTCCAATCATTATCGAAGTAGATCGCAATAACAACCGGAAGAATATTGAAACGCTCGACATGGAAATTCCCGTCATGACGCCGCGAGTATATCGCAATTATAAGAATCTGGAAGAACTGAATCCGGCGGATTTCAATACGCCAAAAGTTGAATACAAACAATTCACGGAAGAAGAAAAACGAGAAATTATTTTTAAGGATATTACCAGTGGCGAGACCAATCACATTACGTATCTGGAATCCAATACGGTTGCCGATTATCGCAGTGTTGTCGGTTATTTCACACAGGGTATTATGAAGGAACTGAAACTGGTCAGCGGTTACGATGTTTTATATCCGAAAGTGCGGCAATTTATCGCAGATTACCTTTTTAATACAGCGGTTGAAATTGATGATCTCAACACGTTGCGTAATTTATCCGAGCCGGGTGCGGCGCAGACCATCATGGAAACCTTCAAGAAAAAAATAAATGAACTGACTGTGCGGGATAAAGGCAGCGCGGAAATCCGCGACTATATCAAGCTTCGTCAGACCCGGCCTTTTGTAGCTAAGGAGCAAGGTTTCTTAATTCCGCAGAAAAGCATTTTCAATAAAATTATCGGCGACAGCAATCTGGAATTGCAATTTGCCTCTGCATTGGAAAAATGGCCCGATGTTATTTGTTTTGCCAAAAACTATTTGGCCGTACATTTTACGCTGGACTATGTCGATTCCAAGGGCAACATATCCAATTATTACCCTGATTTTTTTGTGAAAACAGGTGAAAAGGATATTTATGTCGTGGAAACAAAGGGACTGGAAGAAATTGATGTGCCCTTGAAAATGGAGCGTCTGAAAAAATGGTGCACCGATATCAATTCATCGCAAAAGAAAATTCATTTCGATTTTGTTTTTGTTGAAGAGGAAGATTTTGAGAAATACAAACCTAATAGTTTCAAAGACTTGATTGCGAACTTTAAAAAATACAAGGATTTGAATGTTTAATCAGTAATTCGCTAAACCCTTCGAAGTAAAAAGCGAGAGCGAGCGGCGTGGTGAAATCCTGAGGTTAAAACTATCCCAGATTGATTTTGAACGTCGAACCATGCTTATTACGGAACAGAAAAACGGTGAAATCGATACACTGCCGCTCAGTCAAAATGCCCTGAAGGTCTTGGAGCAGAGACGGCGCAATCGTTTGCCGGGATGTGATCTGGTGTTTCCGAGTCAAAACGGGACGCGGATCATTGAACGCAATTTGTTCCGGGCGTTTGATGCGGCGATGACACGGGCGCAAATTGAAAACTTCCGGTTTCATGATCTTCGTCATACATTTGCCACGCGATTGGTTCAGGCGGGCGTTGGCATGTATGAGGTTCAGAAGTTGGGCCGGTGGAAAACGCCGTCGATGGTGATGCGTTATGCCCATCATAATCCGGAAAGTTTGAGGCCAGCCATCGAAATCATGGATGGATTGGATCAAAATTTTATCACGATTTTATCACAGTGCCCCAAAAAAAGAGGTCACAAACCGTCTTTACGACTTGTAACCCCTTGATATTCATGGTGGGTCAGGGCAGAATTGAACTGCCGACACTCGGATTTTCAGTCCGATGCTCTACCGACTGAGCTACCGACCCGCTCGATTAAATCAATCCTAAAAAAATCTTGCAACCGTCTATAGAATAAGATGCCTTTTGTCAAGGTATTTTTTCCCTGCATTTGAGCGCTTTAGCGGTCTAATTATCATTATTTTCAGGGGGTTTTACCATCTGCGCAGTCGAATCGGAAATGGAATTCCCGGCAATGGAAAGCCCTGCGCTTTGGTCTGCGCTATCCTTGATGATGACAACCGTGTTGGCTATTTTGTCATGCCACCCTTGTTTTTTTTTGTCAAAACCGATCCAAATATAACCCAGACAAAAAACGATGCTTGAAACCAGATAACCCACCGACCTCAGAAAGGCAATGCCGAAGGAAATCCGGCTGCCATCAACGGAAACAACCTGTAGCCCGAGCAGCATTTTACCTGGCGTACGCCCCGTGGATCCGTGAAAATAGGTAAAATAAGCAATGTTTATCAATGTTGAAAAAAGCCAAAACCATAGGGTATATGAAACCATTATTTCAGGATTGCCGATTTTTACCATCCAGGCATTACTGCCGCCGGATATTGTTCCGGCAAAAAAGGCCACTCCCGCAATAAACATCAAAGCAATGAAAACAACACTGATAATAAATCCGTCAATCATATAAGCGATCAAACGCCGCCAAAATCCGGCATATTTATAAAAAGCCATTTTTCACCTCCTGTGATTTTTTGCTGAAGATTCCTTTTTCGTATTGGATGATGGATATGATTGCCGCCACCGCTGTTTCCACTTTTAATATTTGCCTTCCTAAACTTACAGAAACGAATCCTGATTCTTTTGCTTTAGCAATCTCATTCTTGGAAAAACCGCCTTCCGGCCCAACAACGACAAAAAAATCTTTCGTATCGGAAAGACGTTTGTCCTGCAAAACGTCTTTAACAGTTTTTTGGCATTCTTCTTCCCAGAAGATTAGTTTCAAGGCGTCTTTTGAAGCCAGAGAAAGCATGTCAGAAAAAGAAGAGGCTTTTGATACCTGAGTAATGCAAGAACCGTGGCTTGACCGGGCTGCTTCCATGGCAATCTTTTGCCATCGGGCGATTTTTAAAGAAGTTTTTTCTTCGGTAATGTGCACAACCGAACGTGCAGAATCAAAAGAGATTATCACATCTGTTCCCAGTTCAGCGGCTGTTTTGACAATGGTATCCATTTTTTTTGCTTTCGGAATGGCTTGAGCAATCGTGATATTTATTTCCTTGTTTGTTGACGGTATTAACTTTCCTAATTCTATCAAAACATTTTTTGCTGTATAGCTTTTTATTACAGCGTCAAACTCCCGGCCAAAACCATCGAATATTTTTATCCGGGCTCCCTGTTTCAGGCGCATAACCTGTTTCAGATATTTTAAGTTATCCGCTCCCAGTTCACAGGTCTTAAGGTCTCCCAAAGCTTCCGGACTGTATATTCGGGGAATGGTCAAAGTCGGATGATCCTTAAAATATTTTTTTTAAAGATAGCATGTTGCGGTGACTATGCATTCGCAGAGTTCTTTTTGAGTATGTAACAGACCCATTCCTTCTCCGTGATCTTTCTGTGCAGAGTCAAGGGATCTGTAATAAATTCTTTTTCGATATTCACCGCATCCTGCTCAATAATTCCTGAAATGATCATATACCCATCCGGCAACAGTAATTGAGTAAGATGAGATCGAAGCGTCAGGAGTAAGGTCGACGTCAGATTGGCGATGATTAAATTCCGCGGCGTGTCAATTGACGCAGCGTTTTTATTTAAAGTGCGTAAAGAGGTCTGAACATTATTAATGGCTGCGTTCTCACCGGCGATTTCGACAGCTTTTCTGTCGATATCCGCGCAAATGACATCCTGCGCGCCCATCTTGGCGGCGGTAATACCAAGTATGCCGGTGCCGCAACCGACATCCAGAACCTTCCATTCTTTGATGGAACGATCATTCATAATAACGTCTTCCACGGCTTCAATGCACATTCTGGTGGAAGCGTGCTGGCCGGTCCCAAAAGCCATTCCGGGATCAATTTCAATGACAATATCACGACTGTCGGGCGTGTATCTTTCCCATGTGGGCTTAACAATGATGTTTTTGCTCACCCGGATGGGTTTGAAATATTTTTTCCACTGTTCTCCCCAGTTGGGATCGCAGATGATTTCGGTTTTAAAAGATGGCTTCTCCAGATTGGGAAATATGTCCGCAAGGCTTTCCAAATATTTCTGAAGCGCGGCTATTCTTTTTTCACTTCGGCTATCCTGCGGAAAGTAGGCTTTAAGCACTTCTTCATTAGCGGTCGCCGGAAAATCTCCAGAAGCGGCCTGCGGCGCAAGTGATTCCTGAAAAACACCCTGAACACCGGCTTCGGTAAGAAAATTCCCGATAGCTTCCATCTGCTCCGGGGGAGCCGATATTTCAATTTTCAGCCACTTTCCCGTTTCTTTTTCTGTCATGAGAATCCTGCTTGATGTTTTAAATATGTATATATGCTTTTGTGTAATATTTCAAGCGTCCTGAACAAATTCATAGTGAAAAATACAAGATTTTTCCGTAATATATTATTGACACATGGATAAGTTTTTCTTATAAAATAACTGTCGTGGTGTTTCTTGATAGTTTCCCGGTCATATTAAAATTTTTTAATTTTCAATATTATGGAGAATAAAAAATGAAGATGAAAATAGCGGTATTGACAGGCGGCGGAGATTGTCCCGGATTGAACGGAGCGATAAAATGGGTGACGAAAAGTGCTCTGGATTCCCGATTAGCAGCGAGCCGCTCAGTATCATTTGAGGTTATCGGTATTGTTGAGGGCTGGAAGGGCATAGTAGAGGTCAATCCGGATGATGAGAAAAGTTGTGCCCGATATCTTAAGCATTTAGACGAAGAAGTTGTTAGAACATGGGATCGTTACGGCGGCACAAATTTGGGAACATCACGCACAAATCCCTTCAATCCGAAAAATGATCGTTCGGAGAAACTGATTCAAAACATTAAAAAACTGGGGATTGATGCCATCGTTGCCATCGGCGGGGAAGACACCCTCGGGGTTGCGTATAAGCTGCACAAGCTGGGCATAAAAACAGTAGGCATTCCCAAAACGATCGACATGGATTTAGCGGGAACGGAATATTCGCTTGGATTTGATACGGCGGTGAATATCATCATGGAAGAAATTGACCGTTTGCGAACAACCGCCGGATCGCACAGCCGCATCTTTGTCGTGGAAACTATGGGACGTCATGCGGGCTGGCTGGCTTTGCGCGGCGGAGAATGCAGCGGAGCCTACATCATTCTGATCCCCGAATATCCCTTCGACATGGGTAAGGTCTGCGAGCTTTTACGGGAACGAAAGGGACGGGAAATAAATTATTCCATTATCGTAGTAGCCGAAGGGGCCAAGCTTACAGGGAAACAAGAATTTTTAAAAGACACCCACGTTGATGATTTCGGTCACGTATCGGTTGGTGGAGTAGCCAACTTTGTCGCCAGTGAAATTGAAAAGAAAACCGGATTAGAATCGCGTCATATATCATTGAGTCATCTTCAACGCGGAGGCACTCCCTCCGCCCACGATCGCCTGATGGCCAGATGGTTTGGCATTGCCGCCGTGGACCTGATTGTCAAGGAAGATTTCGGACGTATGGTTACTCTGGAAAGAGGTGACATTGGCACAGCGCCTCTTGCGGGGGTGATCAAAAAACTGAAACTGGTCGACGTGGAAAAATATTACGACACCGAAAGATACAACGGAAGACGAACTATATTTTAGTGAGCCAAGCTGA